>NZ_VFMY01000001.1:615540-923310 GCF_006715305.1 Arthrobacter sp. SLBN-100
TGCGCAGATGGACATGGGTGAGCTTGATGAGGTCCCGCACCGCGCCCACCAGGAGTACCAGGCCAAGAATGACGGCGGTATGGCCCAAGAACCCGGCAGGAACCAGGAGAATCAGCGCGATGCAGCCCAGGATCGCTCCAGTGGTGATGAGGAAACCTGCGGCGTTCCGGAGGAACACCAGCGTGGCGGCCAGGGCAACGGTACTGGCGGCAAGTGCGGCCGGCCCCCATCCATTGAAGCCACACCAGACAAACGCTGCACCAACAACAGCAGGTACGGGATAGCCCCAGAAGCAGGACCAGGCAGTGGCAAGCCTGCTCCGGCTGTAGGTGGTGGTAGCTCCGGAATGGTCAAACCTCAACCGGATTCCGGAGAGCCGCTGCCCGCTCGTTACAGCGGCGAAGGCATGTCCCAGTTCGTGAGTGGCGGTGGCGAGCAGGCCAACGTACTTCCAGGACCGGCGGGGGATGGACAACGCAATGGCTATGGACACCACCAGCAGCAGCTCCGTGGTGGTAATGGCCGGGATAGCTGTACGGGCGAACGCGTTAAGCAACGCGGTCCAGAGGTCGGTGGGAAGGCTCACGAGGTACGGTCCGGGGACGACAGGTGGTCTTTTTCGGGCATAAGCCCCTACGGTACTAGGGATGGCTGTACGCGGCCGGAGTACTCAGGCGCCGCCCAGCGAACAAGGGCTAACAGGAACCAAAGGAACAGAGGAAAACGTGTCGTCACTGAAAGAACGGCTGCAGGCCGATGTGGTCAGCCATATGAAGGAGCGCAACAAGACGGCGCTCACCACGGTCCGGAACGTCCTGGGTGAGATTGAGACCCGGGAGAAGTCGGGTAAGGCACCCGTGCAGCTCGATGACGCGCAGGTGACGTCCCTGCTGCAGAAGGAAGCCGCCAAGCGCCGCGACACGGCAGCCATCTACGCGGAGGCCGGCCAGCCGGACCGGGCGGCAGCGGAGATTGCTGAAGCGGAGGTGATCGAGTCTTACCTGCCGAAGCCGCTGTCCTTGCAGGAGGTGGAGGCGATTGTGGACGAGGTCGTCGCCGGGCTCCGTGCCGGGGGGCGCGAGCTGACGCCGCGGCAGATGGGTGAGGTGATGAAGCCCGTGACGGCGAAGGTTGCAGGGCGCTTCGACGGCAAGGAAGTCAGCCAGCTGGTGCGCCAAAAGCTCGCTTAAAGCGGAAAGGCACGTCCACCGGATGGCGGGCGTGCCTTTGCTCAGTTGGGGGGCGGCTGTATGCGCGCCCCGGCCTGACTTCCTGATTAGCCTTCGCACTCCGTGCAGTAGCTGTGGCCATCCTTCTGGCGCGCAATCTGCGAGCGGTGGCGGACCAGGAAGCAGGAGTAGCAGGTGAATTCGTCCTCGGCCTGCGGAATGACCTGCACCACGAGCTCCTCAGCGACAAACTCGCCGCCGGGTACGCCCGCGCCGTCGAGGCCGTCAGCTTCGTCCAGCTCCAGGACAACGCTGCGCGCGTCGGGAGCGTTGGCTGACTGGAGCTGCTCGAGGGAGTTGTCCTGCGATTCCTTGACGTCGGAACGCAGTTCATCATAATCGGTTGCCAATTTAGGTGCTTCTCTTTTCTTTGGTTCGTCTGTCGCGTATGAAACGTACAGCATCATCCGGGTATTCCCCAATAGCCGGAGTATATTGACTGCCGTTTGGGTAGAGGTTTAAGGAAGCGGCCTCAAGGTTCATCACCCTACTGTGGCTGTACGGGCAGGGAGGCCGCGGCGAACGCTGTGGTCTGACGCACTATTCGAAGGGGTATATGTGGAGCAGCTCACTGCGGAGTTCGGGGGCGCCGGGCGGGCCGGTACAGGCGTTGGTCCGGTTCTGGAAAAGTTCGGCTCAGTATCAAGGATAGTCGTCCTGCGCGGCGGGGGCCTCGGCGACCTGATTTTCGCCATTCCGGCCATTGCCGCATTGAAAGCGGCATATCCCGGGGCTTCCATTACCCTCCTGGGCACCCCGGCGCACAAGGCTTTGATCGCTGCGACGAAGAGTCCCGTGGACGAGGTTCAGGTCCTGCCGTTTTCCGAAGGTGTCCGGCCCGGGGCCGAAAGCCAGGATGAGCTGGAACGGTTCTTCGAGGAGATGCGGGCCCGCCGTTTTGATCTGGCGGTTCAGATTCATGGGGGCGGGCGGTATTCCAATCCCTTCCTGCTCCGGCTGGGTGCCCGGCATACGGTGGGCACCCGCACGCCTGACGCAGCGAGCCTCGAGCGGACGGTGCCGTACCTCTATTACCAGCATGAACCTCTGAGGGCCCTGGAGGTAGCCGGGTTCGCGGGTGCGTTCCCGGTTGATCTGGAGGCTCGGCTGGCGCCGGCGGAGGGACTGCGCCCCTTTGCCCGAATGGCCGACGACGACGGCCAGCCTTTGGTGGTGATGCATCCTGGCGCTACGGACCCACGTCGTCGTTGGCCGGTTGAGCGCTTCGCTGAACTTGCGCTGGCCTGCACCGCGGACGGCTTCCAGGTGGTGGTTGTAGGGGATGAGAGCGAGAAGGCGCTTGCCGGGCGGATCGTCGAACTGGCCGCCTCGGGCCAGGTACGTTCGTTGGCCGGTGAACTGGACATGGCAGGCTTGGTGGCACTGATCGCAGCCGCGGCGGTGGTGGTCGGAAATGACAGCGGCCCGCGCCATCTCGCCCAGGCCCTGGGGATTCCCACGGTCGGCATCTTCTGGGCCGGGAACGTTATCAATGCCGGCGCACTGGGCCGGAGCCTTCACCGGATTCACGCTTCCTGGGTGACTGCCTGCCCCACCTGCGGCATAGATGTCACCCAGGTGGGCTGGACGGCCCCGCGCTGCCCCCACGATGATTCAGTGGTGGCCGGCATTGCCGCGCGGGATGTCCACGAGGACGTCCGGAGCCTTGCGGCAACCGAACTGATCAGCCAGCAAGCATGAGCGCTACGGAAAGTGCGCCAGTGCGGGAAGTGGACGGGCTGCACGACGGGAAACCCGAGCTCCTGGTGCTTCGGGCCTTAAAGCTTGGGGACCTGCTCGTCGCGGTTCCGGCCCTGAAGGCCATCCGCCGGACATTCCCCGAGCACAGGCTGCGGTACGCGGCCCAGGGATGGTTGTCTGACGCGCTGGGCCTGGTGGGCGGTTATGAGCTTTTCCCCACCCACGGGCTTGATGAGCCGTTGGCCATGGAGCCCGGCGTGGTGGACGTGGCCGTGAACCTGCACGGCAGCGGGCCGGAGAGCCAGGGCCGGATCGAGGCGTTGCAGGCCAGGCAGACCATAGGGCACCGGAGCCAGTACCGGGACGGGCCGCCCTGGCGCGCGGAACTGCATGAACGGGAACGCTGGGTCCGGCTCCTGGAATGGCATGGCATCGAGGCCGACCCCCTGGATATCGGTCTGAACACACCCCACGTGCCGAGCCCCGTTCCCGGTGCCACTGTTTTGCACGTGGGCGCCGCCTACGGCAGCCGGCTCTGGCCGGCCGAGCGCTTCGCGGCAGTTGCCTCCACGCTCGCCTCGGCCGGGCACAACGTTGTTTTCACCGGTGGCAGCGGTGAACGCGAACGTGCCCTGGATGTTTGCCGACGGTCAGGCTTTGCAGAGGATCTGGTGCTGGCGGGGCAGTTGGGGCTGGCCGAGTTCGCAGCCACCATCGCAGCAGCGCGGCTTGTGATCTCCGCGGATACCGGAGCTGCGCACCTGGCCTCTGCGTACGGAACGCCATCGGTGGTGCTCTTTGGTCCGGCTCCACCTGAGATCTGGGGTCCGCCCCCGGGCCCGCACGCCGTCCTCACCCGCGCTGAGCTGCGGCGGGGGGACACCTTCGCCGACCAGCCGGATCCGGCGCTGCTGGCAATCACCGTGCAGGATGTTCTGGCTGCGGCGCGGGGGCTGGGCGTGTTGTAGAGCGAGCAAAGATCGGTCAGTCCAGGGCTCTCGCTTACGGCTCCGAAGTCCTAAAATAAAGCCATGGGCATTGAGTTGGAGATTGCCTTGGTGTTGACGATGGCGTTCCTCTGGGTTGTGGGCACCTTCGCTATCCTGTCCGGTATCGACCGGGCGGAGCGGAAGGCCCGGCGCCAGGAGCGGCGGGCCACCCGGATGGATAATCGGCGGGTGCAGTACCGGCCCGTCGCGGCTGGCTCCCGGCTGGCCGGACGCCGCAGGCATCCGCGGACGTGAAGCCTGCCCCGCAGCACTGATGGCAGGAGCGCCCCCTTTACCTCGCCCGACTTGGCGGGGTAACGGGTTCATGCCTTGACGCCCCCGCGACAACAATGGAATGAGGGCCGGCCGCGCCGGATCCTATCAGCGTGGCAATAGCCTTCGCCATCTTCCAGCCGCCCTGAGATGAAGGCTCGATCGGGTTCGCGTAGTCCCCATCTTCGCTGCAGATCAGCCGCAGGTCGATCAGCGGTGTACCGCTGGAAAAGGCTGCCCGCGTTATCGAATCGTTGAAAAGGGACAGAGCCGTCTTGATGACCTTGTGGTCCGGCTGCGAGGAGGGTGTGTCGTAGATGGTGCAGACCGCCGTCGGCAATCCCTGGGCCAGGACGGCGGACAGCATGGTGCGGTAGTCGGCGTCGAACCTCTCCCTCGCCCCGCCAAGCATAAGCAGTGCCTCGGCTACTGAGGCAGGCTGCTCCTGCAACAGCGGCGCGTAGCCGAGGGCGTCGTTTCCACCAACGCTGACCACCAGGTGGGTGGCGTCCGGGGGGAGGTCGCGGAGCTGGCGGGCGACGCCGGTGATGACATCCCCGTCGATGGCCAGGAGCGAACATTTCCAGCCCGGCAGTTCCTGGCGAAGCTGGCTGATGACGTCCGGGCCGCCGCCAACATAGGCCCTGTTATCGAAGATGGAATCGCCCAGCAGAACCACGTGGCCAAGGCTGGCCGCCGGAAATGCCTCCATCAGGACATATTGCACCATTGCGGCGACTGTGGACAGAGCCAGGGTGCAATCGGCAGCTCCACTCATTACGCACGACGTGCTGGGCCGCAGCCGGTCCACAGACGGACGCTGCACAAATCCAGCTGGCCCGAACCTTGATCCGGCAGTCCGCCTGCCGGTTTCACGAACAAGAATCCCTCCGCACCATCGATGCTGCGATTATTGACCGGCGCCACCACCTTCATCGGGCGCTTGAGCGTGAAATGGAAAAGGACAGAAAGCGAAATGGAGCCGGCACCTCCGCTGAGGAAACTGCCAGGGTGCTGCGGCGTTTTGTACGCCAGGTGCTGCACACGCCTGCGGTCCGTGCAAGAGAAATGGCTGCTGCGGGCCGGCATGACGAGTACACGGCCGCGCTGGAGACACTCTTTGGCATCAGCGTCAACGTTGCCCATTCCGCCGGTGTCCCAAATGCCGTTGGCTGGTAGGGACATTTCTAACCCCCTGGCCCGTAGCGCGAAGATACCCCTCACTTTCGCTCCGGCGCGGGACTGTCCGGACGAAGCACACCGATTTAGACTGGAGCATTCCGGGCAACCCCACTGCTTCCGGTCCGCGTTGAGGGCCATCCAGCAAGGATAGGAGGAAACCTATAGGAGAACCGGGACAAAGGCTGAATCCCTGTGGCAGGCAGGTCAGTGCGGACCTGTGGAAAGTCATGGCGTTCAGCGAACCAGGCGGCAAAGAAATCTGACGCAGGGCGACGAAATCGTAGGGAACCCCCCGCGGACCGGGGAACTTCTAACGCCCGCTCGGGCGCAATATAAGGAGAATGCCATGACCACTGCACGTGAAATTATGACCGGCGGCGTTGAATGCATCGGTGAAAATGAAACCCTGGAAGCAGCGGCGCGCAAGATGAAAGACCTGGACGTCGGTGCACTCCCGATCTGCGGGGAGGACAACCGGCTCAAGGGCATGATCACGGACCGGGACATCGTCATTAAATGCTTCGCGGAGGGTGGTGATCCCCGGACCGCAAAGGCGGGGGATTTTGGCCAGGGCAAGCCGGTCACCATCGGCGCGGACGATTCCATCGAAGAAGCGATCAGCACCATGCAGGAGCATCAGGTGCGTCGGCTTCCGGTCATTGACGGCCATGATCTGGTCGGCATCCTCACCCAGGCGGACATCGCGCGCAACTACCCGGAGGACAGAGTGGGGGAACTCGTCGAGCTCATTTCCTTCTACTGAGTGGACCTCATACCGCCAACTACAAACCGCATGGCTGGAGAATCGAGTAGGAGGGCCGGGTTTCCCGGCCCTCCTCTCACACCACCGTACGTGCGGGCCTCGCATACGGCGGTTCGCTAGGTCGTTGAAAACGGTCCCAAGCAGTGTGAAAGAGTAGGAAGCCTTCCTCCACCCAGTGTTGGTTGGGGAGGGCGCGTTGGAGAATGGGCGAGCCCGCGATCCGCCAGTAGGCGCGGCTGGTCATGCCCCATTGGTAGGCCAGATTAGGCCTGATCCCGAGCTTGCGCAGCTTTGCCACCCGTGTTCGCGGACGTTTCCATTCCTTCCACCGGATTTGGCGCATCCTTCGTCTGAACCACTCATCAAGGTCGGAGAACTTCCGCGGCGTCTGTGACAGCCGGAAGTAGCCCATCCATCCCCGGACATAGCGGTTCAGTTGCTGGATGCGGTCAGCCATGGAAATACTCCATTTGCGCGAGGTCAATTCCCTGATGCGGTCCTTCATGCGTTTGAACGCCTTCGGAGCGATCCGGATTTTCACCTCACCCTTGGCGAAGTAGAACCCGAAACCCAGCAATGTAGCTACACTTGCCGGATTAATCGTGGACTTCTGCCGGTTGACCCTCAATTTCAGGCCTGTTTCAAGCACTTTCGTTGCCCGATCCAGCACCCGTTCCGCGGCTCTCCTGGACTTCACAAAGACCCTGATGTCATCGGCATACCGCACGAAACGGTGCCCCCGGCCCCAGAACTCCTGATCAAAATCGTCCAGCATGATGTTCGACAGCAACGGCGACAAAGGCGACCCCTGCGGGGTCCCCTCCACCGTCGGTTGCCGCACCCCATCAGCCATGATCCCGGCTTCAAGATAGCGCCGAATCAACTTCAAGAGCCGCTTGTCTTTCACTTTCCGCGCAACCCTGGCCATCAGCACGTCGTGGTTCACCCGGTCAAAGAACGCATCCAGGTCAACCTCCACCACCCACCGATACCCCTGTGAAATCACCGTTCGGGCGACCTTCACAGCATCATGGGCGCTTCTGCCCGGCCGGAACCCATACGAGACCGGCACGAACCCCGGATCAAAGACCGGGGACGGGACTTGCGCGACTGCCTGCTGGATCAATCGATCCAGCACGGACGGTACTCCCAGTTTCCGTTCCCCGCCGTCAGGTTTGGGAATCATCACCTGACGAACCGGCAACGGAGCATAAGTACCCGCATCCAACGCTTCCCGCGTTTCTGTCCAATGTCCTAAACACCACGCACGAAGTTCGTCCGTGCGCAGCCCGTCAGCACCGGCAGCACCCCGGTTACGCTCAACACGTTTCAACGCGATCATCAGATTCTGCCGGGAAAACACTGCCTCCCACAGATCCGATGTATCCCTGATGTTCTCCCCGATACCCGCCGGGTCCTCACTACGCACAGACAGGGGCTCTCCCGGATTCACCGTTCGCTCCTTCACTCTCTGTCCCACCACTCCCGTGGGTTGGCTGCGATTCTTGTGGGAACACGCGAGAAGCACCGCTTCAAACCATCAATTCCCAGCGTTCAGCCCTTCCCGGCAATCACGCATGATTCCGCCGGTACTATGGCCTCGGCTGACTTCTGCCCCATCAGCAACGACCCTTAGAGCCGCACCGCTCCACCCGGTAAACCGGATGACGCACTGGGACAGATCTCCCCAGATAAGAACATTCACTTTCCCCCTGCCGCCGCCGCATTTACACACTGGCCGTTTCGGTGGAACGGGCTTCACCATTTGTGGCTGGCTTACCCCGACCAGCACGCCTTCTATGCGGTTCGTGTCCCTCGGTGCAGGGATTTGCCTCCGGCTTCCTTCCCACCCCATCTCACGATGACGCAGTTGCCCTTGGCTAGAAGTTAAACCACCTTCTCCTTCAGAGGACTTTCACCTCCAAGCAAATGCCCATGCTGGGCAACCACAAAGAAGCCCCGGAAAATCACTGATTTTCCGGGGCTTCCGTTTGTGCGCGGAGGGGGACTTGAACCCCCTTCACGGCGTGTCGTCAACTACAAGATCGCCTAGATTTCGGGCTTTTTGTTACTGCTTGTTCCAGTAAACAATCCTGGGAGCTCCCAGTTCCACCCACGTCACCCACGCGAAAAACCACCCACGCGGCGTCCCGCGACAGGTCCTTACAGATACTCGTAAAGACGCCTTGTTACCGAAACGTACACCCGTCGAAAAAGTTGAGGCATAGGGGTATCCGTAAGTAGGGAATATTCCTAGAATCACACGATGAGGGGCACGGCGATGACGGCCACGGAACACAGAAATGAACTGATAACACCAGATCAGCTTGCGGAGCGTCTTGGTGTTTCCTTGCGCATGGTGCGGGAGATGTACTATACGAACACTTGGCCGCATCTCCGGTTGAACAAACGAACCGTTCGTTTCACAGAGCATCACTACGAACAAATCCTTGAGCTCAGCGAGAAGAGGCCCGCTACTTTGGTCCGTAAAAGCACATCTGCACAGAAGGCATCCGAGCTGGCCGAACTGCTGAGCCAAAAGCGGCCGGCTTAAGGCATGCGCTTCGCTGCCCGTCTGCAGCCGAGAGCCGTCGCTGGGATTGGGCAAGACACCAAAGGCCACAAGAGTGCACCCAGGGCCGCCTGCAGGCGTCCAGCGCCGCTTCCTGAACTTCTACAAGGCTTGCTCGTCGAACGTCTCACCGATGATCGTGTCGATATTCGTTTCGCCCTCCATCAGCAGTTTGGCGAACCGATCTTCGTGATGGCGGTTGTGAGGGAAGAGCCCCGTTGGTGAAGCGGACAGCGGCGTTGGAGAACGCGTTCTTGGCTCCCAGCTTGATCCAGTCCGCGTCCCTCCAGTCGTTCGATGGCTTGGCCCAAGCTCCTTCTGATGATCGAGGCGCGGGCGGCGTTGGTGTCCACAGCAGTGGTCAGGACATCGAGGGTGTCGCCGTGGATGGGCTCGTGTACCGACCCGGCCCAGGTGCGGGTCTGCTGCCAGCCCTCGTTCAGCGATGCCCGACCAGGGCGCTTCGTCATCTTCGCCGCTACGGCCGGATTCGACGGTGTTCGTGATCTCGTCAGCCATGTCGTCATTCGAGAAGGACATCTTGCTGCCTCCCACATTGACGTGGGTTTCGAGCTTGCCGTCGATGTTGAAGTCGAAGGCCATTTCAGGTGTGCCTACGCTGGCGGGTAGCGGCGGGAGGTTGCCGAGATCCCTGTTGTGGAGGTCAACGCTGCCCTGGAAAGGCACAGAAACCGCGGGAGCTGAGCTGTTCAGGTCGAAGCCCGGCTCGGCGTGGGCGGTGGGGACGAACTGGCCGCCGCCGGGGATGCCTCGAGGCTGGCGTGAATACGTCATGACTTACCTGTGTGCGGCTGTTAGTGGTCCGGTCTAGCGGGCTATGGCGGGACTCTGTTGACATCACGGGACGGCGGGAGCATTCTTCAAACTTCCTCAGAGTTGCCGACAGCGGTTCCAATCGAAGTGAGGTATCAAGAACAACGTCATCGAGCGTGAAGTTCAAATCACCTTTACTTCCACTGGGCAGCAAAATAACCTGACGGCCAGCAGCATCTTTCTATTTGGAAACGCCCTCGTAGGACCCTTCGCTGGAGGTGCCAACCTCACAGTGAAGCTCGTCCCCGATCCACCCTTCCGGTTCAGTGTCGCCAGACTACACGTCATCCAACTCCAAACACGACAGTTCGACAACGACGGCTTCAAATGGCCGAATCAGTTTTCCCTCATGGTCGGCGAAACGACCAGCGATTTCATCAAGGTTCAGGTTGCTCGGACGGACACGCTTCAAAATGGCGCCGGGTGGGGGCAAAATCTCATGATCGACATCCTCATCGTCGACAATGGTGTCGAGCCCTTGGTCACCAGTGGCTGAAGAGGTAGAAGCCTGAGGCAGGTCAGGGAAATCATCGAATTTGACTTGCCGATCCTCCATCTCGTCTCAGAGTCTGGGCCCGGGCCGGCTGAGTCGCGGACCCTTGACCCTCATAGGCTCGTTCAGATCAACGGCTTGTCGCTCACTATGGAGAACGTGAGGACACCAACGTACCGGGAGTGGGCGGGGTCAGGGCCTGTTCCGCAGCTCGTGCGTCACCTCCCCGCGCGCCGTGCAGCTGCCGCCAAGCGTGTTGCTGCAGTCCAGGGGGAACCTGCCGAAGTGGCCGAGCGGGAAGCCATGCAGACGGCGACAAATTTGGTCCGGGCGGCGCGGAGGAGGACGAAGCGTGCGGGGAGGACTGGGCCACACAGCAGAGTAGTTAGGAGACTCTCTCAGGCTGCACGGATAGCTGAGGCGTCGTGCTTCGGCTGGTAGAGATACTGCCCCGCTACCTCGTCCGCAGCGCCTGCGACGACCGCTGCGATGTCGATTCGGAGAGTGGCTCCGGCAGCCTCGACGCCATCAATTTCTCCGAGCGCACCGGCACGTTCTTGCCGAATCTCGGCTATAACGGTATCCGCCCAGTCCCCGAAACGGTGGGCCGGCAGGATCCTGCCGGCGCTGTCCAGGACATTGGACAGCATGACAGGACTGCCATCCTTCACCGAGACGATAATGGTCGCGGCATCGGGGTGCTGCTGCAGGACATGGTGGGCGGCGGCCGCGCACGCGATGGCCCGCTGCCGGGTCTCAACCATGAGCAGCTGGTCCTGCAGGAAGGCCCGCCGGCGCGCCAGCAGCGGCGTCTCGGCGGTCGCCAGCGCGGCTAGGTCCGCTGTGGACCTCAAGTCGAGGCTGAAAGCCGGTTCTGCGCGGGCGATGCCGGCGAATTGGCCTCCGGTGGGGATGTGGGGCTGGGGGCTAGTGATGGTGGTCATACTCCGGATGTGTACGGCTACTGTGGAGTACGCCAGGTCACTTGCCTGACCCTCCGGATAACCGCGGCAAATAGGGTAGCCGGCGCCCATTGACGGTGGGGCGCTGGCTTCCTACCATAAAGCCCTTAGATGAGAGCCAACGCTGAAGCGGAGCCTGCGAGTGGGACAGCCAAAGAACCGTAAACCCGCCAAAGCTTCTGCGGGGAAGAAGGCGCCATCGCGTCCGTCTACTGGCGGAAATGTTCGGTGGTGGAAGAGACCTTTGGTCTGGGGCGGAACCCTCCTGTTGGCCGCGATAGGCGCTGCGATCACTGCCTGGCTCCAGCCCAGGATCACAGACGCAATCGAGACGGTCATTGAAAGTGGGGATCCGATCTCCGTCGTTACTTCACTGAAGCCATCCGATGGGGACGTATCGCTCCCGGCGAGCAGGTCACTTTCCAGCGCAGACCTCGAACGGATGAACGCCCTGGAGCCAGCCGCTCAAATTGCCTGGCTTGAAGAGAACAGCGGTGTGCCGGTGGGGGCGCGGGAATTCACCGTGACCATGAAAGGCAACCGTAGTCACTTGGTACGGGTAACCGACATTCGACCCGTAAGCGAATGCGAGGACCCGAGCCGCGGAACTCTCGTGAGGACTGGATGGGGGAGGGGAGCCGTGCCCCCGTCAACTATCCTCTACTTATTCGTCGATGATCCGGCAAAACCTGTAGAGCTTTACACACCGGGCGCCGCCCAGACCGAACCCTTTTTTCCAGGACGCACGATCACCCTCAGTAGTCCCGAAGAAGAAGAATATGTGGTCCTGAATCTCATTCCGAGCAGAACAAAACTGTGCAAGGTCCATGTCGAGATGACCGTTATGGACGGCGAGAAGGAGATCAAGCAGCGGATTACAGATCAGGACATTGTGCTCGCTCCCTTCGAGGAAGCCATCGATCCGTCGCGGGAATCCGCATACGAGGCCGTCTATTTAGGCGGCAGTATCTGCAAGAAGGTCGTTCCTGCTCCCGAAGACTATGAGCAGGACATCAAGTCGGCGTGTGGGCCCGGCAACTACAGGGGCTAACGACAAGCGACCACGAGCATCGGACGGTATCGTCTGCCCCATGCTGGTGGTTGCTCGTGTAGACGCTCGCTAATCCTTCGGCCGGAAGCCGATGGACTCCTCGACACCGACGGCCTGCCCGTCCAGGAACGTGTGGAAATCATCCTCGTCGCGGTAGCGGAACAGTCCGTGACTGGCTGCGGCGATTCCCGCCGGCGGGGAGTTTGCTGCCAACGTGCATGCCGAGCCCGGCTTCTCCCTGCCCGTTGGTACGGCGGCCTGGCCCGCGATTGGCTACGAGGAGCACCCCTGGGAGACCGACCTCGACCGCGGCGCCTCCCAGCGGCAGCGGCTGCTGGCCCGCGGGCCTTACGAGGCCGCCGTCACTCCTGCGATCGCAGACCTGGATCCTTCCATCGATTCCCGCACCCAGGCCCTGCCTGAGGCGGCAACCCTGGAGATGGTCCGCTTCGACGCCGAACTGGGCCGGGACACCACTCCTTTCGCCGCACTGCTGCTGCGCAGTGAATCCGCGTCCAGCTCCCAAATCGAGAACCTGACCGCAGGCGCCCGCAAGATTGCCCTGGCCCAGCTGGGTGACACCTCAAGCAAAACGCTTCCCTGATCGCTTCCAACGTCAAGGCGCTGCAGGCTGCGATCGATCTGTCCGAGGACCTGTCGGTGGAGAACATCGCCGTCATGCACCTTGCCCTGCTCAATGCCTCGGACAGCAACATCGCAGGGGAGTACCGGGACGCTCAGAACTGGATCCGCGGTAACTCGCCGCACACCGCAGAGTTCGTCCCGCCCCATCCTGACCGCGTCCTGCCGGCCATGGATGACCTGGTGGCGTTCATGCGCCGCGACGACATTCCCGCGCTGACCCAGGCTGCGATCGCGCACGCCCAATTCGAAACCATCCACCCGTTCGCGGACGGCAACGGCCGAACCAGCCGAGCCATCGTCAGCGCGCTGCTGCGGGCCAAGGGCGTCACCGAGAATGTCACAGTCCCGGTGTCCTCCGGACTACTGACAGATACCCGCCTGTACTTCGATGCCCTGAGTGCCTATCGCGAAGGAGCCACCCAGCCCATCGTGGAACGCTTCGCCGAGTCCGCTGTGAGGGCTGTCGACAATGGCCGCCAGCTGGCGGCCGACATCCAGGCGGCAGAGGAAAGCTACCGTGAGCGGCTGGCCGGAGGCCCATCGTCCGTCCGCAGAGTCCTGGACCTGGTACCGCGGGAGCCGGCGCTGACCGCAGAGATGGTTGCAGAACACACCGAGACGTCTCTGGCGACAGCGTACCGGGCCGTCGAACGGTTGGAAGCAGCGGGCATCCTGGCATCCGCCGGCAAGATCCGCGGCACCCGCGTCTGGGTAGCTCCCGACATCATCGCGGCCCTGGACGCCTTCGCTGACCGGGCAGGGCGTCGGACCCGGCATTAGCCAGATATGTCCCGTCCACGGGGTAGCCTGCACAGGAAGACGACTTCAGGGTGGGGGAACGATGCTGGCAGATCATGGTGATACTCGGGACGGCAGTCGAGATGTGCCGGCGAGGAGATGGATCAGTCGTGGGCTCCTTCTGGCAGGTACCGCGGTTGCTGTCATCTTCCTGGCGGCGATCTTCCAAACGCTGACAGTTCCACTCGTCCTGAACGGCAGCGAAGGTGAGAGCGGCCTTCAGGTATGCCCGTCAGCTTTCACCTCGTTGACGAGCGGGGCATCAGTGGACTTCAGCGACAGGGCGTGCGGGGACTACACCGGAAGCATGCTCGCACGCTCTGCATGGTTCCTCCTGGGAGCGACCACTTCCGGCGCCCTGACGGCTTTCTTCCTTATTCGGGGAAGAAGCCGTGCTGAAGCCCGCCGCGCCTGATTTCTGTCGCGGTGACGCTCTTTTGAATCGCCGCACACATTTAAATGGAGGGGGATTTTCCTTCTGAAACTCGTGAGAGATTTGGAATGCAAATTCAACGTCTCTCAGTTTGAGTTTATTCAGCAGGTCATCAGGGCCCGCGAAATCGTTCAGGAAAGGACAGGCCATGCTCGCATCATCCATGCTCAGCATCTCGGCAGCAGTATGCCGCCGCGGCTTTGTCCTGCCCACGACCAAGCCGGCGTTGGAATCCCCGAAAGCCTATGGAAACACCTGGCAGCGGAATGACCACGCAAGGCACCGAAGTATCCTCTAAGTTTTGACGGCATGGCCGTCCACCAGAGGCCGCTTCGGGTGAGTCCAACCCCGAGGCGGTCTCTCTTTTTGTCCCCATGAGGACAAGCGGACCGCCTCCACCCAGCCGGGATCCCGGCACTGGGGAGGTAGCTCAGTTGGTAGAGCAACGGTCTCCAAAACCGTAGGTCGCAGGTTCAAGCCCTGTCCGCCCCGCGCAAGACAAAGCACTCGCAAGAGATGCAATTGCTCATTGAGAATTCCATAGTGAATGTGAAGTACGAGACGGAGAATCTACAGGAAAGCCAAATCCTGTGGTGCTATTTCTTCGCGCTCAAAAACAAAGTGATAAACGGTTTCCGGACCGGCGCGCAGGTTTATTCCTGAAGGCCGGTCCGGGAATTCTCGGCGGATTGCCCGAGTGGCTAAAGGGGCCGGACTGTAAATTCGGTAGCTCAGCTTTCACTGGTTTGAATCCAGTATTCGCCACGCGCAGAGTAGGGGAGGTCGGCCGTCCCCGCCGGGTTCATTCCCCGGAGATCGTGGGTTCAAATCCCGCCTCTGCAACGCCCGTCTGGCGAAATTGGCAGACGCGCCAGCCTCAGGAGCTGGTGTCCTTTGGGACGTCCGAGTTCAAGTCCGGGAATGGGCACTGTGGCCATGAGCAGGGTTGCCCAAGCGCAGGCATTAACCGCAACGCCTTGACCGGCGGGTGCATGCCTGGGTGATGTAAAACAGATACCCGCCGCCGGGTTGCTTCGACCACAAGGCTTGTCCGCGGACGGCAGCTAGTCACTGCTTATCCCGCGTCCAGGCGCCCGGCGTCTCGCCCGTCTGGCGAAATTGGCAGACGCGACAGTCTGAGAGGCTGTTGTCCGAAAGGACGTCCCGGTTCAAGTCCGGGGATGGGCACTGCTCCCGCAGGGGAGTGCATTTGGAGGGGCCAGCCGACTGATGGCGACGGCCGCTGCCTGGAGCGCAGTTGACGGACCTGGTCCGTGTGCGAGTTCGAACCTCGTCCCTTCCGCGCAGTACAGATGGAGTCCCCAGCCGAGGGTTGGCGGCGGCGCCAGATTCGAGATCCGGTTGCGGGCAACCGCGTAGGAGTTCGATCCTCCTGGACTCCGCGAGCAGTACACGAGGAAGGTAAGCGAAGTTGGGGAGCAGGCCGACTGCTGATCGGCTAAGACGGGTGACACCGTTTTGCGGGTTCGAACCCCGCGCCTTCCGCTCCGTAAGGACAGTCCGCAGCTCAGTGGTGAGAGAGTTTGTAGGCTCCGCACACATGAGGCGGGACAGAACAACCAACACCGATGGTGAAGGCCACCGGCAATGGGGGTTATGGCGCAGTTGGTAGCGCGTCTGCATGGCATGCAGAAGGTCCGGAGTTCAAATCTCCGTAGCTCCACGATCTCCTCAAGATCATAGGTCCCGCTCTCTGCTCAGGGCGGGATCCGAATGGGGCCATGGCGCAATTGGTAGCGCACCTGCTTTGCAAGCAGAGGGTTCGGGGTTCGAGACCCCGTGGCGCCACGGCTGGGGTAGGGCAGCGGATTGATTCCAGTCAGAAGATCCCTAAGAAGGACACTGGACATCGACCGCCAGCCACCCGGCATTGGCAATAACCAACGATCGGAGCAAGACACATGATCACCGCCTACTTCGATGCTGACGGCATCTTCAACGCCGCTACAGACCACCGCTTCTCCCCACCACCGGCCGAACAAACCGGCTGGGAGAACTGGCACCCAATCACCGTGCCTGGCGCATTCCCGGGCTACTGGTCCGGGGGAGCAGGTGGACGCCGTGAACAGGATCGCGGGTCATCCCGGTGTGACCGGCAAATGGCTCACCCGTTGGGAGGAACAGGCGCCCCTTCAGCTCGCTCCGGCGATTGGCCTGGACGCGACTGATTGGGAGGTCATCTTCGGGGTTGACGAAGACGACCCGATGAACTGGCACTGGTGGAAGCTGGCAAAGATCCACGAGGACCTGGAGAAGGACCGTCCCGAGGGCTTCATCTGGCTCGACGACGACATCACCTCCGACCCCGCTGCCGTCCATTGGCTGCGGACCATCGACCTGCCGCATCTGGCTGTTTGCCCGAAGACAACCGACGGGCTCACCCGGAGCCACGTGGTTGAGATGGTGCCGCTCAACCAGCAGCATTGACCCGGACGGATGCACGTCGGTTAGCGAAATGGCAACGCGCCCGCCCGAGTTGGCGGGAGTTCACCCCGGATGGGGGTCCGGGCAGGTAAGTGTTCCTGGGTTCGATTCCGTGACCGGCGCCGCAGTAGAAATCGGGGTGTGGCGCAGCTTGGTAGCGCGCATCGTTCGGGACGATGAGGTCGCAGGTTCAAATCCTGTCACCCCGACGCAGTAAAAATGGCGGGATGGTCCGAGCGGCCTAAGGCGGCTGCCTTGAAAACAGCAGATGGACTACCAGTCCATCCCCGGGTTCGAATCCCGGTCCCGCCGCTTGCAGTACCCGGGGTGCCTGGCGCTCCGGTCTTCGGGATGTAACGCAGCTTGGTAGCGCACCTGGCTGGGGGCCAGGGGGTCGCAGGTTCAAATCCTGTCATCCCGACTGGATTGCTTAGGGAATTGCTACTTCTCCCAGCGGGTCCCGTCAGTCCACCGAATATGCGGATTCGCGGCCTCCTCGGCCTGCTTCTCAGCGTCGTCCCATGCACTCTTCAGGAACGCGCCAGCCAGCCCCACAAAGATGGCAGCCATTCCTGTCCAGACGGCCTTCTCAAAGTTGTCCATGTCTTCCCTGCTAATCGACGATCCATCGAGCATAACCGCCCAGGTTGTGGCGCGCTGGAAAACGTTGGCAGGCGGGGTCGGCACTTGGATCACCCTGGCCTCCAATCGAGGCCTCGGGACTTCGGCTTCTTAGCTCAGTTGGTAGAGCGTCTAGGTGAAAACTAGAAGGTCCCCAGTTCAAGTCTGGGAGTAGCCACGTAGGAGTAGCGTCCTTCCTTGTTCGCCGCGATGAGTCGAAACAGCGGTCGTGCTGCGCCGGTGCGAAGAAACGGCGCCCCAACACCGATGAGGGAAAACCTGCCCAGGCATGAGGTCGTCCGCGGGAACGAGATCCCGGGCAGGTGTAGGGCCCCGCTAAGGCCCTAACCCTGCACTGTTGGTGTGGTGTAAACGGCAACACGACAGTCTGCCAGTCTGTCATCGCGGGTTCGATTCCCGTCACCGACTCGAATCAGATTCAGGAAGCATCTTCTTACTCCCTGAATCTACTTCACGAGCGGTGTCACCGGGGCCCTCCGTAGGGAGGCGGCAGAGAGGACCGTGGTTATCGATCGGTATTGGCTGGGTAATGAAGGCCTGCCCCCACCCAGAGGGGCGGGTCTTCGACGTTGCCCCAAACCCACGGGGTCTTCGACGAACGGGTTGCTGTTGACGGATCTCAAGCTGGACGGATTGCGGGCGGTGGTCCTACGGTCCCTTAGGCAGCTCGTCGGCGACGACGCAGTCCAAGACGAACTCGATCTGCCGTCCGCCGGCAAAGCCGTCCTGAAAGGTTCCGGCGGATACCATTCTCAGCTTCTTTGTCGTCCAGTCGAGCTGCTTTCCAACCAAGTCGCTTCCCGTAGGGGCCACGGTCCTGTGGACCGACTTGGTGGTGAACAGGCCCGAGTATGTCGAGACGCCGAAATCGAGGTCGTCGTACAGAAGCGGCGGGAGCCCGGTGAAGCCGGCAAAGATGACGCTGACATCACACCAAAGGTCAAGGTGACCCGATGTGCGGTCGAAGTGGCCAGTGACAGCTTTCATGAAACCCGTGGGTGAAAAACTGACAGTACGAGGGGCGAAAGTGAACACTGGCGGGAAGCCTGTGAAGATGTCCGGGAACCTCCTGGGCACGGGGACGGTGATAAGAAACCATGGGAAGAAAGTCATGGCCCAGCCGAGCCTCGGACCAACGGACTCGTGATCACACCCTTGGAACACCATGGACAGGGCCCGTTTGCCCTCGGTGTCCTCATGGGAGGAGATAAAGGTCGGGAAGGGGTCCAAACCCAGACGCGGGTGCGAGCAATTAACTGAGCTTATGAAATTAGGTTCAAGGGTGGTGGTGACAGGGAGGCAGCCGAGGCATGAGTTCAGTTCGTTGGTCAGCGTGTCAACACGGGATCTGGCCTTCTTGACAGCCTTCCCCAAAAATTCCTTCTCCTTCGTGGATTTTGCTGCCGCGAGGTCTTCTTGGGCGGCTGTCAGCACCCCCTTGGCGTCTTGCAACGCGCTGTCAATGTCTTCACACGCCATCGCTGCCTCCGGCTCCCTCTTGCGGCCCTACGTTCTGAGTCGTTCGCACGCAAGTATCGGGGTCACGACCTACCCAAGAGACCTGGACACTAATCACGAGGGTCCGTGATGTAGGCAAACGCTACACCTTTGACGAGACCGGGAGAAGGGGGTTGGACTCTTCATGGATCGTGCTCAGCGACACCGACCCTTTGGGGCCGATTGCAAGGTGATGCTCGGACTCTTCGTTCAATGAAATTGCAGTTGATCTGATGAATGTTCGGGTCCCGAAGTCTTCGCAATGCAATGCCGGAGTAGCTCAGTGGTAGAGCGCCGTCCTTCCAAGTCGGATGCCGCGAGTTCGAATCTCGTCTCCCGCTCGAGGTGCCCAGTGCACCTTTCCGCCTCCGTAACTCAGATGGATAGAGTGCCGGCCTTCTAATCCGGAAGTCGTTGGTTCAACTCCAACCGGGGGCACTGCAGCCGCGCCGCTAGTTCTGCTGGCGCAACTGCTCCTGCCGGTGGCGCTCCATCGCCGCGGCCCTGATAACCTCGTCCGGCTCCAGCCTGGTGCCCTTGAAGCCGTCCAGGAGGTCGTCCAGGTAAATGAACGGCACGCCGGCGGTTGGGTCGCCCTTCCTGACGGCCTTCTCCTCGATCAGAGTCTGGAGCCGCGCCGGGTCGATCTCCCGCGCGGAGGTCTCAGCCTCGATGTCCTTGATGTAGACGAAGGCTGGGCCAGGGGAGTGGACGGCTCGTTGGATGGTGTTCATCTGTATCCAGGCGTCCAGCTTGGACGGGACGATCTGCTTGTCGGAAGGGATCCTGAACGGGCTCATCCCATGACGTTATCGCCCGTGGCTATGGCCGCGGAGACAGGCGCGCGGGGTGCCGCACACATGAGAGAAGTCAGGCCCGCCGAACACGGCCCGTGACCGGGTGCTTCCGCCCGATCGGACGCTCTGAGAATGGTGTTTCGTGAACGAAGTCCAGTTGTCCATACTGGGTCCGCAAAAAGGTCAAAGCGGTGACGGGCCTGTTCGGCGTCCGGCGCCGCGTCTGGAGACCTAGCTCAGTGGCAGAGCGTGGGATGGGAGGGCGCCCTTCATCCATCCTTGGTCAGTGGTTCGAATCCGCTGGTCTCCACGAGGTACGCTTCGGCGTCCTTATCCGGGGGTGACTTGGTTTCGATACCGCCTGATCATTCCGGGAAGAAGCGGGTAGGGAAGCGCACGGGAATCCTTTCAAAAATCCGGGCAACAAGAGATGCCAACGCAACACGCTCTGATCTCGCCCTCGCCGCTTAGTCGGCCGGGGACCTAATCGAGGTCTGTCTCAAACCGCATCAGGCAACTGGTTCTCGGCCGCGGTTTAGGCATCAGCAAAGGAGACCTGGATGACGGCAGCGTTGCGGGCCGACATCTGTACCAGCAGCTAGACCGGGACGGGACGTTGTCCGCCATGCTCCATCCGGGTCGATAAGCACCAAGGTGGACTACACCCGTAGAAGAGTTCGGAATCAGGGGGTACACGAGGGTTCGAATCCCTCCACCTCCACCACTAGGCCCGGCACACCCTGTGCCGGGCCTCTTTATTGCCTCAGTCAGGCACAAGGTTTAGGCGTGCTTCGGGATACTAGAAGTCCCTATGTCCCGGAGCCGTGCCGCGGGCCACTGTCCGCCAGAAGAAGGCGTCCCCTTTGATCCCCGCTTTAGTTGCGGCCCTCATCTCGTCTTGGCTCTTCTTGTGGAGCCACGATCGGGTGCCAGGCGGCAACGCATACAGCTGCTCCGCGGCGAGGCCGAGGTCTATGGCATTCTGGTTATCAGGTTGTCTGGAGGCGATTGAGTAGAAGAGATCACCCAGTGGTTGGTGCTGTCCGTGGATCACGGCGTAGAGCCTGTCTCCGATTAGTTTGCACTGCGCCTTCGCGCTTTTACTGAGGACAGGCTTCTTATCAGTGGCGTAATACGGGCTGCCGCTGGCGGCGTCCAGAAGGTCGACTGCTTTTTGTGCCAAGACCCTGATTTTTTCACTCTTTCGACTCGCCCTTTCCAGTGCGGCTTCATTCCTGGAAGTCGTGCTCACTCGCCATCTGACGGGAGTTCCCTCGGCCAGTAGGATCTCTGTCATCCACAACTGCAGCATAGGGTTGGGCTCGTTGACTGGATGTACACAAACAGGCTGAAGGATGGGAGTACCGTCCGGTTCTCTTCCCACTAACACCATCTGGCAACCCTCATCAGACACTGCCTGCAGCACGATTCCCAGTTCGTCCGCTGCTGCAGGTGAAAGTGTTCCAAAATCCACAGCCCTAACACCGGGCACCGCGACATGACCCGGCGCTCCTGTAACCGTGCCCGCTGCCGTTGCCGGGTCCGCCGCAGGCGCAGCTGTTGCGGTCGCACGGCTGAAACCAGGGTCATCCGCCTTTGAAAATTGACCTGGCTGTTGGGGCTGACTGTTGGTCATATCACTCCACCTCTTGACCTCGAAGTTGCCGTTTACGAACGCCATGGTCCTCGCCGGGATATGTGCCGTCAAGGCCCTTTTGAAAGTAATGGACCACAACACTCTCGAGTCTGGAATCTTACATTTTCAGGTCTCCCCCGGCCTACGCGAGATGTGTAGGGAAGCTTGTCGCTCCGCACACATGAGAGGTGCAGGCTCCCTGCCCGCGTTCCCCTGTTCGAGAGGATCCAGAATGTCCATTACCTTCGGCACTACCCTTAGCGAGATCACCGGTTTCGCCTTCGCCTGCGGCCACGAGAATGGCCTGACAGCGCACCGCTTCGAGACCTACGACGAGGCGGGCAGGGTGCTTCAGGCCGAGTACGACACCCACGGATACACCGGCGGGCTCGCCGTCTGCGGCGACGTGGAGTACTGCGCTTACGGCATGATGTCCATCCAGGCCATCGAGTCGGACCCCTCGCCAGACGGGCCCTTCCTTCGTCCTGTGGTCCTGCGAGTGATCAAGTACGTCAAGATGTCCTGGCGCACCCGCACCACCTGTACCAAAGAGGCCGTGAAGCGACGCGACGGCCGGTGTGCGTACTGCACGAAGGGCAAGGCCGAGACGGTCGACCACATCATGCCGCAGTCCCGCGGCGGGCTGAACACGTGGCTGAACCTGGTCGGCTGCTGCTTCAAGTGCAACCAGCGCAAGGCCGACCGGACCCCGGAAGAGGCCGGAATGAAACTGCTCCTGACCCCGTACGCCCCCAAGGCCCGGCCGCCGCTGCTGCCTGACTTCGACTACGAGCTCATCGCCTAAGAAGGGCGGTCCTGATCCCGGGCCGCCCTTCGCTGTGCTGTGGTCCTTGGCCACGGCGTCACTGTAAGGTCCTAACAACGAAGGGATGCTCATGGGACGCATAGAGGACGCCGCGGAGGCGTTGAAGCAGCAACAGACGAAGGCAGAGTTAGAGTCAGAGCGCCGTCGCCGCGAAGCGGAGGAAGACCTGGTCGAATTCGTCCAGATCATGCGCACCAAGGGCATCAAACCGGAACGGGCCTATCAAAGGTCTGTCGAGTCCAGGGGTATCCATTCTCGGACGTCGAGGCCGACGTCGATCATCTCGTTCGATGAGTCAGCGGTAAGGGGATGGGTCATCAAGTTCAGCTTCCGGGGCGAGTACGACGATCATGAGTGGTTTGCCACCCTGGTCACCCCGAACCTTGCGCTCTGGAAGGCCCGCGCCTTCAAACGTACGCCTATGGGGGGACCTGTTGAATACCCGTCCCTCCAGCCAGGACAGCTCACCGTCTCGAAGGCATTTCCGGGTGGTGCTTTAAGTGAACTTGTCGTCGTCGTGGATGAGCCTTTGCCCGACCATCTTCGCCAGTACGAATTGAATGAGCTGCCCAGGATGGCCCGGACTTATCTCGACTCCCTGAGCTAGCACCGGGGCAGGAACGCAAAGGGCCCCGGTAATCCGGGGCCCTTTGCACAGCGGGGATTAGCCCTGGAGGATGTCCATGAGGTCGTCCGAGAGTTCGGGGCAGTAGTTCTCTGCGCCCGTCACTACCAGGTAGGCGACATCCCTTCCCATTTCCTTTGTAGGTTCGCCGGTCTGGACGGATTTAGCCAGTTCCTCCTGGTGGTCGATGATCTCGTCCCTGGTTGTGCCGTTTGCTACTGAGGCGCAGAGGTTCTGGGTCAGAACGATCATCATCTCGTTCCCGTATGGATCAAGCGTGGTGGTGTTGGCCCGAACCGTGGCCACGAAGGACTCGTCGGAGACCTGGCCGTCCTGGTAGTCCCAGATCGTCTTGCTCAGACCGCTTTCATCCCGGGATTTGGCCGGCTCTGAGGACAGCGTGCTGCTCTCCGTGGTGTCGACTCCGGCCGCCGTCGGGGAAGCGTCCAGGCTGGCGGTAGCAGTGACTGTCACGGTGTGCGCGGGGGTTGCCTGGGGCAGCATGCTGCAGCCGGCGGTCATCGAGAGAACCGCGGCAGCGAGGGAGAGCGAGGCGAGCTTCTTCATGGTGTCCTTGGGATTTCGAGTGGATATGAACGCGATGGGCTGGGATGCAGAATCCGGGGAGCTTGTGGACCCGCTTGGCGGCCGCGCCGACCTGGAAGCCGGTATCCTGCGCCACCCGAGCGACCACTTTCAAGAGGACCCGCTGCGGGTTCTTCGCGCCGTTCAGTTCGCCGGCCGGTTCAACATGGAGCTGGCCCCGGAAACAGCCGAGCTGTGCCGGGAGATGGCGCCGGCATTCCACCAGCTGCACAAGGACGGAATCTGGAAGCAGTTCCGCAAACTCAGCAGCGAGGGAAGCCACATCTCCAAGGCGCTGGAGGCTCTGCACGCCTCCGGCTGGGAGAAACACTTCCCGGGCCTGGCCGCGACCTGCGGCGTGCCCCAGGACCTGCGCTGGCACCCGGAAGGAGCCGTGAACGTCCACCTCGGGATGGCCGGTGACCAAGCTGCTCAAATCGCCCGCCGCGACGGCCTGGACGAGGAAGAAACCTCCACTGGTCCTCGCCGCGATCACCCACGACTTCGGCAAAGCCCACTCCACCAAGATCATGGACGACGGCAGCATCACCTCCGCGGCCACCACGAAACCGGGGTTGAGCCGGCAAGGGACTTCCTGGACCGGATCGGGGCGCCCGGCCGGTACCACGAGAAGATCCTGCCCCTGATCCGTGAGCACATGTGCCACAGCCCGGGCGGTGGGGTTGAGATCAGCGGCTCCGCGGTGCGCCGACTGCTGCGGAGGCTGGACAACGCCGGCGGCGGCCCGACCCTGAAGCAGTGGGCGCAGCTTGTCGAAGCGGACAAGGCTGGACGCGGCGAGGGCGTACTGCACACCAGGAACTACGTCCCGGACTGGCTGGCCGTGGCGGAGCGGATCGGCAACGAAAAGGCCATCGGCAAGGCACTGCTCAAAGGCGGCCACCTGGCCGACGCCGGCATTCCCGAGGGGAAGCTGTGGGCCATCATCGTCGCCCAGTCCGAGGAAGCCCAAGATGACGGGGTCTTCAGCGACGAGGACGGCGCACGCGCATGGCTGGCCGCCAATGAGGAGGCCATCATGACAGAGGCCAAGCGCCGGCTGCAGAAGTCCGAGGCAGCCTACGCGAAGAAGAAAGCCGCTCGGGACATCATCACGGCAGCCAGGGTGGCCGAGCAGAAAGCCGCAGCCAAGGCGCTGCGGGCGGCAAAACGGGAAGCTGAACAGACGGCCGCGGCCTCACAAGCCCGGACACAGCAAGAGACCGGTCAGAACCAATGGATCTGACCGGTCTCTTGTGACCAGCTGCTAGAGCGGCTGGATGTTCTCCGCCTGGGGTCCCTTGGGGCCCTGGGTGACGTCGAACTGAACCTTCTGGTTCTCGTCCAGAGACCGGTAACCGGTGGAGGCGATTGCCGAATAGTGTGCGAACACGTCAGCGCTTCCGTCGTCGGGGGCAATGAAGCCAAAGCCCTTTTCGGAGTTGAACCACTTGACCGTACCTGTTGCCATGCTGATTTCCTTCACGGGTCGCTGGGCGGCTCCGCTCTTCGGTTTACCGTCCCCGCCACTCACAGATCGAGCCTATGTGTCCGATACAACGGTGGGCAAGGGATTGCGGCAGGAGCGGAACCGGGTGCCGGAACACTTTCTGCCGCGGAGGCAATTACGGCTTGTGTACCCAGCCGGACCCGGCTCGGAACCTGACAGCACTGCCGCGCTTGTTGCACCGCCACTGGCCATGGAGCCATCGGCGCTCCGTGCCAAGGCGGCAGGTGCTGATTTCGGGGCTGTCGCCACTGGTTCCGGCCTGAACCAGGGCGGTGAGCATGCTTTGCACGTCGGCCTCGTAGGTGTCGAGGGCGTGGAGATCGCGCAGCTCGCAACCCTGGCCGTCCAGGCACGTTCCGTCGTGAAGACGGCGGGCGATGGTGATGACAGCCTGATGGTTGACGGTGACGGTCAGGACAGGAGCGCAGGCAGCTTCTGAGAGGAAGTGCTCTGCGGCTGGAAGGCCTGTAAGTGAATCGCCGATCAGCTCGTTCATCGTGGCGGTCATTGCTACTCCTGGTGCTCCTTGTACTGCTGCTTGCCTTCTATGTGTGCGGCATCACAGAAATATCCGCCCGGGCACCGAAGCGATTGGACATGTCCAAAACGCCGTTCCTGCAGTTAATGTGTGACTACTGGCTCTTGAAGCGGGCCACCGAAAGGGTCCGGAGGACCAGCACGTGGCACCCCGCAAAGAGCGAACAGTCCCCGAAGCACCGAAACCAACGAAGGACGACTCATTTAAAGCTCCGCCGCCTGCAGATGCCCCTGGGGGCAACGACACCAAAGATGATTTTGCTGAGCAGCCCCGACGGGCTCCGGGGCAGTTCGGCTACTTCCCGGAATTCTGGCCGCCCCTTGATGCCTGACCAGCACACCCTGACGGGGCCGCCGGCACGGCGCCGCTGGCTGAGCCTGGGAATGATCTCCTTCCTGCTACTGGCTGTGAATACGGCCGGGGTTTTCTGGGCCCTCTGGATGGTGGGGGGCGGGGTGGACTCAGGGATCGGCTTCTTCTACTACCTCTCGGGTGTCACCTTTCCGCTTTTCCTGGTGACCCTGACCTGCTCAGTCACCTCGGTGATCCGAAAGAAGGGGCGCATTCCCGGCACGGTCACGACCGTCATCTCACTCGGGGTGCTTGCCTGGGCGGTCTACAGCTTCCTGGACAGCCAGGTCTTCTAAGCCGGGCACCGCGCAGCGGGTTTGTGGTCTCCGTACACATGACGCCCATGTCCAGCACCCTTGCGCCCAAAAGCCCCACCACCGACCGATTCAAAGACCTCGAGAAGCAGTACCGCACGGTGCTGCCGGCCCGCTCTTACGCCGTCATCCGGGTCGACGGCAAAGGCTTCTCCAAGTACACGAAGGGTCTGCAGCGCCCCTTTGATCCGAAGTTCACTGCGGACATGCAGGCGACTGCGCTGTTCCTGTGCGAAAACATCGACGGGGCGCACTTCGCATACACCCAGAGCGATGAAATCTCCGTCGTCATTTCCGACCTGCCAGGAACCAGCACCCAGGCATGGTTCGGCGGGCAGGTCCAGAAGATCGTCTCCACGTCAGCCGCCCTGGGCACCGCCAAGTTCAACCGGCTCCGGCCCGAGGTCGACGCCCTTGCCTTCTTTGACGGGCGCACCCATCACCTCGAAGGAACTGCCGGGGTCTTGGAGTACCTGTAGTGGCGCCAGACCGATGCCATGAAGAACAGCGTCGGCATGCTCGCCTCGCACCACTTCAGCCACCGGACCCTGACGGGCATTTCAGTGCGGGAGCGAAAGGTGATGCTCGCCGACATCGGTGTCCGCTGGGATGACCTGGATCAGACGGTGCGGCAGGGGACGTTCATCCGGCGGCAGCGAACCGATGAGCCGGTGACGTACTGGCACAAGAAAGAGCAGGTGTTCAAGACCCTGGACGTTCAGCGCAATGCCTGGGCTGCAGCCGCTGCGCCCTGCTTCGACTCACTAGAGTCGCTGGGACTGGCGTAAACACAGATGTGGCCGCCAAGCGCTCCTTGGCGGCCACCTCCTGATTCTGCTGAAAGTCTAGAAGTCTTCTTTGGCGAGGGCCTTGGTCTTCGGTGGCGTTGGACGGCCCAGCCGTTCATCCAAGGCGGCCCGAAGCTTAGCGGCCGAGACCTGGGCCCGGTGATCCGTGGCGGTGAATCTTTTATGCGCCTCATCACTGTCACGGGGCAATCCGTAGCAGTGATTGCCGGCCTACTCGGGCTTTTCCTTTGACAGCGCGATGATCCAGTCCGGCGTCACGTCGCCGGTGAGCTTGTCCAAGGTGATTCGTGCCTTGGCGGCAGCAATCTGAACTTTTCGGTCTTGGGGGCTGACCGATGCCGGGCGGCGGGATGGCGGTATGGAGTCCACGTTGGACTGGGTTGGCCTGCCTCTTGTGGCCGGGTGTGCCATGTCCCTCGTCGACCTCTCACCTGCCTGCGGCGTCATTGTGGTCCCCTTCATTGTCGCGCCTTGCTTCCGGGTCGTCCAGCCTCGTTATGCACGCCTCGGCATGATCCGCGATGGAAACCACACCCTGGACTTCTGCCAGGCGGGCCGGTTTGCCGCTGCGAGGCGACGGCTCCGTGGAAGACGGAATCAGCCAGGCCCCCCGGACGTTCTCATTCAGGACGACGTCATGGCCCTGGAGATCGAGGGACCCAGCGGGACGATCAGCGCCACGACGGACCGACTGCGCTTGAACGGCATGAACACCCGGTCCGACTTCAGCGAGGTCACGTACTTCCTCACGGCCTCTTCCTTGGGGGACTTCAAAGACTTGATCCGTGACGGCGTTGACCGCTACGGCATTCCCGGTGAATCGGCCGAGGGCTGGATCGAATCCATCTCCAGCCGACCGGAAGAGAAGAGCGATTTCGCCTTGCAGGCCGGCACTTCGACGGGGCTGCGGGTCACCTACGACCTCCGCTACGACGGCTCAAAGAACGTCCAGGTCATCATCGTGCATGTCAGCCCTCTCAGCTCCGACAGCTGACGTCCGTCTGCTGACGACCCGGACAAGGTAGATTGCAGGCCAACAGCCGTTGAGCAAACCCAAGGGGGAGCAGTGCCTAAGATCGTCACCAAGCCGCGGTGGACACCGCCGGAACCGTCCGATCCGATCGGCACACTTCTCCCGGGAAGCTCCCTGACCTCCAAGCTTGAGGAGCAGGTGCGGGAAAGGCTGACGGCCGCCGGAGTTGGACTCTGCGAGAAACGGCTCGGGATCCAGTGCGGGTTCGACGAAGCCAGGAACAGGTACCCGGTCCTCACCCCTGACTTTCTGATCCGCGGCGCCAAGGTCTGTGTCGAGATCGACCCCGCTAACGTCCACGAAGACCGGATTGACCAGGACCAGGTCCGCAACGAGCTTCTTGAAGCCGCCGGCTGGCGGGTCGTGAGGCTTCGGCTTGGCGGACTGAAAGCCATTGGTGACTGGGACGTCGTCTCCGACACGTCCGGGGCCACCGTGGCGGCGGTAGCATCGTTGGTTGAAGCCATCGGGGACGCGGTCGCCGGCCGGCCCGGACGGTTACGGACCGTGAAAGGGAAGCCCGCCGCACCCCGGAAGAAATCCAGGCTCGGAGCCATCCGTGAAGACGAATACAAGTTTGGCGTCCACAACGTCAGGTGGTCACTGGACGGCGGCGAGGTGCTGGACCTGGCGGTGGTGGGCAACGGGCGCTACCTGGGCCGGGTCATGAAATCGGAGTTCCCCCGATACGTCCGGCCGCTCGACCTGGTTGACGTACCGAAGGATGGCTGGAGGAAGGCTCTGGAGCCACTGCCTGAGGGCATGGACGCATCCGAGTTCGAACCCGTCTCAACTTTTCCGTGGGGTGATTCCCTGTTCATCGGGCCCCAGGCCGGAACGATCTACATGAAGGACAAGTTCAGCCCCTTCGGCCCAGGTGAGGTCCTCACGACTAACCTCGAATGCGTCCATGAGTACAACGAGGCGGCCATCCAGGGAGAGGACCACACTGTTTTGGTGGAACTGCATGCTGAGGCCATTGCACTCGGCTGGAAGATCGAAAGCGTCAGGCTCGAATCAGGGCGGCACGGCGACTACCAGCGGATAGTCCTCACCCCCGAGGGCTTTAAGATCTGAGCAGCGCTGACCGGAATCGCCGTATAACTGTCTTGCCGCCGGTCCGCCGGAAGCTGCAACCCCGCCACGTCCGGACTCGACCGCGGGTGCCCTGTCCCATCAGGTTTTACCAAAGAGTGAAGGTCACCATGCGAAAAATTGCCGCCCTTGCTGTTGCCGCCGCCCTGCTTCTGGCAGGCTGCTCCTCCCAGACCGGGGGAGACACAGGACCCGCTTCGCCATCGACGGCAGACACTTCCCCGGCTTCCCCGGCCGCAACAGAGACATCGGTTCCTTCTACAGCGGCAGCAACAACTCAGCCGCTTGGGAAGGGATCCATCGATGACGCCACCCTGGACCAAGCCTTCCTGGCCGGGGCACGTAAATCCGTGCCGGCCAGCCTGGATGACGCGACCCTGGTATCGATCGGGCGCCGGATCTGCACAGACCTTGCAGCGGGAGTCGCGTCCCAGACGGCGCTGGACAAGGTTAAGACGCACGGACTGACGCAAAACGACGCCTTGCTGCTTCTGTTCACCGCCAAAGCGGTCTACTGCTCGACGACGCAGTAGACCGGGATCCTGCTTCCCCGGAGGCCTTGCCGCACACAGTCTAGTTATGACGAACCAAGCAACTTCGCAGGCCCGCGTGCTGAAGGGTGTCAGGACTGGCGGACAGTTCGCACCCGCCGAGCATTCGGAGCCTACGATCGCTCTTGCCGGCTCTACAGTTGATTCCATGGACAGTGACTACCGCGGAAGCCACCGGGCACCGACCGATGACGGCTACAGCGCATCCATCGACAGGCTGACCCAGGTCTTCCCGGACGACGTCTACGAGCACCCCGAATACGTGGGCTCCGGGGAAGTCGACGAGGAAACCATGGCGCAGCTGCTCAAGGCGAAGGGCAACCCGGACGCCACCGTCCGCATCTACCGGGCGCTGCCTCCCGGCCTGGACCAAATCAACAAGGCCGACTGGGTGACACTCTCAGAGGAATACGCCCGCCAGCACGCCATTCAGGATGATGACGAAGCGAACGACTGGCCCATCATCCACGCTGCTGTCCGGTCCGCTCGGTCTTTTCCGACGGAAACGACCTGGCCGAATACGGCTACGACGGCCCTCCCCTCAGCGGACTGGGGGAGGGAAGCGAAGCCGGCGATGCATCTGCGGAAATTGAGCCGGATATTGCGCCGCCGAAGCCGGGCATCTGGGCGGACCGCACCGTACACTTCCACGCCGCCCACCGTGCCATCATCGAAGGCACGGCCCGACAGTCCCTCGCTGAAGACTTCGCCAGGTCCGGCCTGGACTACGACACCCTGGCCGAGAAGGTCGGCCATCCGCCCCGGATTGCCCGCCGCATCATCGAAGGCAAGGAGTTCCTCCGGGAGTCCACTGTGGCCGTCTACTTCGAAGCTCTCGGCCACAGGCCCGAGCCGCGGGACATCGACGCTTACCGCCTGGAGCAGGAAACCCTTTAGGAGCTAGGTCACGCAGCAACGGCGTGAGCTCTGACTCAATGGCCCTCCAGAAGGAATAGCAGTGAACTGTCGGTGCTTGTTCTAGGTAACGGGGCCGAGCGGTCTCCGCCAGAACAGGATTCCCTCGTGCCCGCTGCTTTCATTCCCTTCACCATGCGTGCCACAGCCCGTAAGGGCCACCAGGAGGATTTCCGGACCGACATCGAACGGCTCACCTCGGGTCGTGACGGCCGGTCGCCTTTGTCCATGGTGACATCCACGAATACCGCGGCTTGCCTTCAGGGTGCGATTGCGGAAAGTGAGCACACCGCCAGCGCCGCCAGCCTGGCACGGCACCTCGCGGACAGGCTCAGCACCAAGGACATCCACCTGGACATTACCGTCTCCCTGGACCGGTAGTCAGACCGCCACCAGCCGTATCGGGAAGGCCTGGCCGGACGTGAGGGTTCAGGCGGGCATCTGCTGCTCCTATTACGCCACGCCCCTGTTCAAATGGGTGCACTTGAGGGCAAGAGCCAACGCCGCACCTGTAATCTGACAGTTCAAGCGATCATTCATGGGGGAACCTTGACCGAAGACAGCCTGCCGGTGCAGCAGCCACAGAGCCAACAGCCTTACTCCACCGGAGCCAACGAGAAACAGGAACCAGGCCGAGGGCCGTATCCACCGGCACAGGCCCTGCGCGGCCAGCAGCCTGCAGTGAATCACCTTGCGGACGCCCACTCGGGCCAGCCCAAGACGAAGGCGTCGGGCCGCCGAACCGCAGGGGGTATTGTCGGCATCGTCCTCGGTGTTTTTCTCCTCGTACCGGCCTTGGTGATGCTCGAGGACAAACACTTGGGCTTCATGTCCTTCCTTATCTTCCTTGCCGCGCTAGGCAACATCGTTGGCGGCGTCATGATGCTGCTCAAGCTCGGTACACAGACCCGGTGGGCGCCGGTGACCCTGCTGATTGCGGCGGTAGCCGCTGTCATGTTGGGTATCATCGGCCCGTTGTTTCTTTTGTTCAACCTAGCGTTGCTCATGGTCAGCTTGGCCTTGGCCATTCCTATCGGCATCCTCATACTCCCGGAGCTCGCCGAGCAACGCCGTAATGCAACCCCACAGCAGCCCAGGTATCCGCCAAGGCCATACGCTCAAGTTCCGGCGCCGCACGCACAAGCGCCAGTTCCTTATTTGCAGGGCACGCAGAGCGAGGCCTATCACGCGACCCGTCAGCCATCGCCAGGGGCCCGAAAAGCAGCAGGCATTGTTGCTATCGCACTAGGCGCCTGGGAGTTGGCCGCTTCCCAACAGGGCTACGCAATGTATATCGACTACGACGGCAACCTCAACGCACTGTCGTACGCACTAATGTTCCTGGTACTAGGAGTGGCAACCGCGGGAGCCGGCATCGCCCTGCTTGTCCTTGGTCGCCGGAAAAAGGATGTAGTTCCGGTCGTCCTTATAGGACTCGCCGCACTGGCCATCCTTGTGGGGGTGTCCTCAACCGTGCGCCAGCTTTACGCAGTCATTCCGACCGCCATAACGGCACTGCTTGCCGTGGCCGTTCTCATCTTGCTGGGGATCGAACTTGCCGCGAAGAAGCGGCACATTGACCCGCGGGCGCATTGCCACGAACTTAGGCCACGCTTCGATGTTCACATCGCAGCGTTTGATGGACGTCCATCAGTAACGGCCACCCAGCCGGATAGTCGGTTCGGCATGCTGGTACGAGGCGAAGCTGCCGCGGTTTGAAGCTGCGGTCGTTTTGCCGCGGCCGGCCGCCGCAGTGGCTTTCGCCATCCGGTTCTGGAGCTTGCGCTGGGCATCCCACAGCTCCTGCTGGAGCTTGTTCAGTTCGGCCCGCCCGACCCGGTTGCCTTTCGAATCGGTGTATTCCTGGCAGCTGGACGGCTCTGTGGCGGCACCGATCGGTCCGTAGGAGACGTGGCAGGAGTCGCCCTGTCCCTCGTCGGCGGCGTATTCATTGTTGCCCATGATGACCCCGCCTGTGTTCCGGGTCCATTTGACAGTCTTGAGCCGGTCGAAGAAGGCCGTGCCGGCTACCGAGTCGTGGGCCCGGTCCGTGGCGCCGCGGTTCTCACTCGTGCTCCATCGGACGGTGCTGGAGTCCTTGTCGAAGGACACGGATCCTTCCTGCCCAGCCGGGAAGCTGGTGGTGCGGTTGGTCGGGAACGGCAGGTCTGACTTGAGTACCCGGGCCGGCTTGCCGTCGCGGGGGAGGCCGAGCCGCCATTCGACGTCGTCCAGGAACTCTTCCGTGAACGGCGGTTTCGCCGGGCGGTTCCATGAGGATCGGTCCTGGAAGGCGTAAAGCTCCTTGTGCTTGGCGTCCGTGTACTGCCGGAGCGCTGCCGTGTGGGCGGACGGGTCGGTCTGCTCCTTGCGGGTCAGGCCCTTCCAGAAGGCCTGGGTTTCGCCGAAGACCTTGCTCCGGTGTTCGTGGGTTGCTTTCTGCACTGCCTGGCGGACGGCAGCGAATTCTGCGGAGGGGAGGACGATCTCCCCATGTTGGCTATCCCAGTGGCCCATCGTGTTCCTTTCAGCGGGTACATCAGGCATGTGTGCGGCGGGGACCCGCCGTGGGGAGTTCGTACACATGGCTGCCATGAGAAGATTCCAGGTCCGCGTCCGTACCCGCCTAGACGCACGAGAAGCCGGCGTGAAGAACTCCCACATCGAGGCCCTCAGCGCGTTCAACGAATCGCTGGTGCCCCTGTTCGAATCGGATGTGTGCCGGATGGTTGAGACACTCGACAACATCGCCTACGGGACCGTCTTCGGCACCGCGGACCGCAAAAACGCACCCTCCCTCGCCGGGGTGAAATTCCGGGACCCCGAGGCCGGCGCCATCCTCGCTGCCGGCTTCACGAAACGGGCACGCGAAGCGGGGCTGGAGGCTGCGTCCTCCGCGGTGTCCAGGTCCGTCTACCTCGCCCAGGGAGGCCGGTAGCGGCACCCCGGGGCCGCAGTCGTCGAGCACCCGCTTCGCCGCACACATGCTTGGCATGACCAACGTAAACAACCGCACCAGAGTCCAGGCCGGAATCAAGACCGGCGGCCAGTTCGTCGCCGAAACCCATCAGGAACCCGAGGGCGTCCTCCTCACGCAGGCTCCTTCCCCACTGGATGAGGCCGCCGTGGCCGTCGTAGCAGATCTGGTCCGTACCAGCGCAGCCGTCGAGGAGGGTGACTGGCAGCGGCACCACGACAAGGGCTACCTGCGGGACCTTCCCACCCCGCCGTATCCTCCCGAGATCCTCGAACTCCGCCGCCAGGCAGACAGCTTCGAAACGCTGCCCGCGCAGGAGCAGAACGAGATCCTGGACAAACTCAAGCTCCCCGCCGCCAAGCACCTGCTCGAACCGGGGCAGACACTCGGCAACCACAAGGTTGACGTAGCCGATGACGTCCTGGCCGGTGGAGGCAAGCTGGGCTTCGTGCTGGCCTCCCAGAAGCTCATCACCGATGCCAACCTCCCCGGAACAGCGACCATGACCAAAGCAGGGGACCAGACGGAATTCTCCATCCCGGATGGAAGCATCCAGCATGAAGTTCGGGTCGCATCATCGATGGTGTCGCTCTCGTCCTCCAGCACCGATGACGACTACACCCGGAACAGCTGGCTCGCCCGCGCCGACATCTCATCGTTTACCGGATCCATGTTTGAGCGTGACCGGTCCGGGAGCCTTCGTGAAAACTTCAAGGACCACAGCGAATACGCCGTGATGATGGACGTCGTTGCCAGTTCATCCTTCCGCGACTACGAATCGCACTTCGGAGAGATGAACCGCGGCGCCAGCGAGGACGGAAAGACAACCTTCCACCCGTCCATGGTTGCCGGATACCTGGACCACATGGCCGAACAGACCGGGCAGCGAGACAGGGACTCCTTCGTCAACGACCTCCGTGAAGTGTTCCGCGAAACGGACCGGCGCCTCATCCCGTAGCGGGACCCGGCCGCCGGACTCACCGGCGGCCGGTGCGGGGACCGCTGCCATCATCTGACTCGCCGCGCTTACCGCCTCGATGAACCTGCCGGTGGCCGCATAGCGCAGGAGCGTTACCTGTGGCAGGCGCGATGGCGGTGCCTCCCTTTGGTGTGGCTGGGGCGCGGGTAGCCTGAGCGAAACCGCCGCACACATGAAGGAACATGAAGATCAACCGCTCCGCCGCAACCAAGTCCCTGACCGTCATCGCCAGCCTTTTCCTTGCCGGCTCCCTCTCCAGCTGTGACGCAGCGGCCCAGACCGGGACCAAAATAGCGGACGCCATTCAGAGCGCCGCCCCCAGCATCGCCGTGGAGAGCCCGGCCGGCCCCGCCGCCAACCAGGTGGAGGCAGCCACGGCGCTGACCCAACTGGAGACCATCCCGGTGAAGGGCCGCGCCCCGAAGACCGGCTACTCCCGCGAGGAGTTCGGCGCCGCCTGGGCCGACGTTGACCGCAACGGCTGCGACACCCGCAATGACATCCTTGCCCGCGATCTGGAAGGCGAGAGCTTCAAGCCCGGCACGCAGAACTGTGTCGTCGCCACCGGAACTTTGGCTGACAAGTACACCGGCATTACCATCAACTTCGTCCGCGGCCAGGACACCAGCTCCGCCGTCCAGATCGACCACATCATTCCCCTGAGCGACGCCTGGCAGAAGGGCGCTCAGCAGCTCAGCCCGGACCAGCGCAAGCAGCTCGCCAACGACCCGCTGAACCTGATGGCGGCCCACGGCCCCACCAACGGCGCCAAGGGCGAAGGACGCGGCCACGTGGCTCCCGCCGAACAAAGCGTTCCGCTGCGAGTACGTCGCCCGCCAGACGGCCGTGAAGGCCAAGTACCAGCTCTGGGTCACCCAGGCCGAGCACGATGCCATCGCCGGGATCCTGAGCACCTGCAAGTAGCACGCCTTGCCGCAGAACCCCATTGCGGTTCAGTACCGCGGTCACCGGGCTGAAGGTCAGCTACGACGCGGCTGTCAGCATGGCCGAGAAGGTCCGCTGGTCCGGGTTCTCCGTCGCCGAGAAGAAGCGGCTGAAGGACGCCCGGGTTGCCCTGGACATCATTCAGGATTCGTCCACCACTCCTGAGCAGCGGAACGCCCAGTACCGGCGCATCGCGAAGCTGCTCGATGGCCTGATCGTCCTCACCGCCCCGGTCCGCCAATCCCTTGCCGCGTGGGTGCCGATGCTGGCGCTGGAGAGTGCCGCGGTTCCCCTGGAGACGGCCCGCCAAACCTGACCATCTGCACGTAGGCCGCTGGCCTAAGCTGAATCTGCAACTGAATCTATTTGGGGGAATTTTTATGAAGCGCCTTATCGCACCTGCTCTGCTCACCATGGCTTTGCTTACCGGATGCTCGGCCACGAGCGAGGTTGCCACAGACGTAGCCACGCCGGGCACTGGTCCAGCCAGTGAGGCGGCCGCGCCGACACCAGCCTCAACGACGGAATCCCCGGCTTACCCTCCGGCACTGGCGAACCCGTTGAAAAGGCTCGCATACCAGGATGAGCCGATGAGCGAGTACTTCCAGGGCGACCTCTCAGAAGAGGAGAAGGTCACTCAGCAGCGCATCTACGATGTTCTCGCTGAGACCATGAACGCCGAGTCCCCGGTCCATCAAAACCATGGAGACGCCTATCAGGCACAGTTCGACAAGGGCAACATCACCGAAGATTATCTGTCGCTGAACATCACCGGTGGATGGTCACAGGATGCGATTGCCCGGCGCGAGGCCGGGTTCTCCCACCAAGTCACCGGAATCTATTGCCCAATGCGGGCCCAGACGTTGAAGAGCCTGGAAACGGGCAAGGCGACCTGCTGGTGGACGGGCGGCGCGGTTCGCGACGGCGAAGCTGTCAGCGAAAGCGAATGGGCCGAGGTCAGCGAAGTCAGCTATGACGACCCGGAGAAGCTCCGTCAAATGGATGTTCGGCTCGAAAAGTCAGAGGGAATCTACAAGATCAGCTCAATGCTCCAGGTCCTCTGAGCGCTGCCTGATGAACCCGTAATCCCCGTTTAGTTCTTTCAAAGGCATGCCCCGCTACTGCTGATAGCGGGCATGCCTTTCTACGTTCCGGCGAGAATGTCCGACCCCGCCCGTAGCATCTGCCTCGACTGGGACCCCAACAGTCGCCGGCGGTGGAAAGGGTACGAAATGAGCGAGTACGGCCATCCTGAGGCAACCATTCCGCCGCCGGCTTTCCCCTTCCCTGCCGCCGTACCGGCGGCACCTTCAAGGCTCCCGGCGCAGGCTTCAAAGGCGAAGTCGGCGCTGCGGATTTCCGCCGGCGTCATCTCCATCGCCGTCGGGTTCTGGGGCGGAAGCGCCGCCCTGGCCCTGGTTTCAATGAGTTCCATGCTCGGGCCCCGGTTCGCCTGGCTGGGTTTCCTGCTCGGCTTCGCGGCGCTCTGCACGGTCGTCACCGGCTGCACCGGAATCATCCGGCACCGCCTGAAAGACCTGCGTGTCCCCGCCCTGTCGGTGGCGTTCGCCTCCATCAACGTCCTGGGCTACGTGGCCTTGTTCATCGCCTTCCCGATCGTCACCCCCATGCTCGGCGGCATCATCGCCTCCGCCCTGGGCATCGTCCTGATCGCCTTGACGATAGTCTTCGACGACTGGCCGTCCACGGCGCCCTGACCACACCAGGTCCGGGATAAACCCGTGCCTACGCATGAGAACAAGTAAGCAGCATCGATCGACCGGAGGCGCACGTGTTTTTCCTACCCAGCACTGATCGGACAGGCCAGGACGAACTGATCCTGTCGGCCAGTGACATCGTCGCGGGCTCGGCGTGCAATTCGCGGCCGTCCGCAAACTGGACGTCCTGCTGGGCCGGATGGCCCCGGTGGCGGTTGAGCGTGACGCAATGGCCGACCTCACCGCAGCCCTCGGAGACAAGCACGAAGCCAAGGTGATGGGACTGCTCCGGGACGAATTCGGCCCCTCCCGCGTGTACGAGGTCGGGCCGCCGCGCAGCTTCGACCGCACCGGACTCGAAGCCCGGCACCGGGAAACGATCCAGGCGCTCCGCGACGGGTTCGACGTCATCTTTCAGGGCTGCTTCTTCGCTGACGGCTTCCACGGCCGCGCCGACTTCCTGATCCTCCAGGAGGACGGCACCTACGCAGTCTTCGACACGAAGCTGGCGCGCAGCGCCAAAGCCGAGGCCCTGCTGCAGCTCGCCGCTTACGCTGACCAGCTCCGGAGCGCCGGCGTCCCGGTTCATCGTGATGGCCACCTGATCCTGGGAACCAACGAAACCACGAGCCACCCGCTGCCGGAGAGCATCCCCCTGTTCTACGCAGCCCGGGACCGGCTCCGCGCCCTCCTGGAAGCCCACCGGCTGGCCTCCCTACCCTCCGCCTGGGGCGACCCGCGCTGGCTGGCGTGTCTGAAATGCCCCGACTGCAAGGCCGAGATGGAAGCCGCGGATGACCTCATGCTGGTGCGGCGGATGAACAGGTCTCGCCGGGCCAAGCTCATCGAGGCTGGCATCAGGACGATGGCCATGTTCGCCGCGGCCGACTTGCCCGACGTCGGCATCAAGATGGACCCTCTGTGGGTCGATCTGCAGGACCAGGCACGGCTCCAGTGCGGCCTGGGCGACGTTGACGACACCATCAACGGTGTCTCCTACAAGGTCCTGGACAACCCGGCCCTGATCGCCATCCCCAAGCCGAGCTATGGCGACATCTTCTTCGACTTCGAGGGGGACCCGCTCTGGCAGGACCCTGCGACGGGGGAGTGGGGCATCGAGTATCTGTTCGGCCTGGTCGAGCACGCCGCCGACGGCCACGACTTCATCGCGTTCACCGCGCACAGCCTGGAGGAGGAACGACAGGCCCTCATCGACTTCATCGACCACGTCACCGAACGCCGTGCCATCCACCGAGGCCTGCACATCTTCCACTACGCACAGTACGAGGTCAGCGCCCTGCGGAAGATGGCCCGCCGGCACGGGGTCATGGTCGATGAGGTGGAGGAGCTCGTCGAGACCGGGGTCATGTTCGACCTGTACGAAACCGTGAAGGGCTCCGTCCGGATCTCGGACCGGTCCTTCAGCATCAAGAAGCTCGAACCGCTCTACATGCCGGCCGGCCGCGTCGGGGTCACGAACGCGGTGGACTCGATGGTCCAGTACAGCGTCTACCGGGACGCCGTCGACTCCGGCCAGCTGGAGAACGCAAAGTCGATATTTTCGGCCATCAAAGACTATAACCACTACGACTGCATCAGCACATGGAAGCTGCGGGACTGGCTGCTGAACCTCACCCGATAGCCCCTCCTCCTCATCAGTCAGCAGCAGTAGTGTGAGATTCCGCGAACTAGTCAGCCTCCTGGCTATTTCCCTGGAGGAGTCCAGCGACAGCATCGGAATCCGTCTGGTGCGCCGGGTGGACTAGGGCGTGTCTCCCAAACCCTAAGGCGGTTGTCCGGACTCAACTGCATTGAAACCGCCGCAGAGGACGCTCCTGCCGTCGAACTGACGGGTGCGGAGCTTGACAGTAACTGAAAGGCAGCCATGAAAACCCATGATCCATTTGCACCAACTTCCGGGATCGAATCCTTCGAAGTCATCAGCGAATCCTTCGAGGATGGCCAGGTTCTTCCGGAAGCCCAACGTAGCGCCGTCCTGGGAGCCGGCGGGCGGGACGAATCGCCCCAGCTCACCTGGTCGGGCGCGCCCGAGGGAACCAGGAGCTATGCAGTCACCGTCTTCGACCCCGATGCCCCAGGCGCGGGCTACTGGCATTGGGCTGCGGTGAACATCCCGGCAGACGTCACCTCCCTCCCGGCCGGTGCAGGTTCCCGGGACAACTCCCGGTTACCCTCTGGTGCAGTGCAATTGAAAAACGATGCCGGATTTGCCGGTTTCGTGGGAGCTGCACCGCCTCCCGGGCACGGTCAGCACCGGTATTTGCTGGTGGTTCACGCCATGGATGTTGAGCGGCTGGACCTGAGCACCGATGACACCCCGGCCGCCCTGCAATCCGCGCTCTCCACCCACACCTTGGGCCGGGCCAGGCTGACGGGAACCTTCGAACGCCGCTAGGAGGCGTCTCCCGAACCCTGAGGCGGTTGGGGGAGACGTTCTCAGGCGGTCAGCATCTGGCTCACAGCTTTAGGAGACACGCCCTAAGGGGCTAGTGAGGGACCCGGCGTAGATCCCACAGGCGCCAGGCCTCGCTGGTCATCAAGGTGGCTGCGCCCACGGACCTTCCGAGCTCCTCGGCGGAGGTAGTGAAGCTATGAAGCTCTCCGTTCGCTGTCTTGGTCTTCTCGGTCTTGCGCACGAACACCGGCCATGACCGGCCGTGGGCGGCAGCGCTGGCGACACGCCACTCGTAGGCCAGAGCGAAGCGCATCCATTGGTCACCGACGGAGCCGGCGTTGGTCAGATGGGCGGCGGCTTCCCGCATCATGGTCGTGGCATCCGAGTCGATCTTGGGAAACTCTTTCCGCAGCTCCCTGATGCGCAGGATCTCTGCACTCAGCTTGTCGGCCTGGCTGTTCAGATCGATCATGAATTCCTGCCTGAAGTTGGCTTTCGCGTATTCGTCCTTCGCGTAGTCCCACAGAAACTTTCGGTGCTGGGACCTTTCGTCCTCCGCTATCGCCAGCGCCCGGGCACGACGAGTCGCGCGGTTTCCGCTGAGCACCCATACTGCCTGGGAAGCACCAAGCAGGGCGGCGCGCGTCGGAGTGAAAACCGACGTAGGGCGCATGTTCAGCTCATCCCGTGCCAGGTCAGTCATGAGGGCCAAATGGTCAACAGCAGACAGCAGTCCGGACCATGCTGCCGTCCGGACCGGGGCAGTGACGAGCCCCTTGTCGTCTCCGGCCAGGGAACTTCCAGACGTCACTGTGTCGGGGGTTGCCAGCCGCTGCTGCCAGCTCCGGGCGGCGTCGAAGCACCGTTCCAGCCTGGCCATCCACAGGGTTTCGCATTCCTCCATCCCCTGAACCTACAACGGCGGACCGGAGGCGAACCGACGGGGACGCCGCGTTCCTCTACGCATGTTCCCTAATGGAGGCGCCGACCGGTGAACCCCACGAAAGGTATCCCGTGAAAAAGACTGTCATTGCTGTTGTACTGGCGGCTACCGCCATGTTCTCGACCGGCTGCGCCGCCGAGGCTGTCACCGGCGCCTTGGCTGAGCAGGCCGCACAGGGCAGCTCCGGCCAGCCGGCGGGAACAGTGGACGCGATGACCAAGGCCAAGGAGCGGATCGAGGCCAAGGCCTACACCTCGAGAGTCGTGGCGGAGCACGAGTCGATGATGGCCGGGGAGGACTGGATTGTCACCGGCGGAGGCTGGACCAGAGGAGCGGTTGTGACCGTGACCCTGGAGGCTGCCGACGGCACCGCCGTGGGAGCCCCGGTGGAAGCAGTCGCCGACGCAGAAGGCCATATCGATGCCGTCATCACCATCCCGGAAGGGACGACCACCGGCACCTACACCCTTGTTGCCGCAGACGGCACCGGCAAGCATTCGACGACGGTGAACATCTTCAGCAACTAGGCTCCCTCGTGGACCGCTGCTCCGACGGGCTCGCCATCCAGCTCAACGTAGAAGGACTGCATCCGGTCAGCTTCGATGAGTCGGCCACGCTGGCCCGGCTCGGTCCCTGACCACGCGCTCTTCCAGGGGTCCTCGTTTTTGACGATCGCGGTCAGATGGAAGGCGCGCAGCTCGCCGTAGGCTTTGACGACCTCATCGATGCTCGCGGCCTCGTCTGCGTCGAACACGCCGGGATTCCCTGGCACCCCGCTGATGGTGAACGTGCCCGCATGCGAGGCATGAAGGTTAGGGTTCACCGGCCCTGTGCCCCAGGCGTAGAAGTCAGCGTCAGCGAGCAGCCGGTCCTCCCAGACGAGGTGCCAGGCCTGGCAGCAGTAGGCGAGCTTGTGCAGCTGCATCGTTGGAATTTCCCCGGTACGGGAGAGGATGGCGGCCGCCAGATCGAAGATGGTAGCGGTGGGCCTTTCACGTGGCTGGCCCAGCCCCGGCACAGGGTTCCTCCCCTCCTGCCATTGCGCCCAGGTCTTTCCGACAACGACAACAGTGTCCGGCAGTTTTGCACCCACCCGCGGTCTTCAGGTCCCGCAGGCAGAGTCGGCTGAAGTCCTTGTCCTGCTCGTGGGCCGGGTAGTCGTACTGCCAGTCGGTGCCGTTCCAGATCTGGCCGTGGCTGAGCAGTGCCCACTGATCCAGGCCGCGGCGCTGGACCCGGACGCAGAACGAGGAGATGTTCCGGGTGTCGAGGTCGGTCCCGGTCGGGGTGAGGGTGTATTCGGTGGCGATTGAGGGCAAGTCCATGGCCCTCATGTGTGCGGAGACAGCAGCCGATCTCTTCGCGTGGAGCGCCGACGGCCGGTCTGCGCATGTTCTCTTATGACCGCACCAGCTCTGGAGGACCTTTGATCTACCCCATCGTCACCGTGGTCGTGGGCGCGAGCATGGTGGTCCTCTCAGGCATCTCCCTGTTCCGATGCATCCGCGACGGCGGCATCTTCATCAACCAGCTGCGGTTCCTGGCGTCCGGCGTCCTGCTGATCCTGCACTTCCCGCTGACCCATCTTCTGGACGGCATCATCCTGCCGTGGCTCGAAAAGATCGGCGCCGTTGAGGGTAATGTGCAGGCGTCCTACTGGATCTCGGCGGCCCTCATCGTCGCCGTCCAGCTGATCATCCTGCCCACGGGCCGAGAGCTGTACGCGAGCTACATGGCTGACAGAATCACCCGCCGGCCAGGAGTCTGACCCACAGGGTTGGCCGTCAACGGCCTCAATTGTCCACGAAGTGGTAATAGAGGTAGACGGCTCCGTATCCGATGGCCCCCAGGAATGCTCCGATGATCCAGTACGTTGCGTCGTTCGCTTCCAACGCATTGACGGTAGCGCACCAGGCGTCGGTCCGCGGAGGGGAGAAGAAACCGCTGAAGCAAGACGATTTGGCCTGTGCCACTAGTAGGGCGACGAGTCCGGTCCCGAGGGTTCCGATGCAGAAAGCGAAAACGGCAGCTGCTGGCACGTGGGATTTGTCATGACGTGCGCCCTCGGCGGCCTCACGCTTAGCTTTCTCTTCGCTTGAACGACGCTCTGACTCGTCCATCCCGGCAGTATGAACCTCCGGTTGAAGGTTAGGCAAGGGGGTACTGCTACCCGGGGTGAATCGCGGGGGTGAAAAGCGTGCCGATGAGGGTAATCGGCCAGCCCGCACACATATTCTCAGTTGACCCGCAGCCGCGGCGGACGACTGCCCAGACCGCCGTCGGTTCTGACTGCCGGTGGTCTTTCGCTGCCTTGGTCCGCGCGTCCCATGAGGAACGTTCGGTCCTGACATCTTTTGAGGAAGTTCCATGAGTAATCCCGCCCGTCGACTGAGCGTCGCCGTCACCGCCGGAGCCATGTCCGCCGCCGTCTTGTCCAGTTTGATCGGCGGTTCGGCGGCCTATGCCGTGGCGCCTGCGACCTATCATGCCCCTATGGAGGTCTCCTCGTCGGGAACCTACACCGTCCGCTCCGGCGACACGTTGAGCGGTATCGCCGCCAGGCACGGCGTGAGCCTCGCTGCGGTCTTTTCGGCCAACAACATGAACATGGGCACGATCATCTACCCCGGCCAGAAGATCCAGGTCGGCCCGGACACCACAACACCGGCTGCCAAGCCCGCTGCGGTGCCGACCCCGGCAGCGCCGGCCAGTAGCCACACCGTCAGGTCCGGAGACACGCTCAGCGCCATTGCGAGTAAGTACGGCGTCAGCCTCAGCTCGGTTCTTGCGGCCAACAACCTGCAGCTGCGTTCGATCATCTACCCGGGCCAGACGATCAAGCTGGCCACCTCTGCGGCACCCGTTGTGTCTCAGCCCGCCCCAGCCCCAGCACAGTCCCCGTCGGCTCCTTCTGCCGCAGCCACTTACACCGTCAAGTCCGGTGACACGCTCAGCGCGATCGCAGCACGGCAGGGCGTCAGCCTCGACAATATCCTCGCGGCCAATAACCTGCAGATGCGCTCGGTCATCTACCCCCGCCAGGCAATCAAGCTTGCGGCTCCGCCGGCGCCCCCCGCCCAACCGGCACCCCCGGCGCCTGCACCGATTGCCCCGGCGGTCACCAGCATCACCCCGGCTACCGCCGCAACGTACGATGTCAAGGCTGGCGACACCATGTCCAGGATCGCCAGCGCACACGGCGTCAGCCTGTCCTCGGTGCTGTCCGCCAACGGCGTGACGCTCAACACGGTCATCTACCGGGGTCAGAGTATCAAGCTCGGAACCGGCACGCCCTCCGCTCCAGCGCAGGCGCCTGCACCCGCAGCGGCTCCCGCGGCAAGCCCATCCTCGGCGGAGCTGAAGACCATGCTCGCCGACACCGCTCGGCACATGGGCGTCGATCCGTCCCTGGCCCTGGCATTCGCCATGCAGGAGTCAGGCTTCCGCCAGAACGTCACCTCCTCAGCGGGCGCGATCGGCCCATGCAGGTCATGCCCACATCAGGGGAGTGGGCATCCCAGCTTGTCGGCCGGCAGCTTGACCTGCGCAACGCCCAGGACAACATCACCGCCGGCGTCGCCATTATCGCGGCCCTGGTAAAGACCAGCCCGACCAAGGAGATTGCTATTGCCTCCTATTACCAGGGCCAGTACTCGGTGATGAACCGGGGCATGTACGAAGACACCAAGGACTACGTCGCCTCCGTCCTCAAGCACCAGATCAGTTTCCAGTAGGGACCTGCTGACCAGGCCCGCACCGCAGCGCGCGGTGCGGGCCTCGTCGTATCCGGCCGATGCGGGACCATGCTGACCAGCATTCCTGCATGCATGCATGAAAGTTCACTGGCTGCGGCGGTCCTGCTGCCCATCTTCGGCGCCGGGGAGAGGGACTTCAGCCTCCGCACACATGTGGAGGTATGACATCAACTCTGGGCGCGGACCAGCCATTTCCCGGTTTCATCATGGACGACCTCGAAGGTGGTGAGGTCACTGTCGGAGTTCCTGCCGAGGCGGGCCTGAAGCTGCCACACCTCGGCGTCGATGCGCAGGGATTCACCACGCCCCATTCGCAGGTCGGTCTCCCACCACGATCTGCGCTCGAACCAGCGGACCGGCTCAGCGCCCACCAGCCAAGTCTGGCCCTCCAGCTCAAACGAGACCGGAACACCCTCCGGACCCAGACTGACGCTGACTTCCTTCATCCCGCCCCCGGAACGGGCCTCATCGAGGCCCGGCCGACCCGGCGTTCACTTCGCCAGGCTCGCACCCCGGAGGAACACGTCGCGCGGCCCGTCATTATGCCCCTGGCAGGCACTCCTGCCCTGACGCAGGCACCTGACGTTGAACCCAGCTTCACCATTCCGGGCGCCACACCAATTGCCAGTGCTACTGGGCTGGATGCGGAGAGCCTGGCGCTGGCCGCGGACCTCGAGGCCGCCCTGAATTATGCCTTGAACGAGGAGTCGGCCGCCTGCGCCCACCCGGACGCTGACAGCCTCGCACTGGCCGCTGAGCTGGAAGCCGCACTGAACGAGGCACTGGCTGAGGACCCAGCGGTCGGGCCGGAGAACCTGTCCGACGGACACCTGCGGCTCTTGCACGCAGAGGCGTTGGTCAACGATGAGCCCGTGGACCATCTTCCCGAGTTGCCGCCCCTGCCGACTGCGGGAACCCAATACGTTGCCATGCTGGAATCCTACGGGGCCTTCCCTCCCCTCCTTCCGGCAGGCCGGGACTTCCGGCCGGTCCTGGTACTGTCGGTGCTCCTCGGCTACCTGGGAGCGGACCGCTTCTACGAACGGAAGTACGTGTCCGGGGTTCTGAAGTTGGCCACCATCGGAGGGTTCGGTATCTGGTGGTTCGCGGACATCATCTCGATCCTCACCGGTCGCGCGCGGGGCAGGAACGGCCAACCCTACCGAGGCGGGAAGAAGGAACGCGTCATCGCCTGGTCCCTGACCGCGGCCCTGTTCGCTGGACTGATCCCGGCCGGAGGAATCGCCGCCACTCCAGCTGTCACAGCGGCAACGACCGCTATCGACGAGGCCCTCAACCCGAAGCCCGTACCGGTTCCGACCTGGGCCACCCTCGCCGAGGTTTCAGGCACCGCTGAGCCGGCCGTTCTGGACATCACCGGCGACCGCCTGCGGCTGACCTACAACTTCCCGGGTGGGGTCTACGCCTACCTGCAAAAGGAAGGCAGCACCACAGCCCCGGCCGAGACACTGATCCTCAATGAACGCCCATCCCAAGGTCAGACCGAGATTGCTGTCGCCCCGGGCCGCTACCAGCTCATCGTGAGGGCCGACGGGACCGGCTGGACCCTCAAGGCAGAGGAGCGGGGCTTGCACGGCTGATTTTTGTCAGAACCATCGTGCTGCGATGTCGTGCCTCGTGGCTACTCGAGTCCGTCGCTCTATCGCCGCCGGCGAGCACGGTGCGTCGATATTAAATCAATATCACTGTCAATAGAGGGACTCCGACTGGTGGACAAACAAAGGCGACAATCACTGCTGCCACGACAATCGCCGCAATAATCAGTCCTGCATTCGCTGCGATCCAGCTGGTGACAGGGGCTAGAGTCCGTCTTATCCATTCCAGCGCCTCCTCTCCGTAATCCTCCAGGTAGCATTTAAGTTGCTCAGCTTCGCATACCTTGAACGGCTTACGTTTTTTCTCGACACACTTTGCGAATATTCGATCGCACCGTACGTTTCCCATAATTCCCGGAGGGAAGTTGTATTGAGGTGCTGTCGCGGCTTGAGGGTAATCGTTGAGGTTCAGCTCGGGGACCCATGGAGTCCATGCGCCGCCGCCCTCATTTGCTGAACATCTGCTTATGACCCCGTCAAAACCTAGGCCATAGACGTGTAAAATCGCTTCATTGCTTTGGTCTAAATTCCATCCTGCAAAAAGAACAGAAGAGAGTGTTCCCCCTAGGCTCTCCCAAGGCTCCCACCCCCAATGTCGCCAGTCGAATCGCAAAACTCAACAAGCCCTGTCGGTTCCTTTTGCGAATACCTGTAGGTGCCCGCCGCCTTGAGTGATGGCGCAGGGTGCAGAGCTCAAGGACCCTCCCAAATCGTCCCAACCCTGCCAGCCACCATCAAATGCGAGGTGCGACAGTCGGTCGCCCGAGAGGGCAAAGACGTCCATGCGATCATTGGCCCATGAAACCGCGCTTGGGTCGCTTTGTATTGAACCGCCCAAGGACTCCCAGCCGCTCCACCCATTTTCGTACCACCGATGCCAAAGCGCATGGTCAGTCCCCCTTATGAAAACATCAAGGTGACCCGGTCGCATGGATACGACCGGGCGCCTTCCCACGAGAACGCCGTCCAACGACTCCCATTCTGACCAGGTCGTTCCGTCGTACCACTGGTGGGCCAATGAACGGTCCGCGCTTTGCTGGAACACGTCTTGACGTCCCTGGCCCCAGGAAACCGTGCTTGGGGAGCTGAGGAGGGGATTTACCCAGGTGACGCCCGTTCCCCATAGCGGCTCCGCGGTATCTGAATAGACCACAAGCTCGCCATCATCCAGCAGGACAGCGTATGCCCCGTAGTTCCCGTCGGTTTGTGAATGCCACAGAGCAATGCCACCCACGTCGTAGATCACTAAGTTGCCGTCGTCTTGCATATTTACGACGGCGCCTGGATGACCGTCTGTGCCCGTCGCCCACATGGGGCTCCATACGTCGCTTCGATAGACCACCGGGTTTCCGTCATCCTGCATTACTAGTGAGAACGGCTCTATATCGGAATCGAGCTTTTGGCCTGGGTTAAGCGATTGCCCTGGGTTGAGTCGCTGCATGTCGAATCCCTTTCCTGACAGCGCATGGAAAGCCCCCAAATGGTGGTGCGCGGCGCCGTCTTGAAGTACTTGTAGCTGGCGAATGAGCGCGGATAGGGTCACCGTACTCCTGGCATCTTGCTGCCTACAAGAGGAATTTCGTCGGCTTAATCTGGGCTGGCACAGTAAGCTGCCCGAGGTGAAATTCAACGGGCAGCGGGCTCGGTATCGCCGTACACATTGCGGGTATGAAGAACCGTAAAAAACTGGATATGCGGACAATCGTCGACGAAGCCATCTCCAACTACCTGGATGACCGGAAACTGACCGGCGCTGCCGCCTTTGAGAAACAGTCGCCCGAGGAACTGATCCGACTGCGGCACGTCTTCTTCCCCGTGATCTGGAGTGCCCTGCCCTCGATCCTGACGCAGATGAACGCCAAGGTGATCACTGCGGAGGAGACCGAGGAGGAGATCCTCGCCGGCTTCGAGGTCCCCGACGCCCTTGAGGGACTGGTCCGATGAGGCGCACCCTCCTCGAAAACGGCATCGCCAAAGCCCAGGACGGTTTCACCGTCATCGTGCGGGGACTGGGCGAGGACAGGGACGCCGGTGTTGCATCAGTGGCCACCGCGGCGCGGTCCAGCTTTGCATTGAGGGCCCGGGCGGGTTTGTTCTGAACCTGGAACTGCCTGGCTCGGAGGCTGAGAACCTCGTGAGGCCCCTCGTTGCTGGAGCCGTCGAACACGAGACGGAGGCTGATGTCGCCCGCCGCTACCTGCGGGATCATTCGCAGACCATGTACCCGTACCAGGCTGAGAGCTTGAAGAAGCAGGCCGGGATGGAGTACGACCAGGCCATCCTGGATGAGGCCCTGAAGGCCTCTGAAGGATAAGCCCCGGATAACTACGCATGTTCCCGTGTGTGGTTCACACAACGAAAGCCGGACGTGGCAGATTGGCCTCTACACGTCCGGCTTTTTGGTTGTCTGCCCCCGGTCAGTGAAAAGCCGGGCCCGGTGCAACATGATCTGGCACCTGGCCCGGCTCTGGCTCACCCATCACCACTCCCGACACATCAAAGATTAAAAGATTAGTCCAGTCGTTGTACATTCTGTGCAGGAAAAGCCCTCGGAGGTGAGCAATCTACACAGTATGTATCAGGAATGTGAAGAAGGATCTATAGGGCTCGACAAGTTCCACTTCGATGGCAGCCCATTCTGTTGGCGTCAGGAACGTTGCCTTTTCCTCAGCACTCTTCGGCAATGACACTCCCTTGCAGGGATTATCGGGCCGCCGCTTGTCTCTGACCATTGAGTTGAAAGCTGACGAGAGGAGTCCATGAACGTTGGCGATCGTCTTCGATGACAGTTCCTTCGCCTGCATTGACTTGATCCAGGCCACAATGTCCCTGTACTCCACTTCGGCGGCGTCCCTCTGACCGAGCGTCGCCGCTATGTGGCATTTCAGATTGCCCTTGTAGCGTCTGATCGTGTACCCGTTTGCACTCGTCAGGAGGCCGATGTGATCCTCAATCATTCGCGTTACCGTGTAGACGCCGCTGAAGTGGTCGATTGCGTTCGCCAGCGCGGCATCAACATTGTTGCCGTGTGCCTTGAGGACGGTCAGCAGGAACTTGGCGCTCACCTCCGAATCCATCTTCTGGGTAACTGTCGCCTTGGTGTCCGGGTCAATCCACCGCACATAGTGCGTAACGGAACCGTCTTTTCTTTTTCTTGCTTCTATGTATGCCACAAAAACACTATGCGGCGATCCCCCTTGCAGGTGTCGCATTTCAGCAGACGCGCGTGGGTGAAACCAGCCTTCGCGTGGGTGGAGACACAAAAAAACCCCGGTTTCCCGGGGTCTTCTTTGTGCGCGGAGGGGGACTTGAACCCCCACCCCCTTTCGAGGACTAGCACCTCAAGCTAGCGCGTCTGCCATTCCGCCACCCGCGCAGGTGGAGTTTCGGGAACGTTTCCGCCTTCCAGCGTTTCGCGTTTCTCCGAAGCAGCGAGAAAAACTCTAACACGACTTTTCCCGAAACATCGAATCGGGCCAAATGGGTAGGCTGAGGGCAGCGAATCGGCGCTGTGCCAACCCGTCATTCCCCAGTAAGGAGCTTCCACATGCCTGATGTCCTGCCCGAGGATGAAGTTGTCCGTATCTGCCAGGAGCTCATCCGGATCGACACCTCAAACTACGGTGACGGGTCAGGGCCGGGGGAGAGGGCAGCGGCTGAGTATGCAGCCGGGCTCATCGAGGAAGTTGGCATGGAAGCCGAGATCTTCGAGTCAGCCCCCGGCCGGGCAAACGTGGTCACCCGGATGGCCGGCGAGGATCCTTCGGCCAGTGCGCTGGTGGTCCACGGCCACCTCGACGTTGTTCCCGCGCTGCGGGACCAGTGGTCGGTGGACCCATTCGGCGCCGAACTGAAGGACGGGCTCATCTGGGGCCGCGGCGCCGTCGACATGAAGGACATGGACGCCATGATCCTTGCCGTCCTGCGCAGCTTCGCCCGGACAGGCCAAAAGCCCAAGCGTGACATCATCTTCGCCTTCTTCGCTGACGAGGAAGCCGGCGGTGTCCTGGGAGCCCGCTACGCGGTCGACAAGCGCCCCGAACTCTTCGAGGGCGCCACGGAAGCCATCTCCGAGGTGGGCGGCTTCTCGGCAACCATTGGCGGGCAGCGGACCTACCTGCTCCAAACAGCGGAAAAAGGAATTTCCTGGCTGCGCCTGGTAGCACACGGCAGGGCAGGCCACGGATCCCAGATCAGCACCGACAACGCGGTGACCCGCCTCGCGGCAGCGGTAACCCGCATTGGCGAATACAAGTGGCCCATCGAACTGACACCCACCACCAGGCAGTTCCTGGACGGCGTGACGGAACTCACGGGCGTGGAGTTCGACGCCGACAATCCGGACCTCCTGCTGAACCAGCTGGGAACGGTGGCGCGTTTCGTCGGTGCCACCCTGCAGAACACCACCAACCCCACACTGCTCAAGGGCGGCTACAAGCACAACGTCATCCCCGAGTCAGCCGAAGCCCTCATTGATTGCCGCACCTTGCCCGGCCAGCAGGAGCACGTCCTCGAAATAGTTCGGGAGCTGGCAGGAACCGGAGTGGATGTCAGCTATGTCCATAACGACGTTTCCCTGGAGGTCCCCTTCGCCGGCAACCTGGTGGACTCCATGATCGATGCCCTGCACAGGGAGGACCCCGGCGCCAAGGTGCTGCCGTACACGCTCTCCGGCGGCACGGACAACAAGTCCCTCAGCCGGCTCGGCATCACCGGCTACGGCTTCGCACCGCTGATGCTGCCGGACGAGCTGGACTTCACCGGCATGTTCCACGGCGTGGACGAGCGCGTACCCGCGGACTCGCTCAAGTTCGGCGCCCGGGTGCTCAACACCCTGCTCACCAATTACTGAGCAGGCGGCCATGAGCCCGGAGGACATCCTGCCGGACGAGTTGCTGGAACGGATCCGGGGCCGGGCCGCCGGATACGACAGGGACAACGCGTTCTTCCACGAGGACCTGGAGGAGCTTGTTGAGGCCGGTTACCTCAAGCTTTTTGTCCCCGTGGACGACGGCGGAAAGGGACTTGGCCTCGCGGCGGCGGCGCAGTGCCAGCGCAGGCTGGCAACGGCTGCCCCCGCCACTGCACTGGCGGTGAACATGCACCTGGTGTGGACCGGCGTCGCCCAGGTTCTCGGCGCGCGCGGGGACGCTTCGCTGGACTTTGTCCTCAGGGAAGCTGCCGAAGGAGAAATCTTCGCCTTCGGCAACTCCGAAGGCGGCAATGATTCGGTCCTCTTCGACTCCCGCACCATGGCGCAGCCTCAGCCCGGCGGCGGCTACACCTTCACCGGAACCAAGATCTTCACCAGCCTGTCGCCGGCATGGAGCAGGCTGGGCATCTTCGGAAAAGACGCTTCCGGCAGGGATGGCGACGGCGAACTCGTCCACGGTTTCATCACACGGGAAACGCCGGGCTACCGGATCCTTGACGACTGGGACACGCTGGGAATGCGCGCCAGCCAATCCAGTACCACTGTCCTGGAGGGTGTTGCAGTCCCGGGAAACCGGATCTTCCGCAAGCTCCCGGTAGGGCCCAGCCGGGACCCGCTGATCTTCGCCATCTTCGCGTGCTTCGAGACACTGTTGGCCGCCGTCTACACCGGGTTGGGGGAGCGGGCGCTGGCCGTAGGGGTTGAGGCCGTCAAACGGCGCACCTCGTTCAAGAACGGCGGGCGCAGCTACGCGCAGGACCCGGACATCCGGTGGAAGGTCGCGGAAGCAGCCATGGCCATGGACAACCTGTACCCGCAGCTGGCATCCGTAACGGGCGACGTCGACAGCCTCGCAGACCATGGCCCGCAGTGGTTCCCGAAGCTCGTGGGCCTGAAGGTCAATGCCACGGAAACGGCACGGCGCGTTGTGGACCTGGCCATCCGGGTCAGCGGCGGATCAAGCTACTTCCGGGGCTCTGAACTCGAACGGCTCTACCGGGACGTGCTGGCGGGCATGTTCCACCCGTCCGACGACGAGTCGGCCCACAACACGGTGGCCAACGCCTGGCTGGGGCCGCTCGAAGAGTAAAGGCAGACCGTCCGCTGGACACTTTGACTATACGGTCCGCTGGACCTGCAAGACCCGGCGGCGCAGCCAGAACCTCCTGCCTCCGCCCATGTACAGCTTGCTGCGCTCCAGCTCCCACTTGCCGTATTCGGAGTGCTCCACCAGGCGGCGCCTTGCCTCGTGCAGTGAATCAACAGGGCTCACCGTCAGTACGAGGTACTCGTACTGCTTCGCATAGTCCCGTTCCCGCTGGACCGAGCTGGTGAGAAATTGTTCCTTCATTTGCTCTCCATTTTCGTCCTTTTCCGGCTAACGTGAAGTCATGAGCATCGATCCGCGTGTCGCGCTTCAGTCCTTGACCACCGCTTTGGAAGAACACCTTATAGCAGCATCGAACCGCCGCGGAGATGGGGACCCCTCCGTGGAGGCGGCGTTTTTCTCAGTTGCCGATGCCTTTGAAGTCTATGAGGACGCCCTGTACGAGGCCTACAACGAGGTCACGCCGCTCCAGGTCTTTGATGACGAGGACGACGGGGATGAAGACACCGACGTGGACGACGAGGACCTGGAAATAGTCGAGGACCGAAACCTCTGACAACAAGGCGCGCCAGAGGACCTGTGAGCAGCCAAAGCCCCTAGCGGGCTGCTGAAGCGTCCTCCAGGGCGCACGCAATCTCAGGCGGCAGGGGTGTCAGCTGGGCGTCCAGGATTTCTTTGAGCTGCGCAGGCGTGCGGGGCCCCACAATCGCGCTGGATACACCATGCTGCGATAACAGCCAGCTCAGGGACACATCCTGCGGCGTCCGACCCAGTCCTTTCGCTGCCATGCACACGGCCTCAACCGTCCTGGATGCTTGGCCGTCAAGGTACGGCTCAACGTAACCGGCTCCCGCCGCGGAAGCACCGCGGGAACCGGAAGGGATGCTGCCGCGGTACTTCCCTGTCAGCACGCCACGCCCCAGCGGCGCCCACGCCATTAGTCCCAACCCGGCATCCTCAACCGCCGGGATAAGCTCCGCCTCCGGCTTTCGCTGCAGAAATGAATATTCAGCCTGGGCGGCAACCAGCGGAAACCCTGCGATGGCCGCAGCCTTCGCCGCCTGCCACCCGGTGAAGTTCGAAATACCGGCGTAGCGGGCCCGTCCCGTCCGCACCGCAAAATCCAAGGCGGACAGCGTTTCGTCTAAAGGCACGTTGCCATCCCAGGCCTGCGCGAACCAGATGTCCACATAGTCGGTGCCGAGCCTGGCAAGGCTCGCCTCAAGGCCGCTGAGCATTGCATTACGGGAGGTGTCCACGCTGCGGCGGCCATCCGGCGTCGTCATTCCCGCTTTCGTGGAGATGGAAATCTCCGTCCGGGCCACCACGTCGCCCAGTAGGGAACCGATCATCGCCTCGGAGCGCCCGTCCGTGTACGACGCCGCCGTGTCAACATGCCGGCCGCCCGCGTTAAGGAAGGTGCGCAGCAACTCCGAAGCGTCCTGTTCGTCCGTCTCGCCGGCCCAGGTCATGGTGCCAAGGGAAAGGGCGGAAACTCGCAATCCACTGTTGCCGACGTAACGCTGCTGCATAGCAGCAAGCTTACGGGCAGAACCACTATTGCCATGCCGTAGGGTCTTAGCGTGAACTGGTTTGAGGCGGCCCTGCTGGGCCTTGTGCAGGGATTGACCGAATTTCTACCTATTTCATCAAGCGCGCACCTGAGGATTGTGGGGCAGTTCCTGCCCAATGCGGCGGACCCCGGCGCAGCTTTCACCGCGATTACCCAACTGGGAACCGAGACTGCGGTGCTCATCTATTTCCGGCGCGACATCGTCCGGATCGTGAAGGCATGGGCCGGCTCACTCGCCGGAAGGGTATCCAGGCAGGACCCCGACGCCCGGATGGGCTGGCTTGTTATCCTGGGCAGCCTCCCAATAATTGTTCTGGGCCTGCTGTTCCAGGACCAGATCGAGTCAGTGCTCCGCAGCATGTGGATCGTCGCCACCATGCTGATCGTGTTCGGCCTGCTCCTCGCCGTAGCTGACGCGGTGGGCAAGCAGGAACGTGACCTGACCTGCCTCACATACAAGCACGGCATCCTCTACGGCTTTGCCCAGGCCATGGCACTGATCCCCGGCGTGTCCCGGTCCGGCGGCACCATCACCGCCGGCCTCCTGATGGGCTACACGCGTGAAGCGGCCGCACGCTACTCCTTCCTGCTGGCAATTCCCGCCGTTTTTGGCAGTGGGCTTTTCCAGCTGTACAAGACGGTGTCCAAGGAAGGCATCACCGGCCCCTACGGCCTGCCGGAGACCGCCCTTGCCACCGTCATCGCCCTGGTGGTGGGCTACATCATCATCGGCTGGTTCCTGAAATTCGTCTCCACCCGCAGCTACCGCCTCTTCGTCTGGTACCGGATCTTCCTGGGCCTCGCGCTGTACCTGCTTCTCGGTTTCAATGTCATCAGCGCCTAGCACTAGGCTTGGCGTGTGAAATCCTGGATCTCCCGCCCTGTTCCTGACGTGCCCGGCAGCATGCCCGCCATCCGGTTGTTCGATACCGCCTTACGACGCGAGGTAGCCCTGGAATTGGACGGCCGGCCGTCCATGTACGTCTGCGGCATCACTCCGTACGACGCCACGCATATGGGTCACGCCGCCAGCTATGTCGCGTTCGACCTCCTGAACCGGGCCTGGCGGGACGCCGGCCATGAGGTGTCGTACGTCCAGAACGTCACGGACGTGGATGATCCCTTGCTGGAACGCGCCACGGCAACCGGGGTGGACTGGCAGGACCTGGCGGCAAGCCAGATTGAGCTCTTCCAGACGGATATGGAGGCACTGAACGTCCTCGCACCGGATCACTACGTCGGCGCCGTCGAATCCATCCCTTTGATCGTTCCAGAGGTGGAACGCCTCGTCAGCCTCGGGCTGGCTTACAAGGTGCAGGGCAGCAACGGTGAGCCTGACGGCGACATTTATTACGACGTCGAAGCGGCCGGCAAGCAGTCAGTGTCACCGGACGCCTGGACCCTCGGTTCCGTCTCCGGACTGGCCGAAAGCGAAATGCTGGAACTCTTCGCCGAACGCGGCGGCGATCCCGGCCGGTCCGGCAAGCGGCAGGCATTGGACCCGCTGCTGTGGCGGGTGGCGCGTGAGGGCGAGCCGAGCTGGCCGGGCGGCAGCCTCGGAGCAGGCCGGCCCGGGTGGCACATCGAGTGCACGGTGATTGCCCAGAAGTACCTGCCCTCGCCCTTCACTGTGCAGGGCGGAGGGTCCGACCTGATCTTCCCGCACCATGAGATGGGAGCGGGCCACGCCTATTCGCTGGCCGGCGTCCCGCTGGCAAAACATTATGCCCACGCCGGCATGGTGGGGCTGGACGGCGAGAAGATGAGCAAGTCCAAGGGCAACCTGGTGCTGGTGTCGAAGCTGCGTGCGGCGGGGGAAGACCCGGCGGCCGTCCGCCTGGCCATCCTCGCCCACCACTACCGTTCGGACTGGTCATGGACTGACGAAGGATTCGAGGCCGCAAAGGCAGACCTGGCGGCCTGGCGCCAGGCGCTGGACCATGCTCCCGCCGGCTCGGCTTCCGCCCTCATCGCGGAAATGCGCGCGGCCCTGGCTGCCGACCTCAACGCCCCCGCGGCGGTTGCGGCCGTCACCCGCTGGGCAGGACAGGCGAACTCGGCCGGAACCCCCGCCAGCCGCGAGGACCAGGTGTTGGTGCGGGACGCCGTCGACGCCCTCCTCGGTATCCGCCTCTGACGGAACGGGCGGTCCGGTCAGGCCCGGTCAGGGCCGGTCCTGGCCCCGGCGTTTGAGGTACCGCTCGAACTCGCGGGCAATGGACTCCCCGGTTGCTTCCGGAAGATCGGCGGTGTCCTTTGCCTCCTCAAGCTGCCGGACGTACGCCGCGATTTCGGGATCCTCGGTGGCCAGTTCGTCCACGCCGCGCTCCCAGGCGTCGGCCTCTTCCGCCAGCTCGTGCGTGTCCAGCGGCACCTGGAGCAGCTCCTCGATGCGGTGGAGGAGTGCCAGCTGTGCTTTCGGCGAAGGCGCCTGCGCAACGTAGTGCGGAACCGCGGCCCACAGCGAGACCGTGGGGATGCCAGCCAGCAGCGAAACCTCGGAGAGAACCCCCACGATTCCCACCGGCCCCTCATACTGTGACGCTTCCAGGTTCATGCGTTCCCGCAGCGGCCCGTCGTCCGAGGAAGTACTCACGGGAATGGGCCGGCTGTGGGGGACATCCGCCAGCAGTGCGCCCACCAGGATGACGTAGTCAACGTTCAGGGCTTCGGCATGGACCAGGAGTTCGGCGGTGTACGCCCGCCATTTATAGGACGGCTCAGTGCCCTGGACAAAGATGACGTCCACGTTCGAATTGGGTGCGCTGGCCTTGTAGATGCGCGTGGAGGGCCACTTGATCTTGCGTTCGCCGGCAGCGTTCCGGCGAATCGTGGGGCGCGTGAACTGGAAATCGTAGTACTCGTCCGCGTCAATGGACGCCACCTTCTTGCCGCCCCAAAGCTTGTTGAGATACCGCAGCGAGTCGCTTGCGGCCTCGCCGGCGTCATTCCAGCCTTCAAAGGCGGCAAGCATCACTGTCACGCGCTGCCCGTCAGGCACAGGCTGCAGGAACCGTTCGCGGGCAGGTCCTGCCCCCGGTTCGGTGGTGTCTCCCTCGAAGCTATTCATTTCTTCACCCTACGTCCAAGAAGCGGGGTGATGCATTGAATGAAGCGCCGAAAAAGGCAGTAAACAGCGCCGCATTCGCCGAGGGCGTAGCCACAGTCCCCGTCCAGGCTGTCCCCGTAGACTGGGTGAATGCGACAGCCAGCCACACCTTCCCCGCTCAAAGCCGTCCTTTGGGACATGGACGGCACCATAGTGGACACCGAGCCCTACTGGATCGCGGCCGAACACGCGCTGGTTGAAGCCCATGGCGGAACCTGGTCCCATGAACAGGCCATGCAGCTCGTGGGCCAGTCGCTGACGTTCTCCGCCGGGCTCCTCCAGCAGGCCGGCGTCGATCTTGGCATACGGCAAATTATCGATACCCTCACAGCCGAAGTGGTGGCCAGCGTCCGGCAGCAGGTGCCCTGGCGCCCTGGCGCCCGGGAACTGCTGGAAGACCTGCACCAGGCAGGCGTGAGGTGTGCGCTTGTCACCATGTCCGAGGGGCCCCTCGCCCGGGAAGTGGTGGCCAGCCTTCCCCGGCCGTACTTCGAGGTGGTGGTGACCGGGGATACCGTGACGCAGGGAAAGCCGCACCCGGAGGCCTACCTGACCGCCGTCGAGCTGCTGCAGGAGACCGATCCGGACCTTTTCCTGGAGCACTGTGTTGCACTCGAAGATTCAACGCCGGGAGTGGCGGCCGCTGTCGCGTCCGGGGTTGCCACCGTTGCCATTCCACACATCGTCCCGCTGCCTGAGGACGAACGGTACATCCTGTGGGAGACCCTCGCAGGCCGTTCGCTGGCTGACCTTGAAGATGTGGTCCTCGCCCGCTCCCTCTCGGACGAGTCCGGCGGGTACGAGGCCATCGGGTACGAATCCACGCAGTACGGGTCCGGCTCGTACGAATCCCTTACGTTCGAAAGCGCCGGGGCCCCGGGGACTGCCCATGACTGAGACGGCCGCCCCGGCCCGCCGTGAGGGCATACCGCTGGGACGGATTGCCGGAGTTCCAGTTGTCCTGGCATACTCCTGGTTCGTCATCGCCGCGTTCACGGTAATTGTTTATGGACCGGTACTTGACCAAAGCAACCGAGCGCTCGGCGCCAGCGCGTACATCGTCGCGTTCGCCTATGCTGTGCTGCTGCTCATCTCGGTCCTGGTCCACGAACTGGCCCATGCCCTGACGGCCAAAATCTACGGCTGGCCCACACAGAAGATTGTGCTCAACCTGTGGGGCGGACACACGCAGTTCGACAGCTTTACGGCCACCCCCGGACGGTCCGTGCTGGTGGCCCTGGCCGGGCCCGCTGCGAACTTTGTCCTGGCCGCCGGCGCCTGGCTGATGCTCAATGGTGCCGCCCTGGGCAGTGTCGCCGAGATCCTCACCAACATCTTTATGTGGGCCAATTTCCTCATTGGCGTCTTTAACGTCCTGCCCGGGCTGCCCCTGGACGGCGGCCGACTGGTGGAATCGGTCGTTTGGAAGGCCACCGGCAGCCAGGCCAAGGGCACGGTGGCGGCAGGGTGGGGCGGCCGCCTGATCGTGATCGTACTCGGCTACTGGTTCATCCTCCGGCCGCTGCTTGCCGGCGATTCGCCCGAGTTCAGCCTGCTGATGATTACCGTCCTGGTGGGCGGTTTCCTGTGGATGGGGGCCTCCGCTGCCATCCAGCAGGGAACCCTCCGGGGACGGCTGCACCTGGTCAGTGCGGCGGCATTGTCGACGCCGGCCGTCGGGCTGCCAGCCACGGCGTCAGTCCAGGACGCCCTCCGCATGGGGGCCCCGTCGTCCACGTCGGTAGTGGTCTGCGCAGCAGACGGACGCCCACAGGGCGTAGTGGATCCGGCCGCCCTGCAGTCCGTTCCGGCCGTCGCTGCCCAAACAACTCCTCTTGCGGCCGTGTCCCGCGCCCTTGCCGCCGGGGCGTACGTGCCCGAATGGTCGAAAGGGCAGGAGCTCCTGCACTTCCTGTCCCAGCTGGAAGGCCGGGACTACGCCGTCGTGGACCACAACGGCAAGGTGACCGGGCTGCTCTCTCAGGAAGCCGTGCTGTCCGCCATTACTGGCAGGCGCCCGCGGACGGATGGGCGCCCGCAGGGCAGGAACCGGTAGAGTTACCTGCCGGTCGTGCATTGCCGCCGCAGAAGCCACAATGTCCTCAGGGGCGTTTTCGCGGGGCACAACAGTTTTACAGGAGCGAGGAAAATCATGAGCAGCGAAACTGCCGTCAACGAAGCCGCCGCAGCAGCCCAATCCGGTGTTGCCGCCGGAGGCTCGCAGCCGGTGGGAGCTGCCCGTCGCCGGGGTCCTTTCCGGGAAGGCGAACGTGTCCAGCTGACTGACGAGCGGGGCCGCATGAACACGATCACCCTTGAAAGCGGCGGCGCGTTCCACACCCACCGTGGCTTCCTGAACCACGATGAGATCATCGGCAAGGTGGACGGTTCGGTGGTGGTCAACAACGTTGGCCAGCAGTACCAGACCCTGCGCCCGCTGCTCTCTGATTTCGTCCTCTCCATGCCCCGCGGCGCTGCCGTTGTGTATCCCAAGGACGCCGGCCAGATCGTCACCATGGCGGACATCTTTCCGGGTGCGCGCGTGGTTGAAGCGGGAGTAGGCTCGGGCGCCCTGTCCATCTCGCTGCTCAGGGCGGTCGGAGACAACGGCTACCTGCACTCGTTCGAACGGCGTGAAGAATTCGCGGACATCGCCCGTGGAAACGTGGAAACCATCTTCGGCGGTCCCCACCCTGCGTGGCAGATCACCCTGGGCGACTTCCAGGAGGAAGTTGTCCGGACCGAGGAGCCCGGCTCGGTGGACCGCGTGGTCCTGGACATGCTCGCGCCTTGGGAGTGCCTGGACGCCGTGGCCACGGTCCTGGCACCGGGCGGCGTGTGGATCAACTATGTCGCCACCGTCACCCAGCTCTCGCGGACAGCCGAGGCCATCCGCGCCGACGGCCGGTTCACTGAACCTGACGCCTGGGAATCGATGGTGCGCGGCTGGCACCTTGAGGGCCTCGCCGTCCGCCCGGATCACCGGATGGTGGCCCACACCGGATTCCTGCTGGTTACCCGCCGGCTGGCCGACGGCGTCACAGGCATCTCGGTGAAGCGCCGTCCCTCCAAGACCGAGTTCAATGATGAGGACGTCAACGCCTGGACGCCCGGGGCCGTGGGGGAGCGGCTGGTGTCCGACAAGAAGCTTCGGCGCGCAGCGCGCGACGCGATCGCGGGCACGAACGTCGTGGACACGCCGGAGATCACGAACTAGTCCAAATTTCGGGAGTCTCCATCCCTACCTGCCATCTTGGGGCTAAGGTCTTAATAGAAGCGCAGGAAGGGGCTGATACATCATGGAGACGCCAAACCAGGACTCCGGACGTACACCGGCAGAGCAGTCTGCCGCCAACGACCTCTCGGTTGCCGACCGCCAGGTCAACATCCTCCGGGACAAGCTCAGGCACATCGACCGCCAGTTGGCTGCGGCAACGCAGAACAACACCAAGCTGGTCACCATGCTTGAAGCCGCGAAGGCCGAGATTCTCCGGCTGAAGAACGCGTTGGACCAGGAAGGACAACCTCCCTACAGCTTTGGCACCATTCTTCAGCTGAACCCGCGGCGGCAGCCCTCTCCGGGCAACAGCGGGCAGGCCGCCACGGAAGAATCTGTAGACATCTTTAATGCCGGGCGGAAGATGCGGGTAGGCATCAGCCCGCTGGTGAACATCAACCAGCTGGCGGTGGGCCAGGAAGTCCTCCTTAACGAGGCCCTCCTCGTCGTCGCCGGGCTTGGCTACGAGCGTGCCGGGGAACTGGCCACCCTGAAGGAGATGCTCGGAGCCGACCGCGTCCTCGTGGTGGGACGGGCCGATGAAGAACGGGTGGTCAGGCTTTCCGGGGCGCTCCTGGCCGAAAAGCTCCGCGTGGGCGATGCCCTCTCGATCGATTCCAGGACGGGGTATGCCCTGGAGAAGGTGCCCCGGTCCGAGGTGGAGAACCTGGTCCTGGAAGAAGTTCCGGACATTACGTACGAGGATATCGGCGGACTCGGGCCGCAGATCGAGCAGATCCGCGACGCCGTGGAACTCCCGTTCCTGCACCCTGACCTTTATCGGGAACACGGGCTGAAGGCGCCCAAGGGCATCCTGCTGTACGGCCCGCCCGGCTGCGGCAAGACCCTCATCGCCAAGGCCGTGGCCAATTCGCTCGCCGCCCGCGCCGCAGAGCGCTCCGGAAATGTGGACCTAAAAAGCTACTTCCTGAACATCAAGGGCCCGGAGCTCCTGGATAAGTACGTGGGCGAAACCGAGCGGCACATCCGCCTCATCTTCTCCCGTGCACGGGAGAAGGCATCGGACGGCAGCCCGGTAGTGGTGTTTTTCGACGAGATGGACTCGCTGTTCCGCACCCGCGGCACGGGCATTTCCTCCGACGTCGAAACAACCATCGTGCCCCAGCTGCTGAGCGAGATTGATGGCGTGGAGCGGCTGGACAACGTCATTGTCATTGGCGCCTCCAACCGCGAGGACATGATCGACCCCGCCATCCTTCGGCCCGGCCGGCTGGATGTCAAGGTCAAGATCCACCGCCCGGATGCCGAGGCCGCCGCTGACATCTTCAACAAGTACATCACTACGGATCTGCCATTCCACGAGTCCGACCTCGCGGAACACAACGGGGACGTCCAGGCCACGGTGGACGCGATGGTGCAGCGGACCGTGGAAGCCATGTATTCCACGGACAAGTCGAATGAGTTCCTCGAAGTCACCTATGCTAACGGCGACACCGAAATGCTGTATTTCAAGGACTTCAACTCCGGTGCCGTAGTCCAGAACGTGGTGGACCGGGCCAAGAAGTACGCCATCAAGGACCTCCTCACCATGCAACAGAAGGGGCTCCGGATCGAGCACCTGCTCCGGGCCGTGGTAGACGAATTCCGCGAACACGAGGACATGCCCAACACCACCAATCCGGACGACTGGGCACGCATTTCCGGCAAGAAGGGCGAGCGGATCACGTACATCCGCACCATCGTCCAGGGCAAGGCCGGCCAGGAGCCAGGAAAGTCCATCGAAACAATGCCGACCACAGGGCAGTATCTATGACGGCAGCGCAGGAACCCGCCGCCGGGGGCGCCCTCCCCGTCGGCGGGGCCATGCGTGTCATGGGGGCAGAAACCGAATACGGCATTCATGCCCCGACCGCCCCGTCCGCGAACGCCACCATGATGAGCGCGCGTGTGGTGCAGGCTTACGCCCAGGTGACACGCCAGCGTGCCGCCGGCGGGGCGGAAACCCGATGGGACTATACGGACGAGGAGCCCCTGCATGATGCACGCGGCTGGACTGTGGACAGGGGCTCGGCGCATCCCAGCCAGCTGACTGACCAACCGCCCGTCCTGGACGCGGAAGCGGTGGCGCTGGCCTATGGCCGGGAGGAACTGGAGCTCGACGGCCAGGACGAGTCCGGAACCCTGTTGATGAACATGGTCCTCGGCAACGGGGCCAGGCTGTACGTGGACCACGCCCACCCCGAATACTCAAGCCCCGAAGTCACCAACCCCCGGGACGCCGTCACCTGGGACGCCGCGGGAGACCTCGTTGCCCTTGCCACGGTACGGCGGCTGGCGGCGGACCCCGATCTGCCGGCGGTAAACCTCTACAAGAACAATACGGACAACAAATCGGTGTCCTACGGGTCCCACGAGAATTACCTCATGCCGCGGTCGGTACCGTTTGGGGATATCGTGCGGGGCCTGACGCCCTTCTTCGTCAGCCGCCAGATCCTTTGCGGGTCCGGACGGGTGGGGATCGGCCAGGATGCATCCACCCCGGGTTACCAGATCAGCCAGCGGGCCGACTTCTTCGAAGCCGAAGTGGGCCTGGAAACCACCATCAGGCGTCCCATTATCAACACCAGGGACGAGCCGCACGCGACGGCGGACAAGTACCGGCGCCTGCACGTCATCATTGGCGACGCCAACCTCAGCCAGGTCTCCAATTACCTGAAATTCGGGACCACTTCCATGGTCCTCAGCCTGATCGAGGCGGGGCTTGCACCGAAGATCGAGGTGCACGAACCTGTTCCCGCCCTGCAGGCGGTCAGCCACGATACGTCCCTTACCGCCACCGTCAGACTGCTGGACGGCAGGCGGGTTACGGCCCTGGACCTGCAATGGATGTACCACGAGGCGGCCGCCAAGCTGGCGCAGGACACCGGCGTTGGCGACGCACTGGACGGCGACGGGCACACCCATGACGTCCTGGACCGCTGGGCCACCGTCCTCACGCAGCTGGACAACGACCGGGCGGCGGCCGCCAGCTCCGTGGAATGGGTGGCCAAGCTCTCCCTCCTGGAAGGTTACCGCCACCGCGACGGACTTGAATGGAATGATGCCAGGCTCGGGCTGATCGACCTCCAATGGGCGGACATCAGGCCCGAGAAAGGCCTGTACTACCGCCTCCTGGCCAGGAACCGCATGGACAGGATCGTCGACGACGGCGCCATAATGGCGGCGGTGGGAGAGCCGCCGTCGGACACCCGTGCGTTCTTCCGGGGCAAGTGCATCAGCAGCTTCGGCAAGGACGTGGTCGGGGCCAGCTGGGACTCCGTCATCTTCGACGTACCCGGGTACGGCAGGCTCCAGCGCGTACCGACGAGGGAACCGTTGCGGGGAACCAAAGCTTTGACCGGAGCGTTGTTCGCACGCTACCGGGAGGCAGGCCCATTCCTTGGGGAGCTGCTGGGACACCGCACCGCTCCGCCTGCGGCGTAAACCGCGCCGGAAGGACCGCTTCGTGGCAGGATGGGCATATCGGAGGATCCGCCGGATCTGACGATCACGATAGGGAGAGGTAACAATGGCAGGCCAGGAGCAGCAGCAGCCACAATCGCGCGACAGCCAGGTCGACGAGGACATTCCCGAGGCACCCCCGGCGGCGCCCGAAGCACAGGCATCAGCAGCCACCGAAGGCGTTGATGACCTCCTCGACGAAATCGACGGGGTGCTGGAATCCAACGCCGAGGAGTTCGTGCGCGCCTTCGTACAAAAAGGCGGCCAGTAACCCGGACCGGAGGGTGGCGGTAGCCGCGGCCGGCCGGAATCTGTACCGACGTTGAAGAACTACGTTCAAGGAGTGCATGAGTGCAGGAATCAACCGCCAACCAGGTAGCCGCCAACGCCACCTCATCCTTCACGGAACATCTGCAACGGGACCGGCCAGAACTCCTGCCCTATAACAGGGGACTTCAGGCCGTCGCGCCCGGCGCCGCTCCGCTGCAGGTGCCGCATGCCACCACCATCGTAGCGTTGAGCTACGCCGGCGGCGTGCTGATGGCCGGGGACCGGCGGGCCACCATGGGCAACGTGATTGCCAGCAGGCACATTGAAAAAGTCTTCCCCGCGGACCGTTACTCCGTCCTGGGCATCGCCGGCACTGCCGGCATCGCCATCGACCTCACCCGCCTGTTCCAAGTGGAACTCGAACACTACGAGAAGATCGAGGGCACCCTCCTCAGCCTTGAAGGCAAAGCCAACCGGCTGGGGGCGATGATCCGCGGCAACCTTCCCCTGGCCCTGCAGGGACTCGCCGTGGTGCCCCTCTTCGCCGGCTTCGACACCAGCGCCGGCGTCGGGAGGCTTTTCTCCTATGACGTCACCGGCGGCAGGTATGAGGAGCACGAGCACCACACGGTGGGGTCCGGTTCAGTCTTCGCCCGGGGCGCCCTGAAGAAGCTGTGGCGGCCCAACCTCAGCGAGGCCGAAGCCGTCTCCGTCGCCGTCGAGGCCCTTTACGATGCGGCCGACGACGATTCCGCCACCGGCGGCCCGGACACCGTCCGAAAGCTGTGGCCCGTGATCTACACCGTCGACAGTACAGGTGCCCGGCGGGTGGCTGAGAACGAACTCGCTGCCGCATCAGGACATATCATCGAGGCCCGCACCAACGCCGGACGGGAGGCCTGAGATGACACAGCAGTTTTATGTCTCACCTGAGCAGCTGATGAAGGACCGTGCGGATTTCGCACGGAAGGGCATCGCCCGCGGCAGGTCCGTGGCCGTGATCAGCTGCGCGGACGGCATCGCGCTGGTGGCCGAGAACCCCTCGCCGTCCCTGCACAAAATCGGCGAAATATACGACAAGATCGCGTTCGCCGCCGTCGGAAAATACAACGAATTCGAAAGCCTCCGCCAGGCCGGTGTGCGCTACGCCGACGTCCGTGGCTACTCCTACGACCGTGAGGACGTCACGGCCCGCGGCCTCGCCAGTGTTTATGCCCAAAGCCTGGGCGCCGTGTTCACCGCTGAGCAGAAGCCTTTCGAAGTGGAACTGGCAGTAGCGGAGGTAGGTCCCACCCAGGCTGAGGACCATCTCTACCGGCTGACCTTCGACGGTTCCATCGCGGACGAACACCAGTTCGTAGTGATGGGCGGACAGGCGGACAAGGTGTCGTCAGCCATTGAGGAAGGCTGGCGCAGTTCAATGAGCTTCGCCGATGCCCTTCAACTCGCCATGGCGGCCCTCGTCCCGGCCACGGAATCTGATGCCCAGCCGAAGGCACTGCCCGCCACGGCGGTGGAAGTTGCCGTCCTGGACAGGCAGTCGGAGAGCTCACGGGGCTCGCGGCGCGCGTTCCGCCGGCTTGACGACGCGGACATAACTGCACTGCTGGCCTAGGAGGACACAATGGACAAGAGAATCTTCGGTATCGAAACGGAATTCGGCATTTCGTATTCCAGCCCCGACTCGAGGCCTCTTGCCCCCGAGGAGGTGGCCCGGTACCTCTTCCGCAAGGTGGTCAGCTGGGGCCGGTCATCCAACGTTTTCCTGACCAACGGCTCCCGGCTGTACCTGGACGTGGGGTCCCATCCTGAATATGCCACTGCCGAGTGTGACGACCTCGCCCAGTTGATCGCCCACGACCGTGCCGGTGAACTGATCCTCGATGACCTTGTGGACGAGGCCCAGGCCCGGCTCGCGGCGGAGGGCTTCAACGGCACTGTCTACCTGTTCAAGAACAACACCGACTCGGCCGGCAACTCCTACGGCAGCCACGAGAACTACTTGATACCGCGCCGCGGGGAATTCTCCAGGCTCGCCGAAATCCTGATTCCCTTCCTGGTCACCCGGCAGCTTATTGCCGGTGCCGGGAAAATCCTCAAGACACCGCACGGGGCAACCTTCGCCTTTTCCCAGCGGGCGGACCACATCTGGGAAGGCGTTTCCTCCGCCACCACCCGGTCCCGGCCCATCATTAACACCAGGGATGAGCCGCACGCGGACGCCGAGTTCTACCGGCGGCTGCACGTCATTGTCGGGGACTCGAACATGTCAGAAGCCACGGCCCTGATGAAGGTGGGCACGGTGGACCTGGTCCTGCGCATGATTGAGGCCGGGGTGATCATGCGGGACATGCGGATGGAAAACCCCATCCGCAGCATCCGGGAAATCTCCCATGACCTCAGCGGCCGTGCACTGGTCCGTCTGGCTAACGGGCGCCAGCTGACAGCACTGGAGATCCAGCAGGAGTACCTGACCAAGGTCACGGCGTTCGTCAAAGAGCATGGCGCCCACAACCCACATGTTCCCTTGATCCTTGACCTGTGGGAGCGGACGCTGAAAGCCATCGAAAGCGGTGACACGCGCGGCATCGACACGGAGATCGACTGGGCCATCAAGAAGAAGCTGATGGACAACTACCGCGAACGCCACGGACTGGGCCTGGACGCCCCGCGGATAGCCCAGCTGGACCTGACCTACCACGACATTTCCCGCAGCCGCGGACTGTACTACCTGCTGCAGTCCCGTGGGGCAGTCCGGCGGATCGTGGACGATACGGTGATCAAGGACGCGGTCGATGCACCGCCGCAAACGACGCGCGCGAAACTTCGTGGTGATTTCGTCCGGCGGGCACAGGAGTTGGGCCGGGATTACACCGTGGACTGGGTGCACCTGAAACTCAATGACCGGGCGCACCAGACCATTCTGTGCAAGGATCCTTTCCGCAGCGTTGATGACCGGGTGGATGCCCTTCTGGAGTCTATGGGCTGACACTCAGGTTCAGGGGCTATTCTGGATGAGGCCTTTAATCGGGCCCTCCCGCGGTGTTGCCCGCCCAGGTGCGGATCGCCGCCTCCATCTTGCCCCGACGAAAGTTCTCTTACGTGCGCCGACTACTAGCAATCCTTCTTCCCGCTCTGCTGCTGTTGACCGCCTGCGGCGGTTCTTCGGCAGAGCCGGAGCCCACCAGCAAGTCTGCTGGTGAGACTGCGAAGTTCGACTCCCTCAAACTGACTGACAACGGGGACAAGAAGGCCCCTGGTGTGGAATTCGACAAGCCGCTGGAAGTGGCCGACCCCACTATCAAGGTGGTCACTGAGGGCAGCGGTGAATCAGTGAAGGCGAACCAGATCGCCAACATCTCGATCCTCGCCCTGAACGGCAGCGACGGGTCCACGCTGGAGGACACGTTCCCCAGTGAGCCCGAGCCCCTCGAACTGAACGAGGAACTGAAGACCGGCAGCGAGGTCATCTACAACGCGTTCGTTGGCGCCAAGGTAGGTTCCAGCCTTGCACTGGCTGTCCCGGGCCAGCAGGGCGCAGCCGCCCCCAGCCCCTCCGACGGCACCAGCCCCAGCCCGGCCGCCGCAGCCCAGCCCACACAGCTGCTGATCATCAAAATCCTTTCTGCCTCCGACGTGACACCAGCGCTGGAGAAGCCCGAAGGTGAAACGGTGACCCCGCCCGCCGGGCTTCCGACCGTCACCGAAAAAGACGGCATCCCCGAGATCTCCGTCGAAGGTGTTGCGGCTCCCACCGCCCTCGTGTCCCAGGACCTGATCAAGGGCACGGGCGCCACGGTGAAGGAAACCGACACCCTGACTGTGAACTACGTGGGCGTCACCCTGGTGGGCGGAACCAAGTTCGACTCGAGCTTCGACCGTGGGGAACCCGCAACCTTCCCGCTCACCGGCGTGATCAAGGGCTGGACCCAGGGCCTGGCCGGCAAGACGGTGGGCTCGCGCGTCCTGCTGGTCATCCCCAAGGACCTGGCCTACGGCGACGCCGGCCAGGGCGAGGCCAAGGGCGATCTTGTCTTCGTAGTGGACATCCTTGGAGCCAAGTAGCAACAATGGCAACAGGCCCGGCCTTTGCCGCGGCATCCAACAGCAGCACACCATCTGCCAGACACCTAGGAGCAACCATGTCTTTTGGACAGCGGGATTTTGACCGCCAGAAGCCCGAGATCGATTTTCCCGAGGGCGACGTCCCTACGGAACTCGTCATCACCGACCTCATTGAGGGAGACGGCCGCGAAGCCCAGGCCGGGGATACCGTATCCACGCACTACGTGGGCGTCGCCTGGTCCACGGGCGAGGAATTCGACGCCTCATGGGGCCGCGGCGCCCCGCTGGACTTCCGCGTTGGCGTTGGCCAGGTCATCCAGGGCTGGGACCAGGGCCTCCTGGGCATGAAGGTGGGCGGCCGCCGCCGTCTGGAAATCCCCTCCGAACTGGCGTACGGCTCCCGTGGCGCCGGGGGAGCCATCAAGCCCAATGAAGCCCTGATTTTCGTGGTTGACCTCGTGGGCGTTCGCTGACGCCAGGCTCTGCGAGCGTTGAAGCGCGGCAGTAACAGGACCCCGGTGCCCTGTTGCTGCCGCGCTTCCTGCGTTCCGGCCCGGAGTTTAGTAACGTAACCTGAGTGTCCGCATCCCGTACTGAACGCCTCCTCAACCTGCTGATCGCACTGCTCAACACACGGTACGGCCTGCGCCGCAGCGAATTACGCGAAACGGTTTACCGCGGCATTCCCGGCAATGAGGCGTCGTTCGGAAGGATGTTCGAGCGGGACAAGGCGGATCTTCGCAATTTCGGCTTTGACTTGGAGACCTTGACCGACCTGGGCTGGAGCGAAGACGATCCCGCGACCACCAGGTACAGGATCGGCAAGGAGTCCAACCGCCTGCCGGACGTGGAACTGGGTCCGGAGGAGTGGACAGTCCTGCTCCTGGCCTCCCAACTCTGGGAGCGGGCCGCGCTGGGCACCGCCGCCCAGAGCGCGCTGCGGAAGCTGCAGGCGTCCGGTGCGGTCGCGAACGTTCAACTGCCACCGGGGGTCCAGCCGCGGATCAAGCCCGCGGGCCAGGCCTTCGACGACCTCGTTGCGGCAATGCATGCCAGGCACCCCGTCACTTTCACCTACCTGGCTGGAAGTACGGGCACGGAAGAACAGCGGACTGTGGAGCCCTGGGGCCTCGGCAGCCGCTTCGGACACTGGTACCTCGTGGGCTATGACCGCGCCAGGCAGGCGGCCCGCCATTTCCGGCTCTCCCGCTTCACCAGTGCTGTGGCAACCCTGGAGCGGGAGCAATTTGCCCCTCCGCGTGACTTCAATATCAGGCAGGAACTGGGACGGCTGCCCGAACTGCCGCTGCGCACCGCCGTCGTGGACGTCCGTGCGGGCCGTCTCCTGGCACTGCGCCGCCGCGCTGTGGCACAGGACGCCCCGCCGGAAGGTGAACCTGCTCCCCAGCCCGGCCCCGGCTACGAGCGCCTCAGCCTGCAGTACAGGGACCCGGAGGTCCTTGCCGAAGAGCTCGCCTCCTACGGCCCGGACGCCCGGGCGGTGGCTCCAGCCGAACTCACCAACGCTGTCCGGCGGAGGCTGCGCGCCGCAGCTGACTTCAGCGACGCGCCCGTTCCCACCTTCCGTTTTGCTGCCGCGCCTGCCCGGCCCGTCCGTGTGCGCACCTCAGAGGACCAGCTCAAACGCATGCTTCAGCTGGTGCCCTTCCTGGTGCACAACCAGGGCTTGCATATCCAGGACGTCGCACAGCATTTCGGCATCAGCAGGAAGGAACTGGAGGACGACCTGCAAATCCTTATCTGCTCCGGGCTCCCCGAGGGATACCCCGACGATCTGCTGGACATCCAGTGGGAAAACGACCACGTCTACATCAGCCAGGACCTGGACCTGAAGAAGCCGGTCCGTTTCACGGTCGAGGAAGCCTGCGCCCTCCTGACCGGGCTGGAATCGCTGAACGGGCTGCCCGGCGTGGCCGAGGGCGGCGCCCTTGAATCGGTGACCCTCAAACTGCTGGCAGCCGCCGGCGAGGAAGGGCTCCGGGCGGCCTCGCTGGCGGGACCGGAAGTGGCACCCGCCGACGCCGCCACGCACGCGACGGTGCGGCAGGCGATCGAGTCCCGGTCCCAGCTGCGCCTGACGTACCTGTCCCCGCAGCGTGACATTGTGTCGGAGCGGGACGTTGATCCGTTGCGCCTCTATTCGCTGGACAACATCTGGTATCTCGAGGCCTACTGCCACTCAGTTGAAGGCTTGAGGAATTTCCGCCTGGACCGGGTCCAGGATGTCCACCCCAACGGCCTGCCGGTGCCTGCCGGAACCACGCCTTCAGAGGGCGTCCCGGCGAAGCTCTTCACCCCCAAGGACGACGACGTGGTGGTCACCGTCCAGCTCACCCGGCAGGGGAGGGGGCTCGCGGACGACTACTACGCGGAGCGTACTGCCGAACTCGACGACGGCGGGCTGGTGGCCGAAATCCGCTTCGGCAACACAGAGTGGCTGCCAATGTTCGTGGCCCAACATGGCGGTTCGGCCCGCATCCTGGCTCCGGCCGACCTGGCGGACGCGGCCCGCAACTGGCTCGCGGCGTCCCTGGCAAGGTACGGCGGCTAGACTTCTCAGCATGCCTTGGTGGTCCTGGATCCTGATATGGGTGGCGCTCGTTGCGCTGTCGCTGCTTTTTTATGTCCTCCTGGGCATCCGGCTGTTCCGCCAGTTCATGGCGACCGTCAAGGATCTGAGCGCAGCAGGCGAAAAGTTGGGGCAGTTCGCCCCCGTTGAACAACCGGATGCCGGTGCGGACCCGGCGGGTCCGCGGCCGGGCTCAGCCGTTTTTGCCTCGCCCGCCCTCATGCGACATGATTACGAGGCATCCAAGTCGTCCCGGCGGGAACAACGCCGCCTTCGGCGGGTACAGCGGAAGACGGACCGGGGCCAGCCGCAGGCGCTCGGCGATCTCGACTTCACATAGAAGTAGGATGTATTTAGAGGAAAGGATTTCCCGTGGGAAGACTCTTTGATGGCCCCTGGCCCATCGTTATTATCATCATCGTCGCTTTGCTTCTCTTTGCCGCACCCAAACTTCCTGCCATGGCGCGCAGCCTTGGCCAGTCCATGCGGATCATCAAATCCGAGGTCAAGGAAATGAAGAACGACGGCAAGACTGACACCACCGACGCCTCAGGCCCGGTGGAAGGCACTATCGTCAACCACCCCCAGGCGAAGCCCGGCGAGCCGACAGACGGCACTGACGTTCCGCCGTCGAACCGCGCCTGACCACAGTGGCACTGTCGCGGTCCCGTAAAGCCAACCCCGAAGGGCGGATGGCTCTTTGGGACCACCTCAAAGAGCTTAAGAACCGGCTGATCAAGTCGGCTATCGGCGTCGTCATTGGCGGCGTCGGAGGATGGATACTTTACGATCCGCTACTGAAGGCCCTGGCCGAACCGGTCAACCGCATCTCGGAGCAAACCGGCGGGCTTGCTGCAATCAACTTCGGGAGCATTGCTTCCCCGTTCGATTTCAAGCTCCAGATGTCACTCCTCATCGGCGTGGTTATTTCCAGTCCGATCTGGATTTACCAGCTGTGGGCTTTCATCACTCCGGGCCTTACGTCCAAGGAGCGCCGTTACACCTTGGGTTACATGGCGGCGGCGGTCCCGTTGTTCCTGGCCGGTATCTGGGCCGGCTGGCTCGTAGTGCCCCAGGTGGTCCACGCCCTGACGCAGTTCACGCCGGAGGGCTCGTCCAGCGTTATCGACGCGCGGACGTACATTGAATTCGTGACCCGGATGGTGCTGGTGCTGGGTCTCGCCTTCCTGGTGCCCGTGGTGCTGGTGGGCATCAACATGGCCGGCATCATCTCCGGCCGCACCATCCTCAGGGCCTGGCGAATCACGGTGTTCCTGGTGTTTGTCCTTGCCGCGATCGCAGCTCCGGGGGCAGATGCCATTTCGATGTTTATGCTGGCCGGCCCCCTGCTGGTGCTCTTTTTTGCCGCCATCGGCATCTGCCTGATGAATGACAAGCGCCGTGAGCGCCGCCAGGCGAAGCGGGTGGCCGAAACCGAGGCAACGGCGGACATCGCCACCCCGGGCACTGAGCTGAAGAACCTCTAGGCGCCCGTTAGGCTTGGTGTATGTCCTCCAATACCGGGCCGTTCTCCACTGGTCCATTCTCCGCCGGACCCAGCGATCCCGAGGAGCTTTCTCCCGCCGAGAGATACCGCGCCAGCGCCGAGAGAAGGGCAGAAGCAGCCACCTACCTGGGCTCCTTCATCCGGACCCTGGACTTTGAACTGGATGATTTCCAGCGGCAGGCGTGCAAATCCCTGCAGGAGGGCAGGGGAGTCCTGGTGGCGGCGCCCACCGGGGCCGGCAAAACCATTGTGGGCGAGTTCGCCATCTACCTCGCGCTGCAGCGTGGCCTCAAGGCGTTTTACACCACACCCATCAAGGCACTCAGCAACCAGAAATTCACGGAACTCACCGAAAAGTACGGTGCCGCGAAGGTAGGCCTGCTGACCGGGGACACCAGCATCAACGGTGACGCCCCCGTGGTGGTGATGACCACCGAAGTCCTGCGCAACATGCTCTACGCCGATTCGGCCACACTGGATGACCTGGGCTATGTGGTGATGGACGAGGTGCACTACCTGGCAGACCGTTTCCGGGGCGCAGTCTGGGAGGAAGTCATCATCCACCTTCCCAGCGAAGTGCAGGTGGCCTCACTCAGCGCCACCGTCTCCAATGCCGAGGAGTTCGGCGCGTGGCTGGATACGGTCCGTGGCGACACGGACATCATTGTTTCCGAGCACCGGCCGGTGCCGCTGTGGCAGCACGTTATGGTCGGCCGGCAGATCATGGACCTCTTTGCAGGGGAAACCACTTTCGATGAGATCGCTCCACCCGTCGACACCGAGCCCGGGGAACCGGCGGCCAGGGACGGCAGGAAAGACAACGCCAAGGGGCGCGGGTTTGATGTGAATCCGGACCTCCTGACTGTGGCGAGAAGCGAAAGCATGCAGAGTTTCCGCGCGAGGTCTGCTCCCGGTGGCCCCGGGGGCCGGGGACAGCGGGGCCGGCGCGGCAACGACCGGCCCGGCCGCGGCGGCGACGAACGGGGCGTGCGTCCGGCCAGCCGGCCCCAGGTGATCGCCAGCCTCGACAGGATGGACCTCCTGCCCGCCATCACGTTCATCTTTTCCCGGGCCGGGTGTGACGCCGCCGTCGCCCAATGCGTCGGCTCAGGCCTGTGGCTTACCACTGAGAAAGAGCAGCGGATCATCGCCCAGCGCGTCGACGAGGCCGGCCAGGACATTCCGCCGGACGACCTGGACGTCCTGGGTTTCTGGACTTGGCGTGACGGGCTGCTGCGGGGTTTCGCCGCCCACCACGCCGGCATGCTGCCCACTTTCAAGGAAGTGGTGGAAAAACTCTTTGCGGACGGGCTCGCCAAGGCTGTCTTCGCCACCGAAACCCTGGCCCTGGGCGTCAACATGCCGGCCCGTTCGGTGGTGCTGGAGAAGCTGGACAAGTTCAACGGTGAAGCCCACGTGGACATCACCGCGGGGGAGTATACCCAGCTGACCGGCCGCGCCGGCCGGCGAGGCATCGACGTCGAAGGCCACGCCGTGGTGCTCTGGCAGCCGGGTACGGACCCGACGGCGGTTGCGGGCCTCGCGTCCCGGCGCACGTACCCGCTGAACTCCAGCTTCCGGCCCACCTACAACATGAGCATCAACCTCCTGGCCCAGTTCGGCCGGGCCAGGGCCCGCGAAATCCTGGAATCCTCCTTTGCCCAGTTCCAGGCGGACCGTTCCGTGGTGGGCCTGGCAAAGCAGGTCCGCAGCAGGGAGGAATCGCTGGCCGGGTACGCCAAGTCGATGACCTGCCACCTCGGGGACTTCACGGAATACGCCCGGTTGCGCCGTGAATTGTCCGACGCCGAGAATATGACCTCGCGGACCAAGTCACGCGCCCGGAAGTCGCTCAACGATGATTCGCTGGCCCGTTTGCTTCCCGGTGACGTAGTCAATGTCCCTGGCGGAAGGGCGCCCGGACCGGCCGTTGTGCTCAGTTCGGACCACAGCAGCCGGGAGCCCCGCCCTGCTGTGCTGACGCTTGACAACCAGCTGCGGCGGATCGGGAACGATGACCTGGAAGGACCCATCACCCCGGTTACGCGCATCCGCATTCCCAAGTCTTTCAATGCGAAAGTCCCCAAGTCACGGCGGGACCTGGCGTCCTCGGCACGGAACGCGCTGCGCGAGAACCGTCCCCCTGCCCCGGGCAACAACCGCAACAACGATTTCGGGCTTGCAACTGCCCTGCCCAACCAGGAAAAGCGCATCGCAGGCCTCCGCAATGCCCTCCGCGCCCACCCTTGCCACGGGTGCAGCGAACGGGAAGACCATGCCCGCTGGTCTGAACGCTGGTGGAAGCTCCGGCGCGAAACCGATGGGCTGGTCCGGCAGATCCAGGGCCGCACCAACACCATCGCCAAGACATTTGACCGCGTCTGTGACGTCTTGTCCTCCTACGGTTACCTCGAGCCCGCGGGTGACGGCCAGTTGCACATCAGCCCCGACGGCCAGCGGCTGCGCCGGATCTACGGAGAAAAGGACCTGCTGATCTCCCAGTCCCTGCGGCTGGGCGCCTTTGATGACCTGGATGCCGCGGAAGTCGCTGCGCTTGCCAGCATCCTGGTCTACCAGGCCAAGCGCGAGGATCGGGGATTCCGCCCACGGATGCCCAGCATCTCCCTGGAGACCTCAGTGGACATCGTGGTCCGGGAATGGTCGGCACTGGAGGACGTGGAAGAGGACAACAAACTGCCCCTGACGGGCGAACCGGAACTGGGCCTCATGTGGCCGCTCTACAAGTGGGCCCGCGGCCGGCACCTGCAGGACGTCCTGAGCGGCACCGATCTTGCCGCCGGGGACTTTGTCCGCTGGGTGAAGCAGGTGATTGACCTGCTGGACCAGCTCGCGAAAATTCCCGGCCTCGATCCCCGCCTGGCGCGCCTGTGCTCGGATGCCATCTCACTGATCCGCCGCGGCGTCGTGGCCTATTCCTCCGTCCTCTGACATTCCCTGCCGGCCGCCCGCCGGCCGCACGATCTCCAGGAGTCTGCCTTCCCATGCCCAGCAATCAACCACTGCCCCAATCCCACCCCGCCACCAGTCCCGTGCTCTACCGCAACGGCTCCGTCTACACAGCAGCAGACCCCTTTGCCACCGCCATGCTGGTGGACGGTGACACGGTGGCCTGGGTGGGGTCGGAGCAGGCGGCTTCATCCATCGCTGACAGCTCCATGGAGATCATCGACCTCCGCGGCGCCCTGGTCGCGCCGGGCTTTGTTGACTCCCACACCCACCTGACGGAAACCGGCATTGCCCTGGATTCCCTGGCGCTGCAGGGCGTTTCCTCGGCCAAGGAACTTCTGGACGCGGTGGCCGCAGCCCCCGGCGGCGGCCCCGTGCTCGGTCACGGCTGGGACGAAACCACCTGGGCTGACCCGGCCCTGCCGAGCGCGGAGGAACTGGAACGGGCTTCCGGCGGCCGGGCTGTCTATCTCTCCCGGGCTGACGTGCACTCCGCCCTGGTTTCGTCGTCGCTGGCCGGCAGTGCCGCGCTTCGCGGCGTTGAGGGTTACGACGGCGGTGCGCGGGTCAGCCGCTCGGCCCATGCAGCTGCCCGGCAGGCAACACGCCGGCTCCCCGAAGAGGTGCTCCGCCGCCACCAGGAGCGTGCCCTGGCCGAAGCCGCATCCCACGGCTACGTGGCGCTGGTGGAGATGGGCGCTCCGCAGATCGGCGGGCCCGACGACCTCCGCCTGGCGCAAACCTGGAACAACCGCACCGGAGGGGGCAATCCAAGGCCTGAAGTACTGCCGTACTGGGGTGAACTGGCGTCATCCGAAGAACATGCCCGCAGCATCCTTGGCCGGCTTGGCCCAGGGATCCGAGGCCTGGCGGGGGACCTCAACATTGACGGCTCCATCGGCTCGCGGACGGCAGCCCTGAGGTCCGGCTACAGCGACGCTGCGGATGAAACCGGCAGCCTGTACCTTGGCGTGGAAGAGGCTGCCGCCCATCTGGCCGCCTGTTCGCTCGCCGGCATCCAGGGCGGCTTCCATGTCATTGGCGATGCCGGGCTGGACGCCGCCCTGCAGGCTTTGGAACTTGCGGCTGCCGAGGTGGGGGAGCAGCGGATCAGGGCTGCCGGCCACCGTTTTGAACATGTGGAAATGGTGGACGCCGCGGCGGTGGAAACCCTTTCCCGTTACTCCGTCACCGTCAGTGCCCAGCCTGGATTTGATGCTGCCTGGGGTGGTGCCGGCGGCCTCTACGAGAAGCGGCTGGGGGAGCGGAGCAAAGCCATGAACCCCTTTGCGAGCCTGTACTCGGCCGGAGTTCCTGTCTGCTTCGGCAGTGACAGCCCTGTGACGCCGCTGCGGCCCTGGTCAAGCGTCCGGGCGTGCCTGGAGCACCACAATGAGGCTGAACGGATCTCGGCGCGCGCAGCGTTCCTGGGACACACCCGGGCAGGATGGCGGGCGGCCCGGTATTCCAACCCCATGGCGGGGCAGCTGGTGCCCGGCGCTCCGGCCAGCTTCGCCGTCTGGGAGGTTGAGGAACTGATGGTCCAGGTGGCCGACGGCCGGGTCCAATCCTGGAGCACCGACCCGAGGGCGCGGACACCCCTGCTGCCTGCACTGGACACCGGTACGGACCCGGTATGCCTGCAGACCGTGCGGGATGGCCTGGAGCTGTTCGCGAGTCCTGCCTTGCGTTCCTGACCCCGTTGCCCGGCGCTCTATAATGGGTAGCTGCGCCCGCCGGCGGTTTCGCTGGCCAGCGGGTGCACCGACTGCTCCCCCCAGGAAGGCTTTCTGTGCGCGTCCTTACGATCATCCCTACCTACAACGAGCTGGAATCGCTGCCCATAACGTTGCAGCGGCTCCGTGCAGCGGTGCCGGCCTCGGACGTGCTGGTAGTGGATGACAACAGCCCTGACGGCACCGGCCAGCTCGCCGACGGGATCGCCGCCAAGGATTCCCAGGTCCACGTCCTGCACCGCAAGGGCAAGGAAGGCCTCGGCGCCGCCTACATCGCCGGCTTCAAGTGGGGCCTGGACGCCGGCTACGAAGTGCTGGTGGAGATGGACGCAGACGGTTCCCACCAGCCCGAACAGCTTCCCCAGCTCCTTGAAGCCATTGACCAGGGTGCCGACCTTGCCATGGGTTCGCGCTGGGTCCCGGGCGGCAGCGTGGTGAACTGGCCGCTTTACCGGCAGGCCATCTCACGGGTGGGCAGCACCTATGCCCGGCTGATGCTGGGCCTGAAGATCAAGGACGTCACCGGCGGCTACCGTGCCTTCCGCAGGACCACGCTCGAAAAGCTGAACCTGGACGAGGTGGACTCCGTGGGCTACGGCTTCCAGGTGGACCTCGCCTGGCGGGTGTCCCGGATGGGGCTGCGGATCGAGGAACGCCCCATCACCTTCGTGGAGCGCGAGCTCGGCGCCTCAAAAATGAGCGGCAACATCGTGGTGGAGGCAATGGTCAACGTTACGAGATGGGGACTCCAGGCACGCTGGAACACCCTCACCCGCAAGAAGGTGCCAGCCCGGCAATAGTCCTGTACTAAAAGCAGGTGTCCTTAACCCAAATGGGCCGTCCCGCATACTGTGCGGGACGGCCCATTTCCGTATTCAGGGTGTGTTACGCGGAGCGGCGTTCTCCGCGGCGTTCACGCAGGATGGTGAGGCGATCTTCGAGGATCTGCTCCAGTTCCGGCAGGGAGCGGCGTTCCAGCAGCATGTCCCAGTGAGTGCGGACTGCCTTATCGTTGCTGGTGTCCGGGCGTTCGCCGTCAACCAGGAGCGCTTCCTTGCCGGTCTTGGAAACCCACACCGGAGGAATCTCCGCTTCGGAGGAGAAGGTGACAAAGACCTGCTCGCCGTCTTCGCACCGGTACTCGACGCGCTGGCGCGGAGCCGGCTCGACTCCGGACTCGGTCTCCATGCTCTGCGCGCCAAGGCGCATGCCCCGCAGGCTGCGATCGCTCATGATTTCTCCCTCTGGTCGGTTCGCGGTGTAGAACCCGCGCTAGCCGTGGCGCAAGCGCCTCCGGACTATTCTGTGCACTGTGCTGCATCTTTAGATTCAACGCATTGCGAAGCTTGGTTGTTCCGGCGGATCTACTCCTGCCAGACAAATACCCAATTATACGCGTGCCATGCCACGTCAGCCAAAATGAAGGGATCCGCAGCTGCTGCGGATCCCTCCATCGGCGTGGCCGGGCACCGGATCAGGGCTCGGAGGGCTTGGCTCCCACCTCATCGAACAGTCCGGCAACGCCGGTCTCAGTGGTGGTTCCGCCCAGGGCATTACCGATGCCTTTGAGGGCTTCGCCAACTTCGCTGGGGATGATCCACAGTTTGTTGGAGGAGCCTTCCGCCAGCTTGGGAAGGGTCTGCAGGTATTGGTAGGCCAGCAGTTTCTGGTCCGGGTTGCCTTTGTGGATGGCGTCAAAGACCTTCTGGATGGCCTGCGCTTCACCGTCAGCACGCAGGATGGCTGCCTTGGCATCGCCTTCCGCTGCCAGGATGGACGCCTGCCGCTGGCCCTCGGCGGTCAGGATGGCCGACTGCTTGGTGCCTTCGGCCGTCAGGATGGCGGCACGCCGGTCCCGCTCCGCGCGCATCTGCTTTTCCATTGAGTCCTGGATGGAGTGCGGCGGGTCGATGGCCTTGAGCTCCACGCGGGAAACGCGGATGCCCCAGCGGCCCGTTGCCTCATCCAGTACACCGCGCAGCTGGCCGTTGATCTGGTCCCGGGAGGTGAGTGCCTCTTCGAGGTTCAGGCCGCCCACCACGTTGCGCAGGGTGGTGGTGGTCAGCTGCTCCACTGCCTGGATGTAGTTGGCGATTTCGTAGGTGGCAGCCCGTGGATCGGTGACCTGGAAGTAGACCACGGTGTCGATGGAGACCACCAGGTTGTCCTCGGTGATGACCGGCTGCGGAGGGAATGACACCACCTGTTCGCGGAGGTCCAGCAGCGGCAGGAGCCGGTCCACAAACGGAATCAGGATGGTAAGTCCCGGGTTTAGCGTCCGCTGGTACTTGCCCAGCCGTTCCACGACGCCGGCGCGCGCTTGCGGAATGATCCGCACAGAACGGACCAGAACAATAATCACAAACACGATCAGGACTACCAGCACAATAGCCAATGCAGTTCCTCCGGCGTTATCCATACATCTCCTTGTTCCCCAATTGATCAGGCTGTTTCAGGCTGGCCCGCAGCTTCGGGCGGGGCGGACACCACTGCCGTTGCCCCGTCGATGGCGGAAACCACAACTCGTTGCCCGGCGGGAAGGACGCCGCCGGCACAACGGGCAGTCCAGATGTCACCGCCGATTTTGACCAGCCCGCCGTCAGACGACACAGGTTCCATCACCAGGGCGTGTTCACCGATCAGCCGGTCCACGTTGGTCCGCTGGTCGGACGGGCCTAGCTTGAGGTGGGCGAGGGCCACGGGCCGGACGAAGGCGATCATCAGCAGTGACACGACGCAGAAGACCAGGATCTGCAGCCAAAGGTCTGCGCCCGCGAAGTCGGCCACCAGCGCGGCCAAGGTTCCCCCACCGAGCATGATAAAGAACAGGTCAAGTGTGATCATCTCGATCACTGCAAACGCCAGGAAAGCCGTGAGCCACAGGGCCCACCAGTTTTCCCCCAGCCATTCGAACAAGTTCTCCCCCTTTGCTACGGGGAGCCGCGGACGCGCACCCGCCAGTAACTGTCCTTCAATCTTAGTGCTGCCCTGTCAGCTGTGGGCCGCTCATGCAGGCAGCCTGCGGATAGTAGCCAACTCGTTACGTGGCGGCACGTTTCCTGGGGCGGAAGACCAGCACCTGGAACTTCGCTTCCGTGATGATCGGCTCGGGCAGTCCCTCAAGGCGCGCAGAAACGGCATCGCGGTCCAGGTGGTGTCCTGCCGGTCCCATAAAGGCCAGGCCTGCTGCCTCCGCGCGGGTCAGTTTCAAGGGGATGTCGACGGCGGAGGCCGTTTCGGCGTCGAAATACCCACCCATCACTTCGGCCAGCCGCGCCTCCTTGCCCTCCTCGATGCCGAGCATTCCGGTGACCGCAGCAAGGGAGGCCAGATGCCCGCTCCGGGGCGTGACCACCACCAGCCGCCCGGACGGCCGCAGCACCCGGGCAAACTCCGGGGCGTTGCGGGGCGCAAAGATGACGGTGACGGCGTCCACCGAGTCGTCCGCCAGCGGTAAGGGCTGCCAGATATCACAGACCAGGTTCACAGCCTCCGGATTGAGGCGCGCGGCACGGCGGAGGGCGAACTTTGAGATGTCCAGGCCAAGGGCAGCCACCTTCCGGTCCTGGGCTGCCGCAGCATCGAGCAGAACCCGAAGGTAGTGCCCGGTTCCCGTTCCCGAGTCCAGCACGGCGGCGCGGCCTGCCGGGAGGAAAGGTACGACGGCGGCTGCCACCGCGTCGGCAAGGGGCCGGTAATGGCCGTCCCCCAGAAAGTCGGAGCGGGCCTGGACCATGGCGGACGAGTCGGCCTCGAAGGCCGTCCCCTTACCCACCAGCAGGTTGAAATATCCCTGCCTGGCCGCATCGAAGCTATGGCCGGAAGGGCAGGTGAGGCGGTCCTGGCCCGAGGCCGTCCCCAGAAGGTCCAGCGGATTCGAGCACACCGGGCACAGCAGCGGAAGGTCGGTGGTGGAGGGCATGGGAACCATCCTATGGGTGTGCTGTCCGGTGCTCTTAGCGGTGTTCTTTAGCGGTGTCCGGCACGGGAAGGTCAGGTGCCACTGATGCCCGCGGGGCCGGCGTCGAAACCCAGCCCCTGCTGCGCCTTGCGGATGCCTGCTTCCGCCCAGTGCGCCGCGTATTCGGCGTTGCTGCTCAGCGACCGCAGCTGGGCCTTGTCCACGTACAGCACACCATTGAGGTGGTCCGTCTCATGCTGGACAATGCGGGCCTGCCAGCCGGAAAACTCCCGCCGGGTGGACAGTCCGTCCGGAGTCTGGAATTCGAGGAGGACTGCTTCGTGGCGGGCAACCACTGCCTGCAGGCCATTGAGGGACAGACAGCCCTCATAGAACGAAACAAGCCCGGGGCCCAGCGGCGCATAGCGGGGGTTCACCACGGCAAGGAACTCCAGCGGGCTGCGGTGCCGCAGGGAAGCGGCCTCGGGATCGACGTCGAACTGATCCTCCAGGACAGCCAGCTGCAGCGGTATCCCCAGTTGGGGTGCTGCGAGGCCCACGCCGGGTGCCTCGTGCATCACCTCGCGCATGAGGTTGATCAACCGGGTGAGCAGCTCGGCGGACAGCTGCCCGTCAAACGCTGCCGCGCGCTGGCGGAGCGCGGGGTGGCCTGCCTGCACGATGGGCGGAAGGGTCCCGGCGGCGACGATCCGCTCCACGGTTTCGCGGATCTGTTCGGCAGTGAGGTCTGTTCCGGGCGTGCTCTGGCTCATGGGCAAAGCCTAACGGCAGGGCGGCGCCCGCACGCTCGGCTAGTGTCTATGTCATGCCTGACCCTTCCTCCCTGCCCGACCCGGCACTGGACACCTCGGCAACGCACACCCCGGCACTGGCTGCCTCACCACTGGATTGCGTCCTGGGGTTTATCCGCGTCCTCGAAGCGGGCGGGGGAGCGGCCGGCATCAGGCCTTTCCTCGCGGACTCCTTTGTCCTGGTGGAGGCCCCGCACCTCCTGGCGCCCGAGGGCTCCACCCGAAGCCTGCCCGAAGTCCTGGCGGGAGCGGACCAAAGTTCAGATGTGGTCTCGGACCAGTCATTTGTCATCCGGCGGACCACCTGTGAGGGCGGCCGGGTGGCTGTCGAAGCCGACTGGTCTGCGACGCTGCGGATGGACCTCCGGTACTGGGACCGGGGCGAAGTGATCCGGGCCAGAACATCGTCGGTGTTTGAAGTGCGCGAGGGGTTAATCTTCAGCCAGGACAGTTACGACTGCTACTACCGGTAGGTACTGCGGACGAACTGGCGGCGCACCAGTTACTGCACACCGCTTACTGCATGGTGAAGCGCCGGGCCACCCAGCGGTTGACTGCCGGGGTGGCAGCCGCGGCGCTGATTCCCAGGTTTCGCAGCGTCAGCAGGGGCCTTGGCAGCGGGCGTCCCAGCATCATGTTGATTTCGGACTGCCGCCTGGCCAGCATTGCAGCTTGCCGCCGGTTGGCGTCGAATTCCTTGAACTGCCGGTCGGTCTGGTGTCTATCGCCGCCTGCCAACGCCGCGCGGATGAGGGGGGAGAGGGCCTGGGCATCCAGCCAGCCGAGGTTCATGCCCTGGCCGCCGATGGGGCTGATCTCGTGGGCTGCATCCCCGATCAGGACAACCCGTCCGGCCGCCATCTGGCCGGTGAGGACGGACCGAACGCTGAAAGCGCTCACCATGGTGCTGGTATCCGGATCCGGAAGGATCCCGGTCCGTTCCCGCACCAGCTCTGCCAGCCGGGCCGACCCGGCACCGCCCGCGGGCCGGCCCAGCCGCACCACCCACCGCCGGACACCGCCCGGCAGGGGGAAGGACTCAACGATTCCGCCCGGCTCAAGGAACAGGACGGCCCTTTCGCCGTAGGGCCCTGGGTCCTGGAAGTCGCCCATGAGGTAATGGTCAGGGTAGTTCCTGGTGTTCACGGGCACGCCCAGAAGGTTGCGCACCCGGGACCGCGCGCCGTCGGCTGCCACCACAAGGGACGCGGCAAACTCCACCTCCCGGCCCTCGGCCTCCCCGCCGGCCTCCCCGACGACGGTGACCCGTCCGCCGTCGTCCGTGACCTGGGTGGCGCGCACATCGCGGATGATTGCATGGCGGTCGAGCTGGCAGACACGGTCCTCCAGGAGCTGCTCTGTCCGGAACTGCGGCAGTGCCAGCACGAACGGGAATGTATCGGAGATTCCGCCAAAGGACATGGTGCCTACCGTCCTCCCGCCGCTGACCGCCATCCCGTCCCGGATCCGAACGCCGTCCCGGATCGCGGAATCGGCAATCTGAACCTTGTCCAACGCCTCAAGTGCGGGTGGATGGATGCCGATGGCGCGTGAGTGCAGGTTCCTTGTTGGCCGCTGTTCCAGCACCCTGACGCTCACGCCGTCCTGGAGCAGTAAAGCGGCAAGGTACAAGCCCACCGGACCCCCGCCAATGATCAGGACGTCCGTTGCCACGTCAGCTCCTGCGCAGGGCGAGAAGCTGGTGGAACGCCGCGGCAGGTTCCACTGTCCAGCCCGGCGGAGCGACTGCCGATAATTCTGCGGGGCTGTAACTCCTGCGGATGGACGTCAGGCCGTCAACGCGGATGTAAGAATGCCGGAAAGGCAGTGCGGCAGCAGAGAAGAGGGCGTAGGCGGCACGGCTGCGACGCAGGTCGTTGTGGAGGACCTTCCGGCTGGCCAGGGCCGCGGAGTCGGAAAGGAGCTGTTGGAGTTCACCGGCCGAAAGATGGTGGAGCACGTGGTTTGAGATGACGAAGTCGAAGCTGCTTCCTTCCCGGACCAGGTCCGCGCTGTGTGCCTGGCGGAATTCAACCCCGGGCAGGGGCGGACGTCCACGGGCGAAGGCGGCGGCGCGGGCGTCCGGGTCTATGCCGGTGATCCTCAGGGCCAGCCCGTCACGGCGGGCCCATGCGGCGAGCCGGTACGCCAGGTCCCCGCCGCCGGAGCCTATGTCCAGCAGCGTGGCGGGAGCCGGGTTTTTCGCCAGCGTCGGACGAAGTTCCCGCACGTACAGCTTCCGCCAGCCGGAAAACACGCGGTTGACCAGTCCGAACTGGCGGTAGGTGTTGTCCAGGAGGCGGGCATCGCAGTCCGGCCGGTCCATCAGTTCCACGGCGCCGACGGCCCGGTGCCGCATCAGTAGGTCCACGAGGTTCAGGAAACCGGAACTGTCGCCGCCGCATGCTCGGGCACCTGGCTCGGCTGCGCTGCGGCAGACGCCTGCCGCAGCTTGGTGAACAGCCCCGTCTCCACCGTGAGTCCGGGCCCGAACGCCATGGAGCAGATCCGTTCGCCGCCGTCCTCGGGCGCCTGGTCCAGGATGTGCTTGAGCACAAACAGCACCGTCGAGCTGCTCATGTTGCCGTAATTGCGCAGCGTCTCCCGGGCAGGGACCAGCTGCTCGTCAGTGAGGCCGAGCCGGGACTGGACTTTGTCCAGGATGCTGCGGCCGCCCGGGTGGATGGCCCAGTGGCGGATGGACGTGTAGGGGAGCGCCGCCAGTTCCGGGTCCTTCGCCAGCAGGGGCTGAAGGGCGCCCACGATGTGGTCATCGATGATGTGCGGCACGTAATTCCCCAGGACCATTTCAAACCCGTGGTCGCCGATGTTCCAGGCCATGGCGTCCTCGCCAACCGGTGTGAGGACGGTTTCGAAGTGGTCCAGCCGGAGCAGGGACTGTGCCTCCGAGCCGCTCCGGGCTGTGACGACGGCGGCCGCGGCACCATCGGCGAACAGGGCCGAACCCATAATGGTGTCAGGGTCGTTGGAGGTGCGCACGTGCAGGGAGCACAGCTCGGCGCAGACCACGAGGACAACCGCGTTCGGGTCCGCTTCGCAGAACAGTTTCGCTGCCCGGAGCGCGGGAAATGCCGCGTAGCAGCCCATAAATCCGAGGTGGTAGCGCTGGACCGCCGGATCCAGGCCGAGCTCCCGGACGATCTTGTAGTCCGGGCCGGGGTTGAAGAACCCGGTGCACGAAACCGTGATGAGATGAGTTATGTCAAGTAAATCGAGCTCAGGGGCGGCAGCGACTGCAGCGCGCGCGGCTTCCACAAAGAGCTTGGTGGCCTCGCGGCCGAAAATCTCGTTGCGGACCTTTGTGCTGGGATTCAGCAGCAGGCCGGTCCCGGGATCGTAGAACTGCGGGCTGTCGGAGCGCAAATCGTTGGTGAGTTCTTCAACGGCGGTGAAACGGGTGTCGATGGCGGCCGAGTCAAAACAGGTGCTGACCAGCCGTGAACCAAGCCGGGTCAGACCTGGCTGGGCCGCAAACACGTCACGGGCTTGCGTCTGGATCAGCATCGTTTTCGGGACAGCAGTTTCAAGTGATCGCACATAGACCGTCATTGACTCATTCTTAACGAGCAGCCGGTATATGACAATGCTGACCTGCGGATTTGTGTGCTGGAGCCTGCCTTTGCGCTGGTCCAAGTCACGGTGCCCGGATCACCGACAGGCCCCTTTCGCGATTCCTGGTAAAGCGCCGATAATCCACATTATGTCAAGCTGCACTCGGGGAATCGCATCTGATGCGAATTCGACGGACTTTGATACAGCGGGACGGTTGGCGCAATCAGCAGTTGACAGTGGCCTCGCCCAAACACTGGGGCTGGCAGGATAGTGCTGTGACGATACGAAATCCAGATCCAGATTCCGGTGCGATGTTGCTGCGGATGAAAGTCTCCATCGCGGGCAGCGAGCCAGCCATCTGGCGGCTCCTTGAGATCGACCCTTCCCTAACCATGGACAGGGTGCATGAGATCCTGCAAACGGCCGTTGGCTGGCGGGATTCACACCTGCATTCCTTCACGGACATCGATCCCTATGTCCGTCTGCGTGCCGTCAACGGAATCGTGCGCGAACCGCGGCGCTGGGTCCCCCTGGACCTGATGGAAGACTCTGACGATGACCTCCCGGAGACGGACTGGACCCTGGGCCAGATCTTAACCCCGGAGTCCGGTCCCCTGTTCTACGAATACGATTTCGGAGACGGCTGGATCCACCGCCTCGAACTCACCGGAAGCCTCCCCGCCCCGGCCAACACCCCAAGGGCACGGCTCCTGGACGGGGCGAGGCGGGCGCCGCTGGAAGATTCCGGCGGCATCGGTGGCTACCATGACCTCCTCGACGCCCTCGCGGACCCCGGCCACGAAGACCACAAAGACCTGAAGGCATGGGTCGCCTTGACAGCCGGGCCATGGCAGGAATTCGACCCGGAACAACTGGACATTAATACCGTGAACAACGAGCTCGACCTGCTGTTCCCTGCTCCCTCTGCCAACGAACATGGCCCCGGAAGCGAGTCACTGACCCAGGAACTCACGAACCGGATGCCTCCCGGCCTGCGACGCGAATTCCGTTCATACCTGCACGCCGCCGGCCTCGACGGCCCCGCAACGGTCGAAGCAGACGTCGCCGAGACGATGACCGCCCCCTATCTCTGGCTCACCCGCCGCATCGGGCCTGACGGTCTATCCCTCACCGCTGCCGGCTGGCTACCGCCGACCGTGGTCCGCGAGGCAATGACCGAGCTCGGCTGGGCCAAGGACTGGATCGGCAAAGCCAACCGCGAGGACCAGACCCTGCCCGTCCTTCAGCTGCGCGAAAGCGCTCAACGACTCGGCCTGATCCGCAAAATCAAAGGCAAACTCGTCCTCACATCCGCCGCCAAACGGCTGCTCGATGATCCCAAAGGCCTGTGGCTCTTCCTCGCACGATCCATCGCCCACCGGCACCGCCATGACTCCGAGCGCGACGCGACGCTGTTACTCCTGCTCGAAGTCGCGGCAGGGAAACGAACCAGCTGGGCCCACTACCTTGAAGCCGTCGCCTTCGGCCTCGGAGCACTCGGCTGGAGCACCCGCACCGGAGCCGAACTGGAACCGAACACCGTCCAAGCACTCCTCGTCGATGCCCACGAGGTCCTGCTGAACCTCGGCATCTTCAACGACCGCTTCGGGCTCAAAGCAAACACCGTCAAGGCGCCAGGGCAAGCCTTCGCCCGCGCAGCGCTTCATTCATAACCACTCACACCAGCAATCACCGACCCCGCGGGGACCCACGCCCCGTTGGCGGGGGCGTGCTCAAAGCTGGCCAGAACGACGTCGCCTTCCTGCCTGAGCGCGGTGATCCGGTCTCCGAAGCGGTATCCGGTGCTGTCGGAGGTGGCCGCGACAAGGAGTTCGGCGAGGTCACCCCTCAAGATCTCCACCTCGGCGGTCACGCTCATACCGCTCGGGTCGCCGCGGGAAAACGGGCAAGCACCTGGCCGCGCGAGCCGATGAACTCCACGCCCAACTCGCCGGGCTGCACGGCTCGGACCCGTTCCTCAAGCCCCATCCGGCGGATGACCTGCAGCCCTGCTCCCTTGAGGTCAACATTCTGCCCGCCCGTGCGCAAAGCCGGCGCCCGCTCCACCACCGTCGTGCGCCAGCCGGAGCGGTTAAGCCAATACGCCAGAGCCGGGCCCGCGATGCTCGCGCCTGCGATCAGGGCGGAAGGAACTGACATCTGCACAGGGTAGCCCAGTGATCACGGCTAGGAGAATCTTTCACCAGCGGGCGCGGGCAGTAGCGGCGCACGGGGAGACCGAATAGTTCCAGATCGAATAATCACCGTTACCAGTAGTAACTCTGCTATCTCATGAATGAATCATTCAGGCCCTCTCCCGCGGAGTTCTGCGGCCCGCGCTGGAGGCGCCTTGCGCCCGTGGCGTTCAGGGGTTTTTCCTGCTTCAGTCGATGTTCCCAGCCATGGCTGCGTGGGCCACCTGCTCCCAGCAGGACGTGGACACCTGGCTCACGACCGGGCCGACCACCAGAAAAGCCATCCGGACCTTCTTCATCTTCGCGCACTGGACGAGCACCTCTCCGTCACGCCGCCACCACTGGTCGCCGACGCACTCGGCTACAGCTACCAGGTCGCTCCCCCCACACCGATGCCGCAGGCGAAGCGTGGACGCGTTATGCCAGTGAGCGCACGTGAATAGGACACCAGTACGCGAGCTCGTGCCAGACTTCCAGGCATGGTGACTGCCGCTTTCTACTTTGCGACCCTTGAGGACCAAGCGACGCTGCTCGACTACCTGGGAGAACCGGACAAAGTCACCTTGCATCCGTGGCCAGTTGTTCGAAATCCCCTGGATGCCCTCACTCGCGGGGGCGCGCTCGCCAGCCCCCAGGTAATGGTAGTCAATCAGGACCTCGGCCCACCGGTGCCGATCCGTCCGGGAGACGGGGCGCTGGATCAGCCGACGAAAGCTGGCTTCTTCAACAAGCTCAATTGGGGCCGGTTACACCCTGCCCACGACGAGGCCCTGGTGGACTCGAATGCCTCCCCGGTGCTTCTCTGGGTCCCCGCCGAAATCGGCAGTGAAGTCATAGGCGTTAGCCAGCTCGGATCGCAGGCCGACGCAATGGCAGCAATATCGGCGGATTATGAACGCTGGGTCAACCGGACGACCGGCTGGATACGACGCAAGGGGACGAAAGTCTGGGGCCTTGAGCAAGGGACGCTTCGGCCCGATCTCAACATTCAGCTCGGCTTCATCAACAGTGTCTACGCGCTTCCCGCAGCTCTTCGAGCACTCGAGCAAGGCGCGGCCGGACGCTGACGAATCGCAGCGACACCCAGAATGAGCGCCTGTGCGGAGGAGAATACGCACCAACTCGATACGCAGGGGTGCCAGTAGATTGTCGCAGACCACACTGTTTGTGCCTTTGGGCTGGCGTCTCTGTCTAAGGAACGCCGAGGGTTGTCGAGGGTGCCGGGACCAGGGGCAATTGGGTTTCCAGCTGCTGCGGGCCGGTTGCAGGTTCCGCTAGTTCCATCGGTATGGACAAGTAGCCTTGAGCCATTGCCGCCAGGGCGAGAACACGGACTAAAGTTCCGGGACCGGCGACCTTTTTTGATGCTTCCATAGAGCACTCCTCCTTGAGTGAGGTGAAGCAGGCAAAACGTTTACGCAAACGTTTGTAGGAGTAAACGCGGTATGAGCCAGTGCTGTCAATATGCCGGCAGCCCTCAATCTGTAAACTGTCGGAGGTTGTGCGAAACGTTCGCGTAAACGATTCTCCAAAGGCGGCGACGATGACGACGATGGTAAAAGTGGCCAAACTTGCCGGCGTGTCCATCTCGACAGTCTCACACGTCCTGAACGGCACCCGGCACGTCAACGATGAGACGCGTCAAAGAGTACTGAAGGCCATCGAGGAAACCTCCTATCGCCAGGATGCCCTGGCCCGGGCTATGCGCCGGTCCCGGACGGACAGCATCGGACTGATCGTTTCCGACGGCGGCGAGCCGGCCTTCGCGGAGATGATCCGCGGTGTGGAAGAAACTGCCGCCAACCAGGGAATCACCCTGCTGCTGGCCAATTCCGCGGAGGACCCGGAACGTGAGGCTCGCGCCGTCCAGGCCCTCCTGGAGCGCAGGGTGGACGGCCTCATCCTGGCCCGCGCCGCGGGCTCCGGCCCGGAGGCCTTGACGGACTTCGCCGACCAGGACACTCCGCTAGTGCTGATGGACCGGCTATCCGATGACCCGTTCGACCAAGTGGGGGTGGAAAACCGTGCGCCCATCAAGGAACTGGTGGAGCACTTGGCGTCCCAGGGGCATCAGCGGATTCTGTTGATTGCCGGGGATACAAGGGTTGCCACTCTCCGGGAACGGCACGACGCCTTCCAGGAGGCGATGGCGAGGGCAGGCATCCCGGTGACGGACCAGCTGACCGTTATCGCCGGGGAGCCCGAGGAAACCGACACCGGAATCTCGAAGGCGCTGTCGGCAGCGCAGCCCCCTACCGCCGCCATAGCCTGCAGTACTGTGCTGGCCGCGGCAGCACTTCGCCACATCCAGCAGCGGGCCTTGCGGATGCCAGAAGACATCGCCTTCGCCACTTTCGACGGCTTCGCCTATGCAGACCTGTTTGAGCCCCAGCTCACCACCGTCCGCCAACCCGCCTTCCAAGTCGGCGCAACAGCAGCCAAGCTGCTGGCCAAGAGGATCGCCGACAAATCTGTTCAGCCGACCACTGTAAGACTGGCACCCACCATCGAATACCGCGCCTCCTCCTCCGCAGGACCACGCTCCTAGCTCCCCTGGCCTGCGCCATCGCCATCTGTTGTTGGCAAGGCCATTGGCAACACCGGAATAGTCACTTCCGTTTTTCCTCCTCCGGTCTTTGAAGAACCGGAAGACAACTTTGTGACCTATTGCACATCGAAACGTTTGTCTCTACTATCGAAACGTTCGCGCAATCGTTTCGCTAGAAGGAGTCGCAGTGGCAACCATCGTCGATGTCGCATCACTTGCAGGCGTTTCGACGTCCACTGTGTCGCACGTGCTCAACGAAACGCGGCACGTGGAACCGGAGACCAAAGAGCGGGTGATGAGTGCGGTGCAGGCCACCGGATATCGGCGCGATGTGCTGGCCCGCTCGATGCGCCGGGCCAGGACTGACTCCGTCGGCCTGGTGGTTTCGGACGCCGGGGAGCCGGCCTTCGCGGACATGGTGCACGGGGTGGAAGAAGCCGCCGCACAGAACGGCCTGTCCCTGCTGCTGGCAAACTCGGCGGAAGATCCCGCCAGGGAACGCGCGGCAGTGGAGACACTTCTGGACCGCCGGGTTGATGGCCTCATCATTGCCCGGGCTGCCGGTTCGGCGGCCGGCTTGCTGGAGCGTATCCGTGCGCACAAAAAGCCGCTGGTCCTCTTGGACCGGCTCGCGGGCCTGGACGTGGACCAAGTAGGCGTCAACAACACCTCCGCGATGGCGGCCCTGGTTGAACACCTCACCGCCCAGGGTCATGAACGGATCCTTCTGGTCTCAGGGGACCTGCGGGTCTCGTCCCTCCGCGAACGCTATGACGGTTTCCGCGCCGCCATGGAGGAGCGAGGCTTTGAGGTCCCCGCCGCCTTGCTCTGCGAAGGAACCGTAACAGCGGCGGCCACCTTTGACAGTGTCCGGGCAGCGCTGCGCACCTCCGGTCCGAACCAGGAACGTCCGACGGCGGTCCTCGCCTGCAGCACGCTGCTGGCGGCTGGTGCCTTGCGGGCGGTGCAGCACGAAGGCCTGCGGGTGCCCGAAACGATGGCGTTCGCAACCTTCGACGGGTTTACGTACTCGGACCTGTTTCAACCCCAGATCACTACGGTCCGCCAACCGGCTTTCCAGCTCGGTGAAAGCGCCGTGAGTCTACTTCTGCGACGCCTGGAGAACCCTTCCGCTCCAACCAAAATCCTTCGACTCGACTCCGACATCGAATTCCGCCGCTCCACCAGTAGCTTCCCCTTAAATACCTCGACATCACATCCCGTCAGCTAGGCAACCAGCCATCGCATCCCATCAGCGCACCTTCTCCGGGTGCAGCAGGCAAAGGAGCATCACATGAGAAAAACAGTCCGCACCACCCTCGCCGCGGCGGCAACTGCCGCCCTGCTGGCCCTGACCGCATGCGGGAGCTCCACGGACACGGCAACACCCGCAGCGGACGGCCCCTACTCCGCCCCAGCCAAGGACGTCACCGCCACCATCTCCGTCTCCAACTGGGGAGATCCTGGAGACAAAGCCGTGTACGACAGCGTGGCCGAGCGCTTCAAGGAGAAGTATCCGAACGTGACGGTGAACAACAACTTCACCCCCATCACCACTTGGACCGAATACGTCAATAAGCTGGTGACCCAGGCAGCCGCCGGGCAGGCGCCGGACGTCATTAACATCGCTACCGAGGGTGTGGAACTTGGCCTGACCAATGAGCTTTTCGCTCCCCTGGACGGCTTTCTGAAGAACGATCCTGAGGCCAAGTCCCTGCGGGAGGACATCGACCCGAAATTGCTGGAGGGGTTCAGTAAGGAGGGCTCGACCTACCTGATGCCCAACACGTTCAACACCATGGTGATCTACTACAACACCAAGATGTTCGATGCGGCCGGCATCGAGCGGCCCGGCGATGACTGGACCTGGGACGAGTTCCTGGAGATCTCCAAGAAGCTGACCACCGGTTCCGGGCCGGACAAGGTGTACGGGTTCGCCATGCCGTATTACTCCTTCGGCATCACCCCGTGGCTTTACTCCAATGGCACGTCCATGATGAGTGAGGACCTCAAAACGGCCCAGCTGACCGACGAAAAGGTCAAGGAAACCGTGGGCTGGGTCCGGGACCTCGTCACCGAGCATGGTGTGGCGCCGCAGCCGAAGGGCTCGGACCCCTACCAGCTGTTTCCCGCCGGTAAGGCGGCCATGACTGGTGCCGGACACTTCGTCACCGGCGGTTTCGAAAAGGCCGGCTTCGCCGACTACGACATCCTCCCCTGGCCGCAGCAGGCCACGAAGTCCACTGTTTTCGGCGCCGGCGCCTTCGCCGTCTCCAAGGCCTCGAAGAACAAGGAACTGTCCTGGGAGTTCATCAAGATGCTCACCGACCAGCAGACCCAGAAGCAGTGGGCCGACGCCGGCGCCGCCGTTCCGTCCACAAAGACCGCCGCTTCATCACCGGAATTCCTGGCCTCCCCTGAGCACGGTGAAGAGTTCTACAACTCCCTCTCCTACGCCAAGCCGGTGGCGGCGCCCCGCGCCTACAATGTGCTGGATCCGGCGTTCATGCGCGCAATGGACGAGATCATGTCCGGCCAGGACATCGGTTCTTCCCTTCAGAAGGCCCAGAAGGATGTTGAGGAGGCGTTGCAGCAGTGACCTTGACTGCCTCCAAAAGCACGCTGCCGCCCGTGGCCCTTCCGGGTCACGGGGGGCGGCCCGGCCGCCAAAGCGCCACCCGCCGTCGGGAAGCCCTCACCGGCTACCTTTTCACGGCACCCACGATCATCGGCTTCCTGGTCTTCGTCCTCGGCCCGCTCATCGCGGCCTTGTACCTGAGCCTCACCAAGTACAACATCCTCACCGCACCCAAATTCATCGGCTTCGACAACTACGCCCGGATGTTCCGGGACGAGCGCCTGGCCACCACCTACGGCAACACCGTCCTGTACGTCGTGGCTGCCGTGGTCCTGATCAACGGGTTTGCGCTCCTGTTCGCAGTGCTCATCAACCAGCGGCTCCCCCGGGCACTCACCTACGTGTTCCGCTCCGCCTACTTCTTCCCGTACCTGGTGGCGCTGGTGTACGTGTCCATCATCTGGCAGGCACTCTTCCAAAAAGACACGGGGATCCTGAATTACTACCTCACCGCACTGGGCGGGGAGCGGATCGACTGGCTCAACAGCTCGGAGTTCTCCAGGCTCTCGGTGATCATCGTGGATACCTGGCGGAACGTCGGCTTCGCCATGCTGATCTTCGTGGCGGCCCTGCAGGAAGTCCCCAAGGACATGGTGGAGGCCGCCCGGATGGACGGCGCCAACGAGTGGCAGATTTTCCGCCGCATCATCCTGCCGATGATCAGCCAGGCGACGTTCTTCAACATCACCATCACCATCATCGGCGCGTTCCAGATCTATGAATCGATCATTGTGCTCACCCGCGGCGGCCCCGGCGATGCCAGCCGCAGCGTGGTGATGTACATCGCCGAAGTGGCCTTCAACAAGTTCGACATGGGCTACGCCTCAGCCATCGCGGTGACCCTGTTCCTGATCATCATGCTGGTAACCATGGTGCAGTTCCGCCTAAGGAAGTCCTGGGTGAACAATGAGTAACTACAACGCGGTCTTCCTGTCCAGGCCAGAAGCCGGAACACCTGACGCACGAACAAATTTGCGACGGCGGCCCCTCCCCGGCGTCGGAAAGAGCATTTCCGTCTCGCTCCTGATCCTCGGAGCCATCGGAATGATCGCCCCCTTCCTGTGGATGTTCACGACCTCACTCCGGGACGCCAGCCAGGCCTATGATCTGCCGCCGCAGTGGCTGCCCACCGAGTGGGACTGGTCCAACTACGCCGCGGCGGTCAGCGGGCCGGTACCCATCCTGCGGAACATGCTTAACAGCGCCGTCATCGCCATCGCGGTCAGCATTGGCATGATCATCACCGCACCCATGGCCGGTTACGCCTTCGCCAAGCTGGAATTCCCGGGTCGTAACTCGATCTTCGTCGGACTGCTGTCCTCGCTGATGGTGCCGGCACAGGTGACCATCATTCCGTTGTTCCTCCTGATGCGGACCTTTGGCCTGCTGGACAACCCGCTCAGCCTGATCCTGCCCGGCATCACCGGAGCCCTGGGAGTATTCCTCCTGCGCCAGTTCTTCCTGGGCCTGCCGCAGGAAATCATCGACGCCGCCCGCATGGACGGAGCAACTGCCTGGCAAACCTACCGGCTGATCGCACTGCCACTGGCCAAAAACGCCGTCAGCACCCTCGGAGTCATCACGTTCCTCGGCAGCTGGAACGCCTACTTCGCCCCGTCCATCTTCCTCAACAGCACCGACACCGCCACCCTCCCGCTGGGCCTGGTCCTGATGCTTGGCCCCTACGGCGCCGGCAACGTGGCCCAGGTGATGGCAGCCACCACCATCGCCATCGCCCCGGCACTGATCGTCTTCCTTGTGGCCCAGCGCTGGATCATCGCCAGCCTCACCCAGTCAGCCGTCAAGGGCTAACCCCCCAACTCCTTGAAAGGTACATCCACCATGGCAACATCCACGCGCTCCGGCCTGCTCTCAAGCCTGACCAAGCTCTCCACCGCCCGCACCGCCCGCGCCTCCAGCTGGGACCAGACCGGCCGCAACCGCGACAACTGGATCATCATGCCCGGCGAAGAACGGGTCCTGGCAGATATCGAGGGCCCCGGCGCCATCACCCACATCTGGATGACCCAGTCCTGCCGGATCCAGCCGGGCCCGGGCCAGATCTCCCCCGAACTGGTAGGCGTGCCCATGCTCGAAATCCACAACGCCCTCGGCGTCAGCTGGGAGGTCGTTGACCCGGACTACTACCGAAAAATCGTCCTCAAAATGTACTGGGACGACCAGGAAACCCCAAGCGTCATCGCACCCCTGGGTGACTTCTTCGGTCTGATGAACTCGCTCTCCGGTTCCTACGACTCCCTGCCGCTCTCGGTCTCCGCCAAGGAACCGGAACTAAACACCTTCGGCGGCAGCGCGGCCTTCAACAGCTACTTCGAAATGCCTTTCAACTCCCGGGCCCGGATCATCGTCGAAAACCAGAACGACATCCCCTACCTGCAGTACTTCTACATCGACTACGAGCTCTACACAGAGGCCCTGCCCGAAGACACCGCCTACTTCCACGCCCACTGGCGCCGGCAGAAGCCGAACGCCGGCTGGGGCCCTGACCTGCAGACCAACAGCATCGAGGTGGCCATCCCCAACCTCACCGGCGAGGACAACTACGTGGTGCTGGAGACCGAAGGCCAGGGCCACTACGTAGGCTGCAACCTCGCCGTCCGCCACTTCCAGGGCTCCTGGTGGGGCGAGGGCGACGACATGATCTTCATCGACGACGACACCTGGCCGCCCAGCCTCCACGGCACCGGGATGGAAGACTACTTCGGCCATGCCTGGGGCATGCAGCACAACGCCTTCCTTATGAACGGCACCATGGTCCACGAGGAAAACGTGCCCGGCTTCCACCACAGCTACCGCTTCCACATGACCGATCCCATCCGGTTCCAGACACGCATCAAGGTCACCTTCGAGCATGGCCACGCCAACCACCTCTCCGATGACTGGTCCTCCACCGCCTACTGGTACCAGACCCTCCCCTCCCCCAGCCTGGACATCGATGCCGTGGAGGACCGCCTGCCGCTGCGGCCCCGCGACCAGGTGGAAGAGATCCCGCTGCCCAATCTCACACCGGCCCAGCAGGCTGCCCGCGACGCCTCCGCCGAGCGGATGAAGAAATTCACGGAGGCACGCGATGCCGTTCGGAACGAACGCAAGGCAGAGATCGACGAATGGGAGAAGGCTAACGCGACGCAGGCACGTGAAGTCCGCCAGCGGTTTCTGGCCGCGAACAGCGTCCCGGTCCCCTAACCCGGCCAGTAACTCCGCCGCCTCGATAAGTCATCACAAAAGGACCAGCATGAACGCGCACGAACTACGGCCCGCCTTCCACTTCACCGCATGCGAAGGATGGATTAACGATCCCCTCGGTGTGACCTGGAAGGACGGCCAGTACCACCTCTTCTACCAGTACGTCCCCGGCCGAACGACGTGGGCCTCCAACTGCCACTGGGGCCATGCCACCTCCCCGGACATGATCGCTTGGAGCGAGCAGGGCATCGCGGTTGCCCCCGGCGAAGGGGACGACGGCGTCTGGTCCGGTTCCATCGCCACCGGCGCCGATGGTGCCGCGACCATGTTCTACACCTCTGTCACCGAGCCGGACATCGGTATCGGGACCGTCCGGGCAGCCACCCCCGATGACGAGAACTGGAACAGCTGGACCAAGGGCGAAAAGCTGATGACCGCGCCCGACCCGAGCGTCGCGGCCTACCGGGACCCGTTCGTCTTTCGGGACGGCGAACAGTGGCGCATGTTTGTTGGCGCCGGCCTGACGGGCGGCACCGCCGCCGCGGTCTCCTACAGCTCCCCCGACCTTTCCGAGTGGACCCTGGACGGCATCGCCGCCCAGCGCAGCGGAACCGAAACAGACCCCGTCTGGACCGGCACCATGTGGGAGTGCCCCCAGCTGTTCGAAATCGACGGCTCCCATATCTTGGTCACCTCCATCTGGGAAGACGACGTGCTGCACTACGTCGCCTACGGCGTCGGCACTTACGCCGACGGCAAGTTCGCCGCCCGATCCTGGGGCCAGCTCAGCTACGGCAAGAGCTACTACGCCCCCTCCTTCTTCACGGACAAAGACGGCGCCCCCTCGCTGATCTTCTGGGTCCGCGGCGTGATCAGCCCCAAAGGACAATGGGCCAGCGCCCTGAGCATCCCCCACACACTGACCCTCGACGGCGACACCCTGGTGGCCACCCCGCACACCGACCTTGCCGCCTACTCGCAGCCCGTCCAGCTGGAGCAGGTGGACGGCAACCTCTTCGAGGCAGAGCTCAGCAACGGCGCGGACCTGCGCTGCACCGTCGGCGCCGGGACGGTCATCAGCCTGGCCACCCTGGACGAGGCTTTGGTAACCCTCCGCCATGATGGGGACAGCCTCGCAGTGACCGCAGCCGGTAACCCAGACTTCGCTGATGCGCTTTTCCCTGTCGATGCGGGAAGCGAAGTGCGGGTCATTATCGACGCCGGCGTGGTGGAGATTTCCGGCCGGCAAGGCATCATGGCGGTTCCACTGCCCATCGTGGACTCACCTGTGACACTGAGCGTTGCCAACGCTTCCGCCCAGCAGCTGTTCACGATCCAACGGCCGCCAGCAAGCAGCGCGGGCAGCGGCCGGAAGGCTGCCTTGGCAGGACAGCCATGACCATCACCTCTGCTTCCCAGCGTCCGAACCCGGACGTTGTCGTCATCGGGAATCCCTGGTCGACGTGATCAGCACGGCGGACGGACCCATCGATTTTGCGGATCGGGCCTGAACGTTGCCTTCGGCCTCGGCCGCCTTGGGCCAACCCCGGGCTGCTGACCATCTTCGGCGCAGACCAGCGGGGCGAAGCAATCCGGCAGCACCTGGCCTCAGCCGGGGTCCAGCTGCTGCCGGGTGCGGTGCGCCTGGACCGGACCTCCACGGCCACGGCGTCCCTGGACAGCTCCGGCTCAGCCCAATACACCTTTGACATCGAGTGGACGCTGCCACGGGCCACACCCGCGTTCGTACCCAAAGTGCTGCACACGGGATCCCTCGCCACCTTCGTCTAACCTGGCGCCACCCACGTCCGGGCCCTGCTGCAGTTCTTTCCGGCAGGTGCCGCCTGATCACCTACGACCCAACATCCGCTCCGACGTCATCGGCAACCACCACCAGGCACTGCAAACCTTCGAGGCCACGGCGCGCTTCGCGCGACATTGGTGAAGCTCAGCGACGAAGATGGCGGCTGGCCGTACCCGGGGCTCTCAACACCTGAAGTGGCCTCCCGGGTGTTCTTGCATGTTGGAGTACTGGTGGCTGCCTCATGTATGGGCGATGGCGGCGCGCACAAGTTTAAGTGCCCTGCTCTGGAGGGCCTCGAGCATACGGAAAAGCCCCGGACGTACAGTCCGGGGCTTACGTTGGCGCGTCTGCTACCTCTGGATACTGACCGTTAGATCCAAGTGGATGTCTTTGTCGGTGACAAGGCGGTCCTTAAGGTACTGGGCAAGGGTCGCGTCGCTGGCGGTGTGAACGCTTTTCGGAACCGCCCCCCGCAGCAGAGCGTGAGTGTCGTTGGACTTCACGACGTCAAGGGGGGCCCAACCACGATGGCCGGAGGTGAGACGTTCTATGTCTGTGCGGAAGGAAGGCTTGTGGTCTTCGCGGACCGTAGCGCGCATGGTGAACGGGATAAAGGTAATGGGCAAGGAGGTCCTTTCGCGGAGGGCAACCGGTCGTCGACGCCCCAGTTAGAACAAGGGTCATGCAGCCTGTCCTATTCCGCTGAAGCAGGCAAGGAGTCCGAAGTCACGGAGCTCGGACACTGGTTCTGGATGCGTCGGCTATGGATGCCCAGACCCGCTGCTGCTGCTGCTGCTGAATTGTTGGACATTCAGAACAGTTGCCTTTTGGCTGGCGGGCCCTTCGTTGTGGTCATGCCACTATGCGTACGGCAAAGGGGTGCCGGGGTTAAAACAGAAAAGCTGGCCGGCTTGCAGCCGGCCAGCTTCCCGAGAACCACTTTAGAGCGGCTGGATGTTCTCCGCCTGCGGACCCTTAGGGCCCTGGGTGATGTCGAACTGAACCTTCTGGTTTTCGTCCAGGGAGCGGTAACCGCTGGATGCGATTGCTGAAAAGTGTGCGAACACGTCAGCGCTTCCGTCGTCGGGGGCGATGAATCCGAAGCCCTTTTCGGCGTTGAACCATTTGACCGTACCTGTTGCCATGCTTTTTTCCTTCACGGTCGCGGGCCGGATCCGCTTGTCGGATTGCCGTCCCCGCCACTCACATGTTGAGCCTATGTGTCAGTGCCGATGCGGGCAACAGATTGGTCAAAAGCGGAACCTGGATGAAGCGGTCTGCCCCACTGTCCACGGTAGTCGACCAGCTCCGCGCGAGCCTCTGGGATCGAGACGTGTCCAACCGCGATCCCAACCTTGGAGTGTGTCACCTCCGATCACAATCATGGGCTTGTCCGGTCGAGGCACGTTGACGGAAGGTCCATTATCCGCCCTTCCAAATGAGCGGGGAGTGGGTGCGTTTTCGCTGGCGGTGTGAGTGAATAGCTCGGCCCCGCTAACGGTGTGCTGGTTTCGGATGTCCGGTACCGATGATGGCGAGGGTCCCACCCTGTTCATGCCAGGCTGGGCCCGGGGCCCTGCTTCGGCAGGGCCCCAAGCCTCTTCTCCGACTACTGTCGGTGCTCAGTAGTCCGGGACCTCGCTCTTAGGTATTGGCACGGCAGGACTTTACGTGCATCAACGCAGCCAAACGGTGGTGTTGGCCGCCAGATTGCCGTCCTCTATGGGTGCGCTGCTGACGAGCACGGTGCCTGTCGGAAGGTCGATGGGGGTGTACCCGAAGTTGGTTATGGACTGCCAGCCGCCGGGGCGGCGGAAGTGCAAGACGTCCGGGTTGCCGGTCTCGATCCATTCGAGGTCTTCGTCGGACTGGAGCTCACGGCGCAGCCGCAGGGCGGTGCGGTAGAGCTCCAGGGTTGAGTCTTCCATGCCGTTCTGTGCCTCTACGGCGTACTTGCTGAACCACTCCGGCTGGGGCAGGTGTGCGCCGCCGTCGCAGAAGCCGAAGGAGGTACCTTCCACCGTCCACGGCAGGGGCACGCGGCAGCCGTCGCGGCCGATTTCCACGCCCTTGTTGCGGAAGAATGCAGGGTCTTGCCGCTCCGAGTCTGGAATTTCCGCGACTTCCTGCAGGCCAAGTTCCTCGCCCTGGTACAGGTAGGCCGAACCGGGGAGGGCGAACATCAGCAGGGATGCGGCGCGGGCGCGGCGCAGTCCAAGCTCCACGTCGAGTTCCTCGGCCGGTCCGCCCGCGAGCAGCCAGGCTTTGCCGTCCTGGCCCTTGGGCTCGTTCGCCGTGACGTCCTGGGCGGCGTTGGTTCCCTGGGCTGCTGTGGCGTTGCCCTTGGGTAGACCGTAGCGGGTGGCGTGGCGGACGACGTCGTGGTTGGAGAACACCCAGGTGGAGGATGCCCCGGTTTCCTTTGCTGCGATGAGGTTGTCCGTGATGATTTTCTTGAACTGCGGCGCCTCGAAGTCGGTCTGAAGGAGGTCGAAGTTGAAGGCCTGGCCCAGCCCTTCGGGGCTGGCGTAGCGGGCGCGGCGCGTTTCGTGGACCCATGCTTCTGCGACGGCTGTGCGTGGCGGGTTGTACTCGTTGAAGAGTTTGCGCCATTCGGCGTAGACCTCGTGGACCTCGTCGCGGTCCCAGAAGGGGTGTGAACCATCGTTGAACCCGTCAGGGCCGGCTTTGGCTTCCAGCTCCGCCTTCAACGGCAACGGCTCAGAGAGGTCCTTTGCCATGCCGTGGGCGACGTCTATGCGGAAGCCGTCCACGCCGCGGTCGGACCAGAAACGCAGGGTTTTCAGGAAGTCTTCGCGGACCTCGGGGTTGTCCCAGTTGAAGTCCGGCTGCTCCTTGGCGAAGATGTGCATGTACCACTGACCGGTGCCGTCCGGTTCGGTGATGCGTTCCCAGACCGGTCCGCCGAACACCGAGTCCCAGTCCGACGGCGGCAGCTCGCCGTTTTTGCCCTTGCCGTCACGGAAGATGTAGCGGTCGCGGGCAGCGGAGCCCTTCGGGGAGGCGAGTGCTTCCTTGAACCATTCGTGCCGGTCAGATGAGTGGTTGGGCACAATGTCGGCGATCAGCTTGATGCCTGCGGCGTGCAGGGCAGCCACCATCTCGTCGAAGTCTTCGAGCGTGCCCAGTTTCGGGTCCACGTCGCGGTAGTCATCCACGTCGTAGCCGCCGTCTGCCAATGCGGAGGGGTAGAAGGGACTCAGCCAGACAGCGTCAATTCCCAATGACTTCAGGTAGGGGACCTTTGCGGTGATGCCTTTGATGTCGCCGATGCCGTCGCCGTTCGAATCGGCGAAGCTGCGGGGGTAGATCTGATAGACCGCGGCCTGGCGCCACCAGTTCGGATCGGCCATGCGCTCGGCCTCGGTTCTGTCTGCCTCAGTGACGATGGTGCTCACGCTACTCCTTCATTTGGAATCTGAATTGAACTTACGGATTGCGTGTGATGGCGGGCATGCCGGGACAGCTTTACCCAGTGTTCTGGCGGTCTGCTGCATCCGGTTTCCGCCGGCGCTTGCTGCTCCGCGCCAAAATTTGTGAAAGCAAGCAGCAGGGGTCACAACGCGACGGGCGTGGTTTTATGCGTAATTCGGGACCTGCGGGATGATGCCGCTGAGGTGGACCTTGTCCGCTGAGTTCGTCCCTGTTCTTGAAGCTTCTGGTTCTGTCTTTTGATCAGCCGGTTCCAGGGAAAGATCGGCGGCCCCGATCGCCCCGGCGAGGGGGCCCAGAACGGCGGTCCTGAGTTGGGGGCGGGAACGTGGCGGGGTCACTTCAGCACCTGCCAGTGCTTCTTGTGCGATCGCCAGGAAGCGTCGGTCACTTCCAAGTCCTCCGCCGAGGATCACCAGGGAAGGGTCCAAGGCGGAGGAAAGAAGGAGTATGCCCCGTGTGAGGTCGCGGGCCACACCTTCAACGACTTGGTGGGCAGCAGGATGAGTTCCCGCGGCCGACAGGACGTCCTGGCCCGCGGTGGGGTTGTCCCAACCGGCGGCGACCGATGCCCGCTGGAGAGCGCTGCCGCTGGCGTATCGTTCCCAGCAGCCACGTGATCCGCAGGGACAGCTGTCACCGCCGGGAACCAGTGCTAAGTGGCCGATCTCACCTGCTGCGCCGGTCGCCCCGCGCAGGAGACGCCCATTGATAACGAACCCACCCCCCAGGCCGGTACCCACGGTGATCATCGCGAACGAGTCCGTGCGGGGATGTCCGCCAAACCGGTATTCCGCCCACGCGGCCGCGTTCGCGTCGTTGTCCACCCGGACCGCAGCCTCTGCCGGCAGGAGTGCCCGCACGTGCTCGACAATATCCAGATCAGTCCATCCGATGTTCGGGGCGGATCTGATGATGCCTGTGATTGGGTTGACGTCCCCAGGAACGGCGATACCGATACCTGGCAGGTCGTACTTCCCCGCGAAACCGTCGACGATTGCGGCGATCTGCTCAAGGATCAAGTCCCCACCGCGGGCGGTTGGAGTTGTCTCGACATCCATGACAGTGCCGTCATGGTCAAGGACTGCACTGGCAATCTTCGTGCCGCCTATATCGATCCCTAGAGAACGTGTCATCGTTGGACCTTCTGAATAATGGCCAAGCCGGGGGCCCCGGAGCATGCCCAAATTTCGGTTGGCCTGGGGAAGAATCGGTCAATATCGTGGGCAGTCACGTTGTCTCGCTTTGGTGATGGGTGCTGGATATTTGGTTTCGACTTCAAGGGCAGCGTAGGCCGATGAAGTTATTAGGACTTGGATCCGGAGAGGGCGATCCCGTCGACGATCCGGCGTTGGGCGACTCCGAACAGGACCAGCAATGGCCCTGCAGCCAGGGTCGTGGCAGCCATGAGGGCGGTCCAGTCAGCGCCGTACTGGCCTTTGAACTGGTTCACCAGCAGCGGGAGCGTGAAGTTCGCGTCGCTGTTGAGGAAGATCAGCGGCCCGAAGAAGTTGTTCCACTGGCCCAGGAAGGTGAAGATTCCGAGCGCGGTGAGGGGGGTGCGCAGCAGCGGCAGGATCATGGTGGTGAAGATCCGGAAACGGCTGGCACCGTCCAGTTCGGCGGCTTCCTCCAGCTCTTTCGGGATGCCCTTGACGTACTGTCGCATGAGGAACACGCCGAAAGCGTTGAAGAGTGCGGCGGGCACGATGAGTGCGGCGTGGGTGTCTATCCAGCCGAACCAGCCCATGATGATGTAGAGCGGGATGATGGTCAGCTGGGCCGGAACCATCATCGTGGCGAGGAACACCATGAACAGGGGCTTGCTTCCGCGGAATTCGATTCTGGCGAAGGCGTAGGCGGCCATGGATGAGGTGAGCAGGGAGATCGCGGTGACGGTTACTGCAATGTAGGTGCTGTTCCAGAATCCGCGGACGAAGTCGGCACCTGTGAAGGCTTTTTCATAACCCTCTGTGGTCCATTCGAGCGGGAACAAGGCCGGGGGGTGCGCGAAGATCTCGGTCACCGGTTTGAACGAGGACAGCAGCATCCACAGGAATGGCAGGGCCATCAGGACTGCGCAGGCAGCCAGGGCAGCGTGGAGAATGGTTCGGCCCGCAAGACGCTGGGGGTTCAACCCCCGGCGCTCCGATGCCTCGGGCATGCTCCGGTGGTTATTTCGGGTAGTGGTGGGAGTGCTCATTCTGCGTAGTGGACCCATCTCTTCTGAGCCGCCAGCTGCAGGGCGGTCACACCGAGCAGGGACAGCAGGAGCAGGAATGCCAGGGCCGAGGCCTGGCCGAAATTGAATTCGCGGAAGGCGATCTGGACGACTTCGTACACGATGGTGCGGGCAGCTTCAGGAGCATTGCTGTCCATGAAGACATAGATGTAGTCGAAGATCTGAAAGGAGCCGATGATCGAGGTGATCGAGAGAAACAGGATGGTGGGAGACAGCAGCGGAATAGTGACGTGCACAAGCTTCTGCCACCCGCTGCAGCCGTCCAGCTCGGCCGCTTCCAGGTAGGAAGAGCCGATGCTCTGCAGTCCGGCCATGAACATCACCAGCTGGTAGCCCAGGCCCTGCCAGATTGCCACAATAGCGAAGGCCGGAATGATGAAATTGGGGTCCTGCAGCCAGTCCGGGGCCTGGATGCCGATGCTGCGCAACGCGCTGCTGACCGGGCTGATTTCAGGGTTGAACAGCCACAACCAGATCGCAGCAACCGCCACGGAAGAGGTCACCACCGGTGCTACGAAGCAAAGCCGGTAGACCGATGTCATCTTGCCCGCCTTCTGCATCAGCAGGGCAAAGATGAAACTTGAGATCATCAAGCCGGGCACCTGCAGCACCGTGAACCACAGGGTATTCAAGGCCGAGCGCTGGATCCGTGGGTTGGACAGTACGTCAGTGAAGTTCCCGAACCCGGCAAACGTCGCCGCGCCGAAGCCATCCCAGTCACTGAACGCCAATACCAGGGCAAAGACCAGCGGTCCGACCATGAAGGCTGCCAGCCCCACGAGTTGCGGCGACAGGAAGACCAGCGCGGCGATTGTGTCCTTGCGCCTGCGCCGGGACGGGCCGCGTCGAGGTGGTTCGGTCGACCGTGCCGGTGCAGGGGTGGCGGTCAGCGTGCTCACTTCGTTGACTCCACCAGCTGGGTAACGGCGGAGCTGAACGACGCCGCAGTCGTAGTAGAGGGATCTTTAAACAGCTTGTCGACCAGGAGGGGCAGTTCGGTAGCGGTTTTCGGATTGCCGACGAACGCGCGGGGGATGGCGTAGCCCTTGGCCACGACATCGTTGAACCACTTGCCGTGAGCCGGAACGCCGCCTTCAGTGGCCACCTCGTCCAGGCCCTTGATCGACGGCACGGCGTTGCCGCCACCGGAGAGCCGGAATTTCTGCCCGTCACGGCTGACGTAGTTGCCGATCAGCCGGAGTGCCTTGTCGGGGTTCTTGGCCTTTGCGTTGAGGGCTATAGCCGCAGTAGCGACGGGTGCCGGAAGAATGTCCTTGCCCGAGGGTGAGGGGACAGGGGCGATGTCATAACCGAACTTGACATCCTTGAGCGTTGGCAGCGCCCAGCGGCCGACGTTGTTCAATGCAAGTTGTCCGGCCAGGAAAAGGGCGTCTCCGCTTTGGCCCTTGGGCAGGGAGCCGGCATAGGTGATGTTGCCGGACTTGAACTGCTCAAGCAGCCATTCCAGTCCCTCCTGGGACTTGGGGTCATCGGCAAGAACGAGCTTGCCGGACTCGTCGGTCAGTTGACCTCCGAACATGGTGGTGGCGGAGCACCAGTTGAACCACCAGTTGGACAGGATCAAGCCCTTCTTGCCGGAGGCACGCACCTTGCCCAGCAGATCCTCCAGCGCGTCCGGCGTCCAAGTGCCGGCCTCGAAAAGCTGGGCAGGATCCTGGGAAACGCCTGCCGCGGAGAGAACGTCCTTGTTGAACCAGAACACCGAGGGATTGCAGTCCACCGGAATGCCGAAAATCCCCGCGCTGCCGTCTGCGGGCTTGCACCACTGGTAGAGATCCTCCGGGAAGTCCTCCAGCGTGACCGGGGACGTACCGCCCTTGAGGTAGTCGCTGAGGTCTGTAATCTGCTTTGCTTCAATCATTTTGGCCATGTCGGCATCCCCCACGTAGAACGCATCGGGAGCGGAGCCGCCTGCGAGCTGTGAGAGCAGCTTGGCCTGGTAGTCGCCGACGACGGCCTGGAAGCTGACTTTGGCGTCAATTTTCTTGCCGAGCTCGGTCGCGAACTGCTTGTAGCGTTCGTCCTCGCCAGGGTTGGCCCATGCTGCCCAGGAAACGTTGCCCCCGGCGCTGGTGCCGGAACCGCCGCCGCAGGCTGCCACGGCCGGAGCGGCCGCCAACCCCAGCGCACCCAGCATGCCGCTGCGCAGCACAGCCCGCCGGTCCACAGTACGTGAGAAGAGAGAGTTAGACATCGATGTCATTCCTTTGAGTAGATGGCGGCCTAGGGTGGCATGCCGGAAAACCAATTGATACAAGAATTAAATTTATAACCCGTATAAATTATGAAGTGTGTTAGATCACACGGTCAAGGCGGTGGGGCTACATGACTTTTCAAGTGAAGTTGCACTCGAGAACACACTGCCTGGAAGTCCCCCGTACCGATTCGGGACAGGGGCATGTGGAAGACAGCCGGCAGGTCAACTAATGCGTACGGGTTGCCAGTGGGTATGAATGCCGACTCGCATCTGAACCTTGGAGTCACAGACCAAAGGGTCTGCATACCGTTATTCCGTCAGGGACGGGACTCCCTCGTCCTAGCCGCCGGCTGTATTCCCGGTTGCTGCAGCGGCCGGGGAGTTTTGAGGGAAGGAATCGCTGTCGGAGGTCGGGCACAAGGGTGCGACTGGCGGCTGCTGGGTGGTGGGGGTGTTTATGTCCGGGTGCGGGCGGGCTGCCGGTTTCCAACGCCTGTTCCACCATCCGTCCCCGGTTTGGAGGAGTTGTCGTTACTCCTTCTGTTCCGGGCGGGACAAACGGCGTTGCTCGAGTGCAGTCATAAGGTCGATTTCTCTTACCTGCCCGTAGGGGACTTCGGGGGTGATGGCAACGGTGAAGTGCGCAGGGGCGTGCCTGGTAATCAGGATCCCCCCGGCGCGATCCTTTGTCGCGATGCTCATGGCGCTGTCGATTGCTGCATTGAGCCGAATGTCTCTTTCCGGGCTGGTTTGGGAAGAGAGGTGAATGACCTGTTGCATGGGTGTGTACTTTCACGCTTTTAAGGTTCAGGGGCCGGCGGAGCCGTGCCAGCCGGCCCCTGGGGGCTTACTTGGCTTGGAAAACCGCTACTGTGCGGGCCGGGACTGTGAATGAACCGCTGGAAGGATCATTCACGGCAGTTTTCACGAGGGGGTCGGAGCCATTGGCCTGGACGGGATGAAGGCTGTGCTGCAGGCCTGCCGTGCCCGGAACGGTCTGAACGGTCGCTTCGTCGGATGCGTTGAAAACAACGATCATGCCCTTGAGGTCCTTGTCCATGTCGGAGCCCACGGTGTCGTCCAGGCGCATGACCACAACCCCGGGAGCCTGGTCAGGGCCGGCTGAGGGGAAGGAGAGTTTTTGCTGGATGAGTTTGGCGTCCCCGAGGTGGAACAGGGGGGAGCTCTTGCGGATTTCGAGGAGCTCTTTGGCGCGCTCACGGGAAGCGGCGATATGTGCCGGTTGTGGGTTTAGGGCCGGGTCTGCGAGCAGGGTTTTCATGTAGGGGTATTTGTCCCTGTTGTCCCGCTCTGGCGGTAGACCCCGGGCAAAGCCGTTTGTGGTGCCGGTGTGATCCAGCACGTTGTACCAGTCGCCGGAGTCGTAACTGTTTCGGTCCAGTGACTTGCTGCGCAGGTTTTCTGTGCCTGCATGCCAGAACGATACGCCTTGGCCGAAGGCCGTGGTGCTCAGGGCGAGGGTGTTCATCCTGATGCGATCCTCCATGGGGGTCCCCTGGGGAAGCTTCAGCGTCAGTGCGTCGAAGAGGGTTTCATTGTCGTGCGCGTCCACATAGGTGATGACTTCAGAGGGGTCGGCGGTGTAGCCAGCGGGATTGCCCCTATAGTCGACGTCCGATCCCTTGACGGTGACTCCGGTTCGGTCGATGAATGAGTAGTCCTTGAGGTTTCCGGTGAGGCCGACTTTGAGTTGGTCCTGGGCGAGCAGGAGCGTGGCGCGTTGTTCCTCGGGGCTACCGTTGGCCGGGGACAGGTTCGGGTCGGTAAAGAGCCCGGAGGCGAAGCCTTGGACACCCGGGTCTTCGTCAAAGGGGGTGCCTCCGCGGACGGCATCGCGGAGACGGTCGCTGAAGGTGCCGATTCCTGTGCCGGCCATGTTCTGCTGGGTGGCCTGCACGAAGCGTGCGTCGTTAGCTACTTCCCCGAATTCCCAGCCTTCCCCGTAGAGGTAGATGTTCTTGCCGTCCACTCCGTCCCTCTGAAGTGTCAGCTTGTCCAGCGCTGCCCTGGCATCGAGGAGGTTCTGCTTGGTGTGGTGTCCCATCAGGTCGAAGCGGAAGCCGTCCAGTTTATATGTCTTGGCCAGCGTGACGAGGGAATCGACCATGAGTTTTCCCATCATGGTGTTTTCCGTTGCAGTGTTGGCGCAGCAGGTCGAAGTCTCCAAGGCGCCGGTGGTTGGGTTGAGCCTGTGGTAGTAGCCCGGGACGATGCGGTCCAGGTTGTGAGTGGAGTTCTGTCCGGCGCCGGAGGTGTGGTTGTAGACCACATCCTGGATCACGCGGGCCCCTGCCGTGTTTAGCCCTGCGACCATTTGGCGGAATTCGAGGGTCCTGAGGGCGCCATCGGGGTTGGTCGAGTATGACCCCTCGGGGGTTGTGTAGTGCAGGGGATCGTAGCCCCAGTTGAACCCGTCCTTGGCAGCAATGGCGCCTACGCAGGCCTGCTGTTCTTCGCCGTCCGGGGGAAGGGCCGGCAGATCACATTGCGGTTCCTGGTGCAGTCCGCGGTGTTCTTCTATGGTGGCGATGTCGTTCACCGGGAGGAGATGAACGGCGTTGAGGCCGGACTTGGTCATTTCCTGAATGTGGCGCATGCCGTCACTGCCTTGGTGGGTGAAGGCCTTGTAGGTTCCACGGTCCGAGGACGGGACGGTCTTGTCTGCTATTGAGAAGTCGCGCACGTGCAGTTCGTAGATGGAGAGGTCCTCGGGTTTTTCGACGACCGGTTTGGCAATTTTCTCCCAGCCGGCGGGAGCCAGGGCCGGGTCGGACAGGTTCACGAGCAGACTGCGCTCGGAATTCGCTGACAAACCCACACTGTAAGGATCGGTGACAAAGTTCTTCTCGACTTTGCCCGTCTCTGGAACGAAAACTTCCACTTCGAAGAGATAGTAGTCACCCTCCCAGCCCTTGTCGCCCAGGACAGACCACACGCCGTCCTGGCCGTTCTTCGTAGGGATGCTGGCTTTGGGCTTACCACCGGATCCGTCGTTATAGATATGCAGTGTTACGTTGCGTGCGGTGGGCGCCCACAGGGAAAGCTCCGGCCGATCGCCCTTCCAGCGCAGTCCGAGGTCCTGCTTTGCAGCAGAAGCATATACCTCGTCCAGGACGCCTGGGATCTGAACACCGGTCGTTGCGACGGTGTTGCCTGCCGCATCATGGGCTGCCAGAATCAGCTGGCCCTTGAGAAGTTCCCGCGCTTCCCGTGCCGCCTCCGCGGACAGTTTCAGGACTGTAGACCCGGCCAGGTGTGGATATTTCCCGGCCAGCGCGCCGTCAAGTCCGCCGGCCTTGAGGGTCAGCGGCCTGGCTGTTCCGCCGAGTACCTTCCCGTCAGAGACTGTCAGGCCGCCGTTGCCGGCAGCGTAGAGCTGGAAGGAAGCCGCTCGGGCCGGGTCAAGCCCCCTCCACGCGATCGTGTCCGTCGTGAGCCAATGCCCCGCAGAGGGACCACCCACGGACTCAGGCAAATCGTCACTTAAACGGTGCGTGCTGTGGTCGTAGGTAAACGTGACCGGACCTCCCGGTGCCTTGACCAGGATATTCGCCCCGCCGGCAACTCCGTCCGCACCGTAGTTCTCTGCCCACGAATCGTTCAAGGCAGCCTTGACTTCATAACTACCTGCCGGGATGTCGAAGGTGGCCCTGTAAAGACCTTCAGCGCCGGAGACGGGCTGAAGCCGAGTAGCAGGGCATGGCGGCTGCCATTCCCCTGCACAGCCCAGTTCATCCTGAAGCGACCCCACAAGGGTCACGGAGCTGGGCAACTCCGTATGCGCCGCAAATGCAGGTAAGGCCGGACCGGCGAGTGCAGCGGAAATACTGGTGCCGATGGCAGCCGTTATCAGCGCTTTTCGGCTGTGGCCGCTTGAGACATATTGGATCATCGTTGACTCCTGACCAGGCCCACGGGCGCCCGGAAGATGTGAGTAAGAGAAACCGTAGGAAATACGGCAATGCTCCAAAGGAGGAGCTGAGCATAAAATTTGAGACTAAAATTTAGTCGTTCAAGTATTATGGAAGTTAACTCAAGGAGAGGTCAATACCTGTGTCTTCTGTGATCTCAACACCCGGGCCCCAGCTGCTGCGCAGAGCAAGTGCCAGTGCTGTTCTGGACTACATCCGGGCTTCGCCTGCTGTGACGGTCACCGAAGTCATGCAGGCCACTGGACTCGCGCGGGCCACTGCCCTGTCGGTGTGCGAGGAACTGATGGAACGGGGCTGGATCAGGGAACTGGAGAACCAGCGGGCTTTTGGCCAGTACCAGAAAGGGCGGCCGGGCCGTAGGTTCGAGCTCAATGAAAGTGCCGGTTACGTCATGGGCGTGGACGTGGGAATCGCCAAGGCCACTGCCGTAGTGTCAAATCTTCGGGGGGAAACTGTGGGAAGGTCCAGCCTGCCATTCCCCGGCGTCCAGATCAGGGCCGAGGATCGCATCCCGGGGGAGCAGATGACTTCCAAGGAACGTCTTGCCTTCATCGATCGGACGGCGATGGAGGCCCTTCAAAATGCTGGTGCTTCTGCGAACAAGGTGCTTGCTGTGAGCATCGGAATAGCAGCACCCGTTGACCGAAACGGCGAAGTATTGGCCACCCAACGCTTCTGGGAGCTATTTGACGTAGACCTCAGAGCCACCTTCCAGGAACTCCACGGCTGGAAGGTGCTACTGGAAAACGATGCAAACCTTGCCGCCTTGGGTGAACGTTGGCGCGGCGCATCGGCCGGAGTGGACGACGTCGTGGTTATCCTCTCCAGCGAACGCTTCGGTTCGGGAGTGATCGACGGCGGGCGGCTCCTCCATGGCAGCCAGGGCGGCGCCGGCGAGTTGGCGTTCTTGAAGCACGTCCAGGGAGTCGGTGATACCTTCGGCATCGCTCTCATGGCGAAGACCTGGGCCACCGAAGCTCTCGCCGGCAAAGCAAAGACCTCCCTCCGAAAGCATGCGCAGGAGGGCATCGAGGCCGAGCATGTTTTCGCCGCAGCAGCAGATGGGGACGATGTGGCCGTCAACATCATGGACCGGCTCGCCGACAGGATGGCCAGGGTCATCGGAGCTGTAGCCACCATCTTTAACCCGGAACTAGTCGTCATCGGCGGCGCTGTGGCAAAGTCCGCCGCAGTGCTGGTCGAACCCATCGCAGGGCTACTTGCAGAATTTACGGCGACCCCACCACGGATCGCCGTTTCTCCGCTGGGAGATTCGATAGTTGCTGTCGGAGCCACAAGGAGCGCACTGGACTACGTCGAGAAAAACAGCCTTGACCTGGAGTTACGCGGGGCGAGCCGGGCAGATAAGGGAACATGAACCTTGCCCATAAGGGCCAAAGTCCACTCCATACGGAATAGGCTCACTCCGAGACGCTCCAGTCCCGTCAAGCAAATCTCCAGATCGAGGACTAAATGTCCTGCTTCTCCCAGCTGGCAATAGTTCCATGACTCGTCCCTGGTCAAGAGCCCGATCGAAATCGTTTGAATCACACCCTCGCTTTAGAAGCGGTCATTTAGGGCTGATGGGCAACCCTCTTGCACGGAGTCCGATCAGGTTTGAAGTACCCCCAACCTGACGTCCAGTGACGGCTCGAACACCGTCAGATTAGGGTCCAATAGGGGTTCCCCTACTCCTTTGGGGAAGGATCCCAGATTCCAATCTGACAGAAGCCGCGAAAAGGCAACGGGCTTACTGGAAGCCACCTTCTGCCAAAAGCTTCGCCTCGTGGAGATTCTTGGCGGCGTTCATGAAAGCAGGGTCTTTGACCGCCCGGGGCTCAGGTCGAAGGGGACGTTTGCTTAGCCTTCGCACTCGATGCAGTAGGAACGGCCGTTGCTCTCGCGGGCCAGTTGGGACCGGTGCCTGACCAGGAAACAGGAATAGCAGGTGAACTCATCCGCCGCTTGGGGAATGACCTGGACGATGAGCTCTTCGGAGACAATCTCTCCCCCGGGGGTCAACCCGTTATCGAGGGCATCGGCTTCATCCAGTTCGGTGACGACGCTGCGGGCATCCGGAGCGTTCGCAGACTGCAATGCCTCCAGGGAGCGGTCCTGGGATTCCTTGACGTCGGAACGAACTTCGTCGTAATCAGTTGCCACTTGGGTGATTCTCATTTCTGACGTTTTGTCTGATGTTCTTTTCTGACGAGACTGCAACGCACACCAATGGGCCATTATTCCCGTGGCTGAGCCGGATGGACCGGCGCTGCCAAGGCAGGCTGCTGCACCCGCAGCTGTTACTCCGGGCGGCGGTTAAGCCGCAGCGTGAAATGGTTGGTTTGGCATTGATCGAAACCTGCAATCGTGGCCAGTCGTTGGCCCCCGCCCTGTGGGCAGGCTCATTCAGAGCCGTGCATTTCCCTTCTCCGGGACCGCTGCCCTGAGCCTTGAGCGCAGCGGTTGTGATTCCTGCTTTGCCAAGCGGTGGCACTGCTCGGCCGCCGCGGCCACATCGACTGCCTCGCCCGCCCCGAGACCCTCGAACGAGCAAACGTGAAAACCGTTCTGGCCCAACTCCAGGCCATCACAGCCAAACTCACCTCGCCCACGCCTTCTTCCTGAGAGACGGTGCCGACGTTCGTCCCGGCGCCTAAGTCAGCACGACGCCGTTCCGCAGGGGCGTTAGCCTCCGGCCCCGGTAAAGTGCTCGCGATGATATCGACTTGTGAGTGCAGCCACCTCAGTTCAAAAGGCATCTGGCGCCACCGGTCCCGGCCCCTGTCATGACGGCCGACGACCTGTACTACACCTCACCGGCCCGGGAGTGGCTGCAGGGTCTTCCCCTGGGCAACGGCCGCCTCTGCGCCATGGTGCTGGCCGGCCATACCCGGGTCCGGCTGCAAATCAACGACAGCACTGCGTGGTCAGGAAGCCCGCGTGAGCACCGGCGCGGAAGGCTGGACGCCGGAACTGCCGCCGCAGCCCTTGCCCGCGCGCGGGCAGCCATTGACCAGGGCAGGCCCGGTACTCGCAGGCATACCTTCCGTTTGTGAACGTGCTGAGGAAATCCCGGGATCCGGCGGCCTGGCGGAACGCGGCCTGTCGCTTGGAACGGCGTCACACAGAAGCCTGCATGCGGCCCCGGGCAACGGCATCCGGCAGAAGACGTTCGTCAGCGCCCCGGACGAGGTCCTGGTGCACCGCCTCCGCTCCGAATCCCCCACCGACGTCATCCTCCGCCTCCAGACTCCCCTGCGCCAGGCGCACTGCACCTCGGAACCAAGCTGCATCTGCCCGCGGTCCACCCGCCCTTCCAGATCGATGCCAACCTCGGGTTCACTGGGGCGGTGGCTGAAATGCTCGTACAAAGCGACACAAAGGGGCTCCGAATACTGCCGGCGTTGCCGGCGGAGCTGGCCTCAGGAAGGGTGAGTGGACTGGCGGCCGGCCCCGGAGTCACCGTTGGCCTTCGCTGGGAGCATGGCAACGTCGTCGAACTTTCCCTCGCGCCGCGGAACAGCGCAGCCGAAGGCATACATCAGGAGCGCATCGGAAACTGGACCGGTTCAGTAGAGTTGCGGCCGGGCTACCTGACCCGGCTGGTTCCCGCCGGGAACGGCTTCCCCGCCAGCCTAGTGCCGCTGCCCAATGCCGGCGCCCACCACTGCGCCGACGCCCAGACCCAAGGCGAAGCCGATGAAGGGGCTGTCAAAGGCAGCGAGCCCCACGGCTAATCCGACGGCGGCGCCCACCAGGCAGCAGATCCACAGCGGTTTGTTCATCGGGACTGATGCTACCTGCCGTTCCGGCCGGCACAGGGATCCCCCTGCCCCGCGGCCGCCGGTGCCTCAAGGTACACGTCAGCCGTCGTAGGCCTTCTGCAGCTCCGCGATGTCCAGCTTCCGCATTCCAAGCATCGCCTGCATCGCCCGCTGGGAACCCAGCGGATCGGACCCGGCAATAAGTGAGTTGAGCACCGACGGAACGATCTGCCAGGACACGCCGAAGCGGTCCTTGAGCCAGCCGCACTGGCTTTCGCTGCCGCCGTCGGTCAAAGCCGCCCAGTAGCGATCCACCGCAACCTGGTCCTCGCAGTCGACCACGAACGAAACTGCTTCGGTGAAAATGGCACCCCGAGCGCCGTTGAGCGCAGTGAAGGCACGGCCTTCGAGCTCGAATTCGACGGCGACGGCCTGCGCTTCCGGCCCCGGCGCACCTTCGAAACGTGAGACGTTCAAGATCCTGGAGTCGTCGAAAACCGAGGTGTAGAACGCGGCGGCCTGTTCCGCTTCGTTCTCGAACCAGAGGCAGGTTCCGATGGTGCGTGGCATAGGTTGCTCCCTTCCGGCTTGAGCCTAGTGGCGGTACCCGAAGGGCACAATGCTCCCACCTGCCGTCAGGGTTCCGGCGGTGCCGGCAGCTGGCTGACAAGCCCTACCGTGTTGCCCTCAACGGTGCAGCCGCGAATTGCTAGGCTCGAAATCATGACCCCTCCACTTCAGCGGCCCGTGCAGGCCGCTTCCAGCCGTCGGATTGCAGCCGCAGCGATCACGGACGCCGCCTTGATCCTGGTGTTCGCCGCAGTGGGCCGGGAGGCCCACCAACGGGGAGATGTGGTGGCCGGCGTGTTCCTGACAGCGTGGCCGTTCCTGGCCGGGGCAGCCCTTGGCTGGGTGGCCTCCAAGGGATGGCGGAACCCGCTCTCCGTGCGCCGGACCGGACTCTCCGTCTGGCTCGGGGCGCTGGCCGGCGGCATGGTGCTCCGGCTGCTCACAAACCAGACCGTAGTGCTGCCGTTCATTATCGTTGCCTTGCTCAGCCTGGGGCTGTTGCTGGTGGGCTGGCGGCTGGCGTGGGCAGGTGCGCGGCGGCTCCGCAAGACCTGACGCGCGCCGCGGAAGGTCCCGCCGGCTCCAGGGCCGGATGTAATAGGCTGGCAGCACCGAGAAGCTTGCCGGGCCCTGCTACGGCGCAACAGATCCGAAAGGATTAAACGTGATCACCGCATTCGTTCTGATCAAGACCGACGCTGCCCGCATTCCTGAAACCGCCGAGGAAATCTCAGCGATCGAGGGCATCAGCGAGGTCTACTCAGTGACGGGCGAATGGGACCTGATCGCCGTCGCCCGGGTGCGGCGGCACGAGGACCTTGCCGACGTCATCGCAGACCGGCTCTCCAAGGTGCCTGCAGTGGTCCACACCACGACGCATATTGCGTTCCGGGCTTACTCCCAGCATGACCTGGACGCAGCGTTCGCCCTCGGTTTCGAGTAGTAGAGCAGACCCCTCAGGGACGGGTCAGCGACACCCATTTTTCCAGGACCGCCGCGGCAGCGCCCGACCCGATGGATTCAGCCGCGCGCGCATAGGCGGCCCGCATCCGCTCGACCAATGGGCCTTCCGCGCCCAGGTCAAAAGCAACCAGGCCGGCGGCGGCGTTGAGGAGGACGGCGTCCCTCGCAGCGCCTTCCTTGCCCGCGAGGACTTCGCGGACCACGGCGGCGTTGGCCTGGGCGTCTCCGCCGCGAAGCTGCTCCACGGTGGCCCGCTTGATGCCGAGGTCCTCCGGGGAGAAAGACTGCTCCACTACGGTGCCGTTGCGGATCTCCCACACGGTCGAGGGCCCCGTGGTGGTGAGTTCGTCCAAACCGTCATTGCCGCGGAACACCAGGCCCCGGCTCCCCCGCTGTGCAAGGACGCCTGCCACGAGCGGCGCCATCCTGGCGTTGGCGACGCCGACTGCCGAAGCCTGCACCCTTGCAGGGTTGGTCAGCGGGCCCAGGAAGTTGAAGGCCGTAGGTATGGCCAGTTCCTTCCGCGGCACGGCCGTATGCCGAAAGGACGGATGGAATACCTGGGCGAAGCAGAAGGTGATTCCTGCCTCCTCCGCGTTGCGTGCCACCTGTTCGATGGACAGGTCCAGCCGGACTCCAAGGGCCTCCAGCACGTCAGCGGATCCGGACGACGACGACGCCGCGCGGTTGCCGTGCTTCACCACCTTCGCGCCGGCCCCGGCAGCGACCAGCGCCGCCATGGTGGAGATGTTCACGGTGTTGAGTTGGTCACCACCTGTACCAACAATGTCCAGCTTTTCTCCGGAGATTGATACCGGGTTGGCGTGCGCAAGCATCGCATCCACAAGGCCGGACAGCTCCTCCACGGTTTCGCCCTTGGCGCTGAGGGCAACCAGGAATCCGGCGATCTGGGCCGGCGTCGCTTCCCCGGACATGATGGTGTCCATGGCCCACGCGGTGCTGTCCGCCGTGAGGTCCTTGCCGTTGATCAGTGCCGAAATCAGCCGCGGCCAGGTGTTGCCTGCCAATGCTGCAGATGCCTGTGAAGTCACCTGCTGATGCTACCGAGGGAAGGCAGGGACTGACCAATATGAACGGGCAGGGGAAGTTTTCCGGCCGATTTCGCGTCTTTGTAGAAAAAGTCCCCCGAAAAGCCGGTTTGCGTTGGGCAGCACGGAGTTTTACAGACATAATGTCTATGTGACATCTGCGACCCATGCCCCCAGTACCCCGGCGCACCCCACGCTGAACCGCCCCAATATGGTTTCCGTTGGAACCGTTGTGTGGCTCTCCAGCGAGTTGATGTTCTTCGCCGGTCTCTTTGCCATGTACTTCACGCTGCGCTCCACGAGCGGCGAGATGTGGGCCGAAGAGACAGCCAAGCTCAACTTCCCCTTTGCGCTCGTCAACACGATCGTCCTTGTGGCCAGTTCCTTTACTTGCCAGATGGGCGTCTTCGCCGCCGAGCGGCTGCAGCCGCGCAAAACAGGGGGCGCCTTCCAGTTCGCCCGCTGGGGAATGAACGAGTGGTTCACCCTCACGTTCCTGATGGGTGCATTCTTCGTCGCCGGCCAGGCCACTGAATACGCGATGCTGGTTTCCGAGCACGTCTCGCTCTCTTCCAACGCCTACGGTTCGGCCTTCTACATGACCACCGGGTTCCACGGCCTCCACGTGATCGGCGGACTGGTTGCCTTCCTCCTGATCATGGGCCGGTCCTTTGCCGCGAAGAAGTTCGGGCACTTCGAAGCAACATCTGCGATCGTCACCTCGTACTACTGGCACTTTGTGGACGTCGTCTGGATCGGCCTCTTCCTGGTCATCTACGTCCTCAAGTAGCCAGCTTTGATTCTTTTTCTACAAGAGGCAGAATTTCAGGTAGCGGCTCCCGGAGCCCGCCCAGGATCGAATAAAGGAACCACCACGTGAAGGCACTCTCGCAAAAGCGGCGACACCCACTGGCAGCAATTGCCCTGCTACTGATGGGACTCCTCATCACTGGCGGGCTGTACGCAGTGGCCACCACCGTCAACGAGGCCAAGGCTTCCACCACCAAGTCCAGCACAAGTGACATCGAGGAAGGCGGAAAGCTCTTCGCCGCCAACTGCGCCACCTGCCACGGCATGGGTGGCAGCGGTTCCCAGAGCGGCCCGTCCCTCGTGGGCGTCGGCGCTGCAGCTGTTGATTTCCAGGTTGGAACGGGCCGCATGCCCATGCAGATGAACGGCCCCCAGGCGCTGAAGAAGCCTGTGCAGTTCAACGACGAACAGACCCACCAGCTTGCAGCCTACGTCGCGTCCCTGGGCGCCGGCCCGGCACTGCCTGAAGAAGGACTGCTCGACGAAAAAGGCGATGCTGCCGCTGGCGGCGAACTCTTCCGCACCAACTGCGCCATGTGCCATAACGCTGCTGCTGCCGGCGGCGCTTTGACCCGCGGCAAGTTCGCACCGGCCCTCGAAGGCGTTTCCGGTAAGCACATCTACGAGGCCATGGCCACCGGTCCGCAGAACATGCCCGTCTTCAGCGACTCCAACATCACCCCTGAAGGCAAGCGGGACATCATCACCTTCCTGAAGCAGATCGAAACCAGCGGCTCCCCCGGCGGCGCTGAACTGGGCTCACTGGGTCCTGTTGCAGAAGGCCTTTTTGTCTGGGTCGCAGGCCTTGGCGTCATCATCGCCTTCACCATCTGGCTGACCTCCCGGACGTCCTAGGACGTCCGGAAACCACTCCGCAACTTCTGCTGATTCGTCAGCAGCTTGATATTAGAAACTAACCCGGCACCCGCCGGGACGAGAGAAGGATGAGGCGAATTATGGGCAACCATAGTGACGGCAGTCCGAACCGCTCGGGCACCGTAGCTACGGCTGGTCAGAATGAGGTGGAGAAGTTCCAGGACCCTGGAATTCCTCCACACCGTTTGCGCCTGGCTGACACGGACCCGAAGGCCGCAAAGCGGGCAGAACGGCAGGTCGCCTTACTATTTGGCATCTCTGTTGTTGGAACCCTGATCTTCCTGGTGGCGTACTTTGCCATTGATCTGGGGGCCGGAGAATCAACTATTGAAAAAATCCGGCTCCAGAACATGCTCCTGGGTATTGGAACAGCGTTCGCGATGCTCGGCATCGGTACCGGCATTGTGCACTGGGCCAAGGCCCTGATGCCGGACCACGAAGTCTCCGAAGAGCGCCACGCCATCCGCTACGAAGAAGACCGCCAGGCTGCAGTCCGCATCGTCGATGACATCGTGGAAGAGACGGGCATCAAGCGCCGTCCGCTGATCCGGAACACGTTGCTCGGTGCTGTTGCTCTTGCGCCGCTGCCGGCGGTTGCCATCTTCGGCGACCTCGGACCGCGCCCGGACGACAAGCTGGCCCACACCATGTGGGCACCCACGGACGGCAAGCTCAAGCGCCTCGCCCGCGACCCTGACGGAACGCCCATCAAGGCCTCCGACGTCACCATCGGTTCAGCCTTCCACGTCATCCCGGAAGGCCTGAATGAACTTCACGAGGGCAAGCTCAACGAGAAGGCCAAGGCCGTTGTGCTGCTCATGCGCCTGGATCCCGCATCGCTGAACCCCTCCGCCGGCCGCGAGAACTGGGGTTACAACGGCATCGTTGCCTACTCCAAGATCTGCACCCACGTCGGTTGCCCCGTTGCTCTCTACGAGCAGCAGACGCACCATCTGCTGTGCCCGTGCCATCAGTCCACCTTTGACCTCACGCAAGAGTGCAAGGTGATTTTCGGCCCGGCCAGCCGGCCGCTCCCGCAGCTGCCCATCGCAGTTGATGACGAGGGCTACCTGGTCGCCACCAGCGACTTCGAAGAACCTGTAGGACCAAGTTACTGGGAGCGTGATATGCATGAGCGCAGCATCAACAGCTGAGCCCGCTTTCGTCGCCAAAACCAAGACAGGCCGGTTTACCGACTTTGTCGACTCACGTGTTGGCGGTTCTGGAATCCTCCGCGAATTCGGCCGCAAGGTCTTTCCGGACCACTGGTCCTTCATGTTCGGTGAAGTGGCACTGTACTCCTTTGTCATCCTGCTGCTTTCCGGCACCTTCCTGACATTCTTCTTCGATCCGTCCATGGCGGAGACGCACTACGACGGTTCCTACGTGCCCCTCTCGGGCGTCGAGATGTCAGTCGCCTACAGCTCATCCCTGGACATCTCCTTCGACGTCCGCGGCGGACTGTTCATGCGCCAGGTCCACCACTGGGCGGCACTGCTGTTCGTGGCTTCCATCGCCGTGCACATGCTGAGGGTCTTCTTTACAGGAGCCTTCCGCAGGCCCCGCGAAATGAACTGGGTTGTCGGCAGCGTCCTCCTGATCCTCGCCATGGCCGCGGGCTTCACCGGCTACTCGCTCCCCGACGACCTGCTCTCCGGCAACGGCCTGCGCATTATCGACGGCGTGATCAAGTCCATCCCCGTCGTCGGCACGTACATCTCGTTCTTCCTCTTCGGCGGAGAGTTCCCGGGCACTGCCATCATCGGCCGCCTGTACATGCTGCACATCCTGCTGGTGCCGGCGCTGATCCTGTTGATGATTGTCCTGCACCTCTTCATGGTGGTCGTGCACAAGCACACCCAGTACCCCGGCCCGGGCCGCAACGACAACAACGTGGTCGGTTACCCGCTGGGTCCTGTCTACGCTGCGAAGGCCGGTGGCTTCTTCTTCATCGTCTTCGGTGTGCTGGCACTGATGGCAGGCTTCTTCACGATCAACCCGATCTGGAACTATGGCCCCTACGACCCCTCCCCCGTTTCGGCCGGTACCCAGCCTGACTGGTACATCGGTTTCGTCGACGGCGCGCTGCGCCTGATGCCCGGTACATTGGGAAACTGGCAGGTAGAGCAGGACTGGTTCGGTTACGTCTTCAGTTTCAACGTCCTGCTGCCGGCCCTTGTGCCGGCCGGCATTCTGTTCACGGTCATGTTCATGTACCCGTGGATCGAGCGGTGGATTACCAAGGACGACCGCGAGCACCACGTACTGGACCGTCCCCGCAACGCGCCGACCCGCACCGCGATCGGCATGGCAGGTTTTGTCTGGTACTGCGTGATGTGGGCTGCTGCCGGCTCCGACCTCATCGCTACGCACTTCGGTGTGTCGCTGAACGACGTCACGTACTGGCTGCGCACCCTGTTCTTCATCGGACCGATCATTGCGTTCATCGTCACCAAGCGTGTGGCCCTGGCCCTTCAGCGCAAGGACCGCGAGATCGCCCTCCACGGCCGCGAGACCGGGCGTATCGTCCGCCTCCCGCACGGAGAGTTCATCGAGGTGCACGCACCACTGGACGAGTACAAGCGCTACAAGCTCGTGGGCTTTGAGTCGCCTGAGGTCCTCCCCGCCGTACCCAACGAACACGGCGTGGTGACCCGCAAGGAGAAGCGCCGTGCCTTCCTCTCCCGCTGGTTCTTCGAGGACCGGGTGGCGCCGGCAACCCCGGCGGAGCTGGAGGCCGCGCACGGCCACGGCCATGCGGCAGTTGAAGCACCCGAGGAAGCCAAGAGCCTGAGCCACTAGGCCCAGTCGCTTCCCACACAGAGAAGGCCCGGTCCGCAAGGACCGGGCCTTCTCTGTGTTCGGCTGCCTGATGCGCGCCAGCGCCTGCATTCCCAGGCACAGCACCTCCCCCGCGTTGCGGAGTAGCTCCCTGCGTGCGGTGCCTTCAGTGGGTTCGGGACCGGCGTGCGCCCGGGCGCTGCAGCGGAACCCACAGCTTGTACCGGTCGGCCCTGTAGTAGGACACGGAATAGTCCACCATGGTCCGGGACACGAACGCGTGGCGCTGGATTTTCAGCAAGGGAGCACCTACCTCGACATTCAGCAGCCGGGCCGTGGAGGGTGAGGCAGCAGTAGCTTCGATCATGTCCTCCCCCCACTCCATCACCAGGCCGTACTGCTCACTGAGGACGTTGTACAGCGAGGTAGGCGGCTCTCCATCCAGCAGCCCCGGGACACGGTGGGCCGGAATAAAGTTCTCGTCAACGCTCATGGGCTCACCATCAGCCAGCAGCAGGCGCCGGAACCGCACCAGCGGTGTCCCTTCGTCCAACTGGAGCTCACGGGCAAGGAAAGCACTGGCACCGATCTGTTCGAAGCTCAGGACCTTCGCGGCCGGGACCATCCCGCGGCGCTGCATCTCTTCGCTGTACGAGGTCAGCTTGACCTGCAGGTCCAGCTTTGGCCTGCGCACAAAAGTCCCCAGCCCCACTACCCGCTCAATTACTTCTTCGCCCACCAAGGCGTCGATTGCCTGCCGCACGGTCATCCTGGCGAGGCCGAACCGCTCCGCCAGGTCACGTTCCGAGGGCAGCGCCGATCCCGGCCGGCACGACTCGGCGATGTAGGTCCGGAGGATTTCCCGCAGCTGGACGTAGATGGCCGTCCCGCTGGTCCGGTCGATTTCCCCCAGGATGGCTGCAGCGTTACCGGCCACGGCACACTGCGCTTTGGATAAGGTTCACCTAGCCATTTTAGGACGGGTCTAGACCACTGCGCGCCACAGCACGGGAGCATTTCGTTGGGCAGGAAGGAGTGCCGCTATATTGGACAGGAAAAATTCGATAACCGACGGAGGGGGCCGTCATACAGAAGGAGTCCCGTTGCCAACACAAAAGGCCGTGGTCACAGCCTCGATCGGGCTGCACGCGCGCCCGGCCGCGGTATTTGTCCGGGCAGTCACGGAAACCGGGCTTCCAGTGACCATCACCAAGGCGGGAACCAGGGACGTTGACGCCAGTTCGCTGCTGCAGGTCATGACCGCCGACTTCCATCATGGTTGCGAAGTGGAACTGGCGATTGCGGATTCGGCCCTGCAAGGCCCGCTGAGCCGGGAAAAGGCTAAGGAAACCCTCCGCACCCTGGGCATGCTGCTGGAGTCACAGGGCGCCGGATAACGGCTCTGGCAGTGGCACGTCCTGCGGCGTCCGCGGGCACTGCTGCAACGCCACGCAAGTGATACAACAACGACGGCGGGCCTCACCTTTTCAGGTGAGGCCCGCCATCGTTGTTTACTGCTTGATGCCTAGTGGGCGTGGTCGCCGCGGCTGTACTCGTAAACCCAGCCGACGAGTGCCACAACGGCCAGGCCTGCTGCGATAAAGACAATCCAGAAGCCTACTGCCAGACCCAGGAACCCTGTAGCACAGGAGATGCCCAGAACCAGCGGCCACCAGCTCCAGGGGCTGAAATGGCCCTGTTCGCCGGCACCCTCGTGGATCTCGGCGTCACTGCGGTCCTCCGGGCGCATTCCAACACGCTTGCCGGTGAAGCCGAGGTAGCCGCCGATCATGCCGGCGAGGCCACCGACCAGGAGGATCCCCAGGATACCGACCCACTCACCCCAACCAGTGAGGAACCCGTACACCATCGAGACAGGTACGAAGAAGAAGACTCCGGAACCAAAGATCCATGACTCAATTTTCACTGTGCAGTGTCCTTCTGGTCGGCGTTACCGAGCGTCTGGGCTGCGGGAGCCGGCGACTCGACGGTGTGGACCTGTCGAAGCTCGGGGTGGTGCAGGTCAAGGGCGGGACGCTCCGAACGGATCCGGGGCAGCGAGGTGAAGTTGTGCCGCGGGGGCGGGCAGGACGTGGCCCACTCGAGCGAGGCACCGAAGCCCCACGGGTCATCAACCTGCACCCTCTCGGCGCTGCGCCAGGTGATGTAGACGTTCCAGAAGAACGGAATCAGCGACGCACCCAGGACAAATGAGGCCACGGTGGAGAACTGGTTCATCCAGGTGAAGTTGTCCTCCACCAGGTAGTCCGCATAGCGGCGCGGCATACCCTCGACACCCAGCCAGTGCTGGATGAGGAAGGTGCCGTGGAAGCCGAGGAACAGGAGCCAGAAGTGGATCTTGCCGAGGCGCTCGTTGAGCATCTTGCCGGTCCACTTGGGCCACCAGAAGTAAAACCCTGCGAACATCGCGAACACCACGGTGCCGAACACCACGTAGTGGAAGTGCGCCACCACGAAGTAAGAGTCGGAGACGTGGAAGTCCAGCGGCGGGGAGGCCAGGATGATGCCGGTGAGGCCGCCGAAGAGGAACGTGATCAGGAAGCCGATGCTCCACAGCATGGGCGTCTCGAACGTCAGCGAGCCGCGCCACATGGTGCCGATCCAGTTGAAGAACTTCACGCCGGTGGGCACTGCGATGAGCATGGTCATGAACGCGAAGAACGGCAGCAGCACCGCGCCGGTGACGTACATGTGGTGGGCCCACACGGTCACGGACAGGGCAGCAATCGCGATGGTCGCGTATACCAGGCCCTTGTAGCCGAAGATCGGCTTCCGGCTGAAGACCGGGAAGATCTCCGAGACGATGCCGAAGAACGGCAGCGCGATGATGTAGACCTCCGGGTGGCCGAAGAACCAGAACAGGTGCTGCCACAGGACGGCACCGCCGTTTTCGGGGTCGAAGATGTGGGCACCGAAGCGGCGGTCGGCACCCAGGGCGAACAGCGCGGCGGCCAGCGGCGGGAAGGCCATGAGCACCAGGATGGCGGTGACCAGGGTGTTCCAGGTGAAGATGGGCATCCGCCACATGGTCATGCCCGGAGCGCGCATGCAGATGATGGTGGTGATGAAGTTGACTGCACCGAGGATGGTGCCGAAACCGGACAGCGCCAGGCCGAACACCCACAGGTCACCACCGATGCCGGGGCTGAAGGTGGTGTTGGAGAGCGGTGCGTAGGCAAACCAGCCGAAGGATGCAGCACCCTGCGGGGTGATGAAGCCGGACACCGCAATGGTGGAGCCGAAGAGGAAGAACCAGAACGCCAGGGCATTCAGGCGGGGGAACGCGACGTCGGGGGCACCGATCTGCAGCGGCATGATGACATTCGCGAAACCTGCGAACAGCGGGGTGGCGAACATCAGGAGCATCACGGTGCCGTGCATGGTGAACAGCTGGTTGTACTGCTCCTTGGTCTGCAGGATCTGCATGCCGGGTTCGAACAGCTCGGCGCGGATCAGCAGCGCCATGACGCCACCGAGGCAGAAGAAGACAAACGAGGCGATCAGGTACATGTACCCGATGGTCTTGTGGTCTGTGGAGGTGATCCAGTTGACGACGATGCGCCCCTTGGATTTGGGAACCACGGGAGCTGTGAGAACTCCGGTGGGTGCGGATTGAGTGTACGTAGCCACGTCGCTCCCCTTACTTAATTTCGTTCAGGTTCGGGTTGCGGTCGTATTCCACACCGAGGAGGCCTGTGTTGCCGGCTGCCTTGAGCTCTTCCATGTGTGCCTGGAATTCAGCTTCCGACACCACCTTGACGCGGAACAGCATTTCGGAGTGGTACTCGCCGCAAAGTTCGGCGCACTTGCCGTCGTACGTGCCCTCTGCAGTGGGGGTGAACCGGATGTAGTTGGTCTTGCCCGGGATCATGTCGCGCTTCTGCAGGAAGGCGGGAACCCAGAAGGAGTGGATCACGTCGCGGGAGTTGAGCTCAAGGTCAACGGACTTGTTGACGGGCAGGTACAGCGTTGGAAGCTGTTCCTTGTCGATCGTGTTGCCGGTGAGGTGCGCCTGGACGCCAGCCTCGTGGACGTCTTCTTCGATGACGTCGCCGGACTTGTAGTTGAAGTCCCAGGCCCACTGCTTGCCGCGGACGTCGACAACGACGTCGGCGGGCTGCGACCGGTCATCAATGGCCTGCTGGTCACGGTCGGTGAAGTAGAAGAACACCAGGACCATAAACAGCGGAATGGTCAGGTAGAAGACTTCCAGGGGGAGGTTGAAGCTGGTCTGCCGCGGGAACCCGACGGTGCCTTTACGGCGCCGGTAGGCGACAAGGCACCAGACGATCAAGCCCCAGGTAATGATGCCCACAGCAAGGGCGGCAATCCATGAGTTGACCCAGAGGTCCATGATGCGGTCGCTGTTGCTGGTGGTGCCACGTTCTGTGGGCAGCCACCCCTTCTCTACCTCTGGCGAACATCCGGTCAAAACCAACGCGCCGGCAATTGCCAAGCTTGTGATCGTGGTGATCGTTTTGCGTCGGCTGCCGGTTCGGTTCTGCGAACTCACAGACGGCCCTTCCTACTTGTTGCTGTTGTCCGGGCAGCCATCGGCGCCGCGGGCACACTAAAAGTTTTACTACTCGGTGTAGAGCTTACCGCTCCCCCGGGCGTTTCGCCCACATGTCGGCGCCGTGGCTCCTGCAGTTGTTGACTGCGGGAGCCACGGCGCCGGCACCAGGCGAATCAACCGGTCCTAGTGGAACGAATCTCCACAGGCGCAGGAGCCACCGGCGTTCGGGTTGTCGATGGTGAAGCCCTGCTTCGAAATGGTGTCTTCGAAGTCGATGCTGGCGCCACTGAGGTACGGAACGCTCATCTTGTCCACCACTACTTCAACGCCGTCGTAGTCGCGGACGGCATCTCCCTCAAGGAGTCGCTCGTCGAAGTAGAGCTGGTAGATGAGCCCTGAGCAGCCGCCTGGCTGCACGGCGACGCGGAGGCGGAGGTCCGTGCGGCCTTCCTGCTCAAGGAGGCTGCGGACCTTGCCTGCGGCGACGTCGGTCAGGTTGACCTCGTGGACGGGCAGCTCATCAGTGGCAGCGCTGGTGGTCTCGGTGCTGTTCTCATTGGTTGCGGTGCTCATTGGCCTACCTTCTTAGGACGGTCTGGCGGCCCCGCGCTAACGGTGCCTGCCCCTACGGATACGGTATGGGCTATAGCTACATGCTACGCGGGGCGCACCTGTAGCTCTAACTCCTGACGTAACCATGGGAGAGCCGCTCTTGTTCCCGCGGAGCCTGTCCTCGAGCGCTGATTGCTAGAGCCCGCCGCTGTTTAACCGGGCCAGCAGCAGCGCTTCGGCGAGGATGGCTTTCCGGAAGTCACCAAGATGCAGGGACTCGTTGGCGCTGTGTGCGCGCGAGTCCGGGTCCTCCACACCGGTCACCAGGATCTGGACTTCCGGGTATAGCTCCGTGAGGTCGGCGATGAACGGAATGGAACCGCCGATTCCTGTCTCCACTGCCGGCACGCCCCACGCCTCTCCCAACGCCCACATCGCTATGGCTGCAGCCGCTGAGGAAGTGTCCGTCTGGAACGGGTTGCCGCTCTCCCCCGGCGTGAAGGTGACCTTCGCACCGAACGGAGCGTTGGCCTCAACGTGCTTGCGGACTGCCTCCATCGCTTCTTCGGGCGCCTGCCCGGGTGCCAACCGCAGGCTGAACTTGGCCCGCGCCTTGGGCAGCAGCGTATTGGATGCCACATCCACGGCCGGTGCGTCAAAACCGATGATTGACAGCGCGGGCTTGGTCCAGAGCCGCGACGCGATACTGCCCGTGCCGGCCAGGCGGACACCGTCGAGCACTGAGGCATCGGCCCGGTAATCGGCCTCGGGGAAATCCACTGAGGTGGTATCGGAGGCGACGAGCCCCGCGATGGCGACGTTGCCGTCGTCGTCATGGAGGGTGGCGATCAGGCGCGCGAGCAGCGTGGGGGCATCCAGCACCGGGCCACCAAACATCCCTGAGTGCACGGCGTGCTCCAGGACCTGGACTTCGATGGTCCCGTCCACAAGCCCCCGGAGGCTCGTTGTCAGGGCGGGAACACCCACCTTCCAGTTGCTGGAATCGGCGACGACGATGACGTCGGCACGGAGCAGTTCCCGGTTTGCCTCCAGGAAAGGCCGGAAGGTGGGAGAGCCGGCTTCCTCTTCACCTTCGATGAAGAAGGTAACTCCCAGGCCAAGCCCGGCCCCGAGGACTTCAGCGACAGCAGCGTAGGCGGCGATGTGGGCCATGATGCCGGCTTTGTCGTCCGCGGCGCCGCGGCCGTAGAGCCGCCCGTCCTTCTCGACTGCGGTGAACGGCTCCGTGTCCCACAACGACTCGTCGCCTGCGGGCTGGACATCATGGTGCGCGTACAGCAGGATGGTCGGCTTGCCTTCAAAGGCGGGACGGCGGGCGACGACGGCGGGACCGCCGGGGGTGCCGTCCGGCTTGTCACAGCCCAGGATCCGGACGTCCTCGAGACCCGAATCCCGCAGCAGCACCGCCACGGCTTCTGCACTGCGTTCCAGGGGCGACCTGTCAAAGCTGGGCCAGGCGATACCGGGAATCGCGACGAGTTCCTTGAGGCGGGCAAGGGTCTGCTCGAAGGTGCGGTCTATGGCGGCCCGGAGGTCTTCCCTGCCTGGGCCTGCGCCGGAGCCGGCGGGTCGGGCTCCGGCAATACTGTCCGGGGTTGCCTGTGAGGGTGAAGTCATGGAAAAAACATTACCCTCGTCACATTGGCCGTCACCGCAGGCATGTCCGGGGACAGGAAACCGGGGCCGTCCCGCAGGGTATTCTGTTCAGGTGTTCGGACGTAAAAAGGAAGCGCCCTCGGCGCAGGAATCAATAGACCAGCAGGCCTCGGATGCTGCGGCGGGGCAGGCCGGCGTAGCCGGCAAGGGAGCCCCCACCCCGACGCGCAAGGCGCAGGAAGCGGCCCGCAGGCGCCCGCTGGTGCCGGAGGACCGGAAAGCCTCGAAGGCTGCCGAGCGCCAGGCTGTGCAGGACCAGCGGCTCAAGATGCGCCAGGCGCTGGACACCGGCGACGAGAAGTTCCTGCCGCTGCGGGACAAAGGCCCGCAGAAGCGCTTTGCCCGCGACTACGTGGACGCCCGGTTCAGCCTCGGCGAATACCTGATGTTCGGTGCGCTGGTCTTTGTGCTCGTTTCACTCGTGGTGCCGGCATCAAGCGACATGATGATTTATGTCCTGGGCGGGTTCTGGGTGATGTTCCTGGCCGTTTTCGTGGATGTGTTCATCCTTTCCCGCCAGCTCCGCAAGCGGCTGGCCGCGAAATTCGGCGAGGTGGAGCGGGGAACCGTCTGGTACGGCTCCATGCGCTCCCTGCAGTTCCGCAAGCTGCGCCTGCCCAAACCCCAGGTTAAGCGCGGGCAGTACCCGGCCTGACGCGGCCCGCAGGACTCAAGCTGCCTAAGACAAGAGATAACCCCGGCGGGATGACCGCCGGGGTTATCTGCTTAAGCATTGAATCGGTACGAATTAAACCGGCAGCTCAGGCGCGGCGGTTCTTCGCCAGCTGGCGGTTGATACGGGCGGCCCAGAACGGTCCTTCATAGAGGAAGGCCGTGTACCCCTGCACCAGGGTTGCTCCGGCGTCGAGCCTGTCCTGGACATCCTGGGCAGTCTCCACGCCGCCAACTGCCACCAGGGCCAGGGAATCGCCCGTGACCTTTTTGAGCCGCCGAAGCACTTCGAGGGAGCGTTGTTTCAGCGGTGCGCCGGAAAGCCCGCCTGCCCCGCATCTTTCCACCTGTTCCGCGGGGGAAGCCAGCCCGGTGCGGGCAATGGTGGTGTTGGTGGCGATGATGCCGTCCAGCTTCAGGTCCAGCGCAAGGCGGGCGACGTCGTCGATATCCTCGTCGCTCAGGTCAGGGGCGATCTTCACCAGCAACGGAACGTGGCGGCCTGCTGCACGGTCTGCTTCTCCGCCCACGGCGGTGAGCAGCGGGCGGAGGCTTTCCACATCCTGCAGGAGCCGGAGCCCAGGCGTGTTGGGCGAACTGACGTTGACCACCAGGTAATCCGCGGCGGGTGCGAGGCTGCGCGCACTGGCCAGGTAGTCTTCCACGGCATCCCCCAGTTCCACCGCTTTGGTCTTGCCGATGTTGACGCCGATGACGGGGCGCACCGAAGGGTGCCTGCGCTGAAGCGCGGCACGCGCAGCCGCCAGCCGCGGGGCCACGGTGGTGGCGCCGTCGTTATTGAATCCCATCCGGTTGATGACAGCGCGGTCCTCAACCAGGCGGAACAGGCGCGGCTTTTCGTTGCCGGGCTGGGCCTGCCCGGTGATGGTTCCCACCTCGACGTGGCCGAAGCCGAGTTCCGTGAGGGCTTCAATGCCATGGCCTTCCTTGTCGAAGCCGGCGGCAAGCCCGAAGGGTGACGGAAAAGTGATGCCAAACGCCGTTGTCTGCAGCGATGGTGCCGGCGCTGTCAGTTTTGCCAGGATTTTTCCTGCGCCGGAGCGGTGCGCAAGCCTGATGCCCTTGAACCCGATTGTGTGGGCGCGCTCGGCGTCCATCCATGAAAAGGCCAGCTTGAAGAAGGTGGGATAAATGCGCATGCCTTCCAGTTTTCCGCCTTGGCGGCGCCACACCAAAACGAACCTCCGCCACAAGGGCTGGGCTACCGCGGATCCGGACCTGGCCAGCCGCGCCGACGGGCAGTCGGATTAGCATAAAGCCATGGCATGGCAGCGGGACATCCTGGGCGACGAGTTCGAGTCCCATACCTTTTCGGCCGCCGGACACGACGGCGTGGAAAGGACCGCCACCCTGGTCCGGTTCCGGCCCGTCCTGAAGGAACCAGGCCAGCAGGAACCAGGCCAGCAGGAGTCCGGCGGGGAACCCGTGCGCTTCCCGAAGCCACGCAGGGCTGTGCTTTTCCTGCACGGCTGGAGTGACTATTTCTTCAACGTTGACCTGGCGCGTTTCTGGTCCTCCGCTGGTTACGAGTTTTACGCCCTGGATATGCACAACCACGGGCGGAGCCTACGCCCGGGGTCGCCGGGCGGCTATGTGTCCGACCTGGCCGATTATGACGCCGAAATTGAGACGGCGTCCCGGCTTATCAGCCAGGAAGGCGCTGCCCTGCCGCTGACCCTGATGGGGCATTCGACGGGCGGGCTGATTGCGGTTCTGTGGGCAAGCCGGCACCCCGGGGCCGTCTCGCAGCTCATCCTCAACAGCCCGTGGCTGGAAATGCATGGGAGCGCCCTGGTGCGTCGGGCAGCATCCGGCATGGTGGGGCCGGTGGCGCGTTTCCGGCCGGAGGCGGTGCTGCGGCTGCCGCCGCGCGGTTTCTACTGGCGCACCATCAGCAGCGCGGCGGACGGCGAATGGGCCCTTGATGACCAGTACCGCCCGCCGATGGCGTTTCCCGTCCGGGCGGGTTGGCTCAGCGCGGTGCTCGCCGGCCACGGGAAGGTAGCCCGCGGCCTCAATATCGAAGTTCCCGTCCTGGTGCTGCTGTCCCGCGGAAGCGCCAACGGACTCTTCTGGTCAGAAGAAATGCGGCGGACGGATGCGGTACTTGACGTCAACGTTATTGCCGCACGGGCCCTCACCCTGGGCCGCACTGTGACGGTTGAAAGGATCGACGGAGCCCTGCACGATGTGTTTCTCTCCCCGGCCAACGTCCGCGCCGACGCCTATGCAAGGCTGGCGCGCTGGCTTCGGGGGTATGCCGGGCCCGCCTAACGGGAACCCGGCGGAAGGGAAGTTATTCCGGACAGGCCTGACAGGTCTACCGGGTGGAATCCACGTCTGAGGGCTTGGCGGCATCAACGGCGCCTCCGTACCGGCGGTCCCGCCGGGCGTACTCTTCCACTGCAGCCCACAGGGTCCGTCGGTCGACGTCGGGCCACAGCGTGTCCATAAACACGAACTCGGCGTAAGCGGACTGCCAGAGCAGGAAGTTGGACAGCCGCTGCTCCCCCGAGCTGCGCAGGAAAAGGTCGACGTCCGGAAGGTCCGGTTCGTCCAGGTATTTCTGGATGGTCCGCTCAGTGATGGCGCCGGGCTTCAGCCTGCCCGCTGCCACGTCGGCGGCGATGGCCGAGACCGCATCGGTGATCTCCGCGCGGCCGCCGTAATTAACGCACATGGTCAACGTACAGGTGCTGTTGCCGGCGGTGAACTGCTCGGCCTCTTCGAGTTCGCGGATCACCGAGCCCCAAAGCCGCGGCCGGCGGCCGGACCAGCGGACCCGTACACCCCATTCGTCGAGCTGGTTCCGCTGCCTGCGCAGCACATCCTTGTTAAATCCCATGAGGAAGCGCACTTCCTCCGGGGAACGCCGCCAGTTTTCGGTGGAAAAGGCGTAGACGCTGACATACTCAATACCGAGCTCGATGGCCCCGGCCATAACGTCCAGGAGTGCGGGCTCCCCGGCTTTATGCCCTTCGATCCTCGGCAATCCACGCTGGTTGGCCCAGCGGCCATTTCCGTCCATCACGATAGCCACGTGGCGTGGAATGAACTCCGCTGGAATGGACGGCGCCACAGCCCCCGAGGGGTGCGGGTAGGGGGCGGCCACGGGGTGCGTCCGCTGAGGGGATGTGTTCTTCTTTTTTCCCAAGGCCACTGTCAGCTGCGCTCCACATGTTTGAGGGACTTCAGTACGCGTTCAAGATGCCATTGCAGGTAAGCGGCCACCAGGCCGCCGGCTTCCTTGCGGTGCACGGGCAGCGAGGCGTCCGCCGTTGCCCAGTCCCCGGTCAGCAGCGCGGCCAGCAACCTCACTGTTTCCGCCGCCGGCGCCGGCGAGCCCGGCGGCCTGCACCCGGCGCACACCATCCCGCCAAGGGGCGCGGAGAAGGCGTTGTGCGGGCCGGGCAGTCCGCAGCGGGCACAATCCGTGAAGCTCGGAGCCCAGCCCCCGGTGGCGAGTGCCCGCAGCAGGTAGGAGTCCAGGATCAGCCCCGCGGCGTGTTCGTCCCGGCTAAGCGAAGCAAGCGCCCCGACCAGCAGGTTGTACTGCGCGGTTCCCGACTCGCCGTCAACGTCGGTGAGTTTCTCGGCCGTTTCCGTCATAGCGGCGGCAACGGTGTACCGGCCGTAGTCCGCGGCGATGCTTCCGCCGTAGGCCCCTTTGGCCACTGCCTGGGTGACGATGTCCAAGGTCTTCCCGGACACAAGCTGCAGGTCCGCCACCATAAAGGGCTCAAGGCGGGCACCGAACCGGCTGCTGGTCCGCCGGACGCCCTTGGCGACAGCCCGGACCTGGCCGTGGTGCTTGGTCAGGAGCGTGATGATGCGGTCCGCTTCACCCAGTTTGTGGGTACGGAGGACGACGGCGTCGTCCCGGTACGCCCGGGAGGCGAAAGAGTGTTGGACCACGCCTTATCTTCCCATTTCTTTGCGGTCACGCCTCGCCCGGTGCGAGGGAGCCGGAACCGGAGCGGCCGCGCCGTTGTGCCGCCCGGGCCCTCCCGGCGGCACAACGGTGCGCATCAGGCCCGGACGTCCCGGATGGCGCGGTTGACCGCTGAAATAACGGCCTTGAGTGACGACATGCTGGTGTTGGCGTCAACGCCCACACCCCAGAGCACCCGCTCACCCACGGCGCATTCCACGTAGGCGGCGGCCATCGCATTGCCACCCTCGGAAAGGGCGTGCTCACTGTAGTCCAGCACCCGGACGTCCACGCCGTCTTCCCGCAGGATGCTCAGTAGCGCGGCGATAGGACCGTTTCCGGTGCCCGTACGCTGCACCTGCACGCCGTCCACGGTGAGGGAGGCGTGGAGCGTCATGCCGCCGTCGTCATCGGTTTCCGTCTTGACCCCGCCCAGGGAGTAACGTCCCCACTGCCCGTCGGTTTTCCCGGACGGCAGGTACTCGTCCTGGAAGACCTGCCACAGCTGGGCCCCGCTGACTTCCCCGCCCACAGTATCCGTGCGCTTCTGGATCACACCGGAAAATTCGATCTGGGCGCGGCGCGGCAGGTCGAGGCTGTGCTCGTTCTTGAGCAGGTAGGCAACGCCGCCCTTGCCGGACTGCGAGTTGACCCTGATGACGGCCTCGTAGCTGCGGCCCAGGTCCTTGGGGTCCACGGGCAGGTACGGGACCTGCCAGGTGAAGTCGGAAACGTCCTTGCCGGCGGCGGCCGCGTCCCGCTCCAAGGCCTCGAAGCCCTTCTTGATCGCGTCCTGGTGGGATCCCGAGAACGCGGTGAAGACGAGGTCGCCGCCGTAGGGGGAACGCTCCGGGACAGGCAGCTGGTTGCAGTACTCCACCGTCCGGCGGACGTCGTCGATGTTGGAGAAGTCGATCATGGGATCGATGCCCTGGACGAAAAGGTTCAGGCCCAGGGTGACCAGGTCCACGTTCCCGGTCCGCTCGCCGTTGCCGAACAGGCAGCCTTCGATCCGGTCGGCGCCGGCCATGTAGCCCAGTTCCGCGGCGGCAACGCCCGTTCCGCGGTCGTTGTGCGGGTGCAGGCTGAGGATGATGCCCTCCCGCGGGTGCAGGTGGCGGCTCATCCATTCGATGGAATCCGCGTAGACGTTGGGGGTGGCCATTTCTACGGTGGCGGGCAGGTTGATGATGACCTGGCGGTCCGCGGAGGCTTCAAAAACATCGGCGACGGCGTTGCACACGCGCACGGCGTATTCCAGCTCTGTACCGGTGAAGGATTCCGGCGAGTACTCGTAGGTCACGTGCGTGTCCACGAGTGTTTCTTCGTACTTCTTGCACAGCCGTGCACCCTGGAGGGCGATATCCAGGATTCCGTCCTCATCCTGGTTGAACACCACGCGGCGCTGCAGCACTGAGGTGGAGTTGTAGAGGTGGACGATGGCCTGCTTGGCGCCCACCAGGGACTCATAGGTCCGTTCGATCAGGTGCTCGCGCGCCTGTGTCAGGACCTGGATGGTGACATCGTCCGGGATGTGGTTGCCCTCGATGAGCTGGCGGACAAAGTCGAAGTCTGTCTGGGAAGCGGAGGGGAAGCCGACCTCGATCTCCTTGTAGCCCATCCGGACCAGCAGGTCGAACATCTTCATCTTGCGGGCCGGGCTCATCGGATCGATCAGGGCCTGGTTGCCGTCCCGCAGGTCCACTGCACACCAGCGCGGGGCCTTGGTGATGATCTTGTCCGGCCAGGTGCGGTCCGGCAGCTCAACTTTGATCTGGTCCTGGAACGGCGTGTAGCGGTGGGCGGGCATTCCGGAGGGCTTTTGTGCGTTTCGCATTACTTTCGGGGCCTTTTCTGTGGTTCTTCTTGAAAGGTGGCCGGGCAACACAAACTCCGCAGCGAGGGTGGGCCTTGCGCTAGATCGCGTCTGAGGCCTCGCCGCGGCAGCTAAGAAGAAGAAGCTCTGCACGCACAATTTGAGAGTAGCACGGGTGCGTAAGATGAAAGGGCACTACCGTCCGTTACGTCCATCATGCAGACGCCGCCCGGTACTCCGCTGGCCGCGGCTCTTCATCAAAAGGAGCTTCCGTGCCCATTTCGGGGATCGACCTGTCCACCTTTGATAACACCGTCCGGCCGCAGGATGACCTCTACCAGCACGTGAACGGGGCGTGGCTGAAGGCCACCGAGATTCCCGATGACCGGCCCCTCGAAGGGACTTTCACGGCGCTCCGCGACGGCTCAGAAATCGCTGTCCGCGACATCATCGAGGAGGCGGCAGCGAAGGGCGCGGCTGCCAGCGGCATCGAGCAGAAGGTCGGGGACCTCTACAACAGCTTCATGGACGAAGCTGCCGTTGAAGCCAGGGGCATGGAACCGATCCGCCAGCGGCTCGCGGAGGTGTTTGCCACCACCTCCGTGGCAGACCTGGTCTCCCTGGCGGGCCGGTTGTTCCGCGCCGATGTCGGCGGGCTCTTCTACATCTACCCGGCGCCGGACGCCGGCAATCCCGACCGGGTCCTCCTGTATGTGGGCCAGGGCGGCCTCGGACTGCCCGACGAGTCCTACTACCGGGAAGAAAAGTTCGCGCCAATGGTGACCGCGTACGAGGCACATGTAAAGACCCTGTTCGAACTGGCAGGTGTTAGGGAAGCGGGGGCCGCCGCCGGGCGGGTAGTGGCGCTGGAAACCAAACTCGCCGGCCACCACTGGGACAACGTCACGCTGCGGGACCCGCAAAAGACTTACAACCTGAAGACGGCGGACGAGGCGTCCGCCATGTTCCCGCTGCTCTCCAGGTGGTTCGCAGCCGCCGGTATCGACGAGGCCAAACGGCAGGAGATCGTGGTGAGCACCCCGCCGTTCTTCGACGGAGCGGCGGCCCTTGTCGAGTCCGAGCCTCTTGCTCATTGGCAGGAATGGCTCGCCATGCGGGTGGTCAGTGCCGCCGCGCCCTACCTGTCCTCGGCCTTCGTCGACGCCAATTTTGCGTTCTACGGCACCACCATCAGCGGCACGCCGCGGAACAAGGACCGCTGGAAACGCGGTGTGGGTGTGGTGGAGGGTGCCCTCGGCGAAGCCGTGGGACAGATCTACGTGGCCCGGCATTTCCCGGAAACCCACAAGGCACGCATGCAAACGCTCGTTGCCAACCTCATTGAGGCCTACCGGCAGAGCATCACCGCGGTGGGCTGGATGGGTGAGGCCACCAAAGCCGAGGCGCTGCGGAAACTGGAGGGGTTCCGGGCGAAGATCGGCTACCCGGAGAAGTGGATTGATTACTCCGCTGTGGAGATCGACCCCGCTGACCTCCTGGGCAATGTGGAGCGCGCCCATAATGCCGACGTCGACCGGCACCTGGACGAGGTAGGCAAGCCCGTGGACCGCAACAAGTGGCTGATGACCCCGCAGACCGTCAACGCCTATTACCATCCGATGATGAACGAGATTGTCTTCCCGGCGGCGATCCTGCAGCCGCCGTTCTTCACCGCCGACGCCGACGATGCCGTGAACTACGGCGGAATCGGGGCGGTCATCGGACACGAAATAGGCCACGGCTTCGACGACCAAGGGTCCCAGTTCGACGGCGGCGGCGCCCTGCGGAACTGGTGGACTGACGAGGACCGGAAGGCCTTTGAACAGCTCACGGCGAAACTGGTGGCGCAGTACGATGCGCTTTCCCCCTATGCCGCGCCCGGACATAACGTCAACGGCCGGCTTACCCTCGGCGAAAACATCGGCGACCTTGCCGGCCTGGCCATCGCCTACAAGGCCTACCTGATCAGCCTCGACGGCAAGGAACCCGAGGTCCTGGACGGCCTCACCGGCCACCAGCGCTTTTTTGCTTCCTGGGCCGCCGGCTGGCGTCAGGTGATCCGGGGCGAGGAAGCGATCCGCCGGCTGGCAACGGACCCGCACTCCCCCAATGAATTCCGTACCAACGCCATTGCCAAGAACCTCGACGCCTTCCAGGAAGCCTTCAGCGTCACTGAGCAGGACGGCATGTGGATGGCTCCCGGGGAGCGCGTCAGCATCTGGTAGCAGCCAAAAAATCGGGGCCTGCTATCGCGGGCCCCGATTTTTAGTGCTGGTATTTCCAGGCCTGGGCCCAGTCCCTGCTAGTTGTTGACGATAAGCATCGGGTTGGCCTGCTGGCAGAGTGTGTCCCCGGCTGTCTGGTTGACGATATTCTCCGGCAGCGCAACGTCCGCGCCGTAGGTGGTGCCGGAGGTGAAGTCGGTGCCGAGGTACACCTGGACGCCGGATACGGCCGGTGCGGGCAGGATTTGGGCTGCGGGTATCCCCAGCTGCGCGGCGACGTCGGCAGCTACGTCCTCGAAGCCCGTCCCGTAGTAGACCACGGACTGGGCCACCGCGACTGCTTCGAACCGTCCGGTCTGGGTGAAACCGCCGGCGATCAAGGCCTGCACGATCTCCTGCGACCGGCCGGGAAGGCCGGTTCCGTTGGCCACGGTGACGGGCTGGAGCGCCTTGTCATAGGCCGGGAGCGGGGCGGCCGTCTCCGTCGGGGCTGCTGTGGGCGTCTCGCTGGGTGCGGCTGTGGTGGGCGCCGTCGGGTCGGTCAGGTCGATGTCTTGTTGCAGGGCGGAGAACAGCTGGGAACCGGCCGGTTCGGCGATCTGCAGCCTGTTGGGATCCACGAGCGCCGGCGTGGTGGGAACCGCCACGAACGCGACTTTGCTGATATCGATGTCTTTAAGCCGGTTGCCGATGGTCAGCAGCGTGGGCACTGAAGCCAGGCCCTCGTCCACGGTCAGGTTCTGGGTCACAACGTCGGCGATCTTCAGCATCTTGCCGGGATCGGACAGCGTGCCTTCGTCCTTGATTTTCCGGGTGAGCGAGGAAAGGAATCCCTGCTGGGCCTTGATGCGTCCCAGGTCACCGCCGTCGGCAAATGCATGGCGGGTGCGGAGGAAGGCCAGGGCCATCTCACCTTGCACCGCGGAGGTTCCCCCGGGCAGCCGCAGCCGCGAATCGGGATCGTATACGGGGTCACTGATGCAGACGTCCACGCCTCCCACGGCGTTGGAAAGTTCCTTCACCGCGTTGAAGTCCGCCATCATGAAGTGGTCCACTTTCAAGCCGGTCAACTTGTTAACGGTGTCCACGGCGCAGCCGATACCCGCCTCGCCCATGGCCTCATTGATCATCACACCCCTGCGGGCCGCATAGGTCTCGTTGGTCTTCTCGTCCTTGCACTCCGGGATGTCGACCAGCAGGTCGCGCGGAAAGCTGATCACGCTGACGCGCTTGTTGTCCTCGGAAATGTCCATCAGCATCATGACGTCGGACTTGCCGTAGCCGTTCGAATCATCCGAGGTACCGTAGCCGCCGTTCAGGCCGTCACGGGTGTCCGAACCCAGGATCAGGATCTGCATCCGCCCCGTCGAGTCGTTCACCGCAGCGTCCGTATTTCCGCCGCCCGCATTCAGCGGCGCCTTGGAGATGTTGCTTTGCAGCCGGACGAACCAGAATCCGGCGAACGCAAGGGCGCCGATCATCGCCAGCGACAGGATGCCGGTGACGATCTTCAACCACACCGGCATCCCCCGTTCGGGCCCCAGGTGGCGCGCGGCTCCAACGGTGCCAACTTCCGCGTGCCTGGACCTCGGTCCCCCGGCTGACACGTCAGCTCCGTTTTCGCGCTTTTCGCGGCCTCGCCCCACGTAAGGAACCTTCCTCTAGATTCTGAATCCGGTCCATTTTAGTGGTCCAGTCTGGGAAATTGCCGGGCGGCCAGGGCCGGCACCGGTTGCAGGGCTCAGAAGCCCAGCTTGACCAGCTGCTTCGGGTCCCGCTGCCAGTCCTTGGCGACCTTTACATGCAGGTCGAGGTAGACGCGCGTTCCCAGGAGCGCTTCGATTCCCTTGCGTGCATTGGTGCCTACTTCGCGCAGCCGGCTGCCGCCCTTGCCAATGATGATGGCCTTCTGCGACGGGCGCTCCACATAGAGGTTCACCCGGACGTCCAGGAGGGGATTGTCGTCCGGGCGGTCCTCCCGGGGGACGATCTCTTCCACCACTACAGCGAGGGAATGCGGCAGTTCGTCGCGGACGCCTTCCAGCGCCGCTTCCCGGATGAGCTCGGCTACCATTACGGCCTCCGGTTCGTCGGTCAGCTCCCCGTCCGGGTACAGCGGGGGCGACGGCGGCATGTGGCTGATCAGCACGTCGGCGACCGTTTCCACCTGGAAGCCGTCGCTGGCGGACACTGGAACGATATCCTTCCAGCCTTCCTCCCCCAGCACTTCGCGCCCGAGCGCGGCGACTGCCAGGAGCTGCTCGGTGAGGGCCTGCCTGTCGACCAGGTCCGCTTTGGTGACGATGGCGATAATGGGCTTGCGGCCAACGGCCGCGAGCTGGGCCGCGATGTACCTGTCGCCCGGGCCGATCTTTTCGTTCGCGGGCAGGCAGAAGCCGATGGCGTCCACCTCCGCCAAGGTGTCCGCCACAAGGTCGTTCAGGCGCTTGCCAAGCAGGGTGCGGGGACGGTGCAGGCCCGGTGTGTCCACCAGGATCAACTGCGCGTCCTCCCGGTGGACAATTCCGCGGATGGTGTGGCGGGTGGTTTGCGGCTTGGCGGAAGTGATGGCCACTTTCTTGCCCACCAGCGCGTTGGTCAGCGTGGACTTGCCGGCGTTGGGACGGCCCACCAGGACCGAAAACCCTGCATGGAAGCCACCGAAATCCTCTTCGCCGACGGCCTTATTTTTCTTGCTCACGTGGAACTCCCTGCTGGGTTGCTTCCGCCTCTTGGAAGAGGTCTTCAAGGTCAGTGTCTACTTTTGGAACGGGCGCCGCAATGATGTGGCTGACGCGGTTACGGCGTCCTTCGAGCCTGTCGGCCCGCAGCGACACCCCGTCCACTTCCACGTGGCTGCCGACGATGGGCACGCGGCCCAGCGCTTTGGCGAGCAGGCCGCCCACGGTGTCCACTTCGTCGTCGTCGAGCTCGATGTCAAAAAGCTCGCCGAGGTCATCGATGCTCATCCGGGCGCTGACGCGGTAGGAGCCATCCCCAAGCTCCACAGCCTCGGCACTTTCGGTGTCGTACTCGTCCACGATTTCGCCCACAATTTCCTCAATCAGGTCCTCAAGGGTGACGAGGCCGGCGGTGCCGCCGTACTCATCGATCACGATGGCCACGTGCGTGGATTCTTTTTGCAGCTCCCGCAGCAGGTCGCTGACCGGCTTCGACTCGGGGACGTACCGGACTTCCCGGACCAGGGAATCCACCAGGGGCGGTTCCTCGCCGGGTGCCAGCTCGTGGAGGACTGCCGCTACGTCCTTGAGGTACACGATGCCCAGGATGTGGTCCGTATCTTCGCCGATGACGGGAATCCTGGAATATCCCGAACGGAGGAAGAGCGACATGGCCCGGCGGAGGCTGGAGCCGGCTTCGATGCTGAGGATGTCTGTCCGGGGCACCATGACGGCCCGGACCAGGGTGTCGCCGAAGTCGAAGACGGACTGGATCATCTCAGCCTCGGTGTCCTCGATCATGTCGGATTCGCTGGCCCGGTCCACCAGTTCGCGGAATTCCTGCTCACTGAAGAAAGCCTCATCGCCGCTGGGTGCGCCGGGGGCAGCTGCGCTTCCCAAGGCCACGAGCCAGCCCGGGATGGGTCCCAGGACCCAGGTGAGGAAGCGGATCATCGGCGCGGTGAAGCGCACCACGGCAGCTGAGTGGAGCCTGCCGAGCTGGCGCGGCGAAACACCGACAATAACGAACCCCAGCAGGGCCATGATGCCTGTGGCAGCCAGTCCTGCTAACCAGATGTTGTCCAGCAGGCTGTAGAGCAGGACGGCGACGGCAACCGCGGAGGCCATCTCGAACCAGATGCGCCAGAACCGCAGGGCCCGGATATGGGCGACGGGCTGGGCCAGGATCCGCCGCATGGCGGTGCCGCGGCTCTTCAGGAGTGCTTCCTCGGCGTCGTGGCGCGGGAGGAAATTGAAGGCGGCCTCAGCCGCGGTCAGTACTGCCGCGATACCGAGGAAAGCCAGGGCCATCGCGACGAGGAGCAAAGGGGTCACTGGGTAGTCTCGGCGGGCGCTTCTTTGCCGGTGAAGCCGGAAAGGAGTTCGCGCTGGAGCCCGAACATCTCGGCCTTCTCCTCAGGCTCGGCGTGGTCATAACCCAGCAGGTGCAGGATGCCGTGCGTGGTCAGCAGCAGCATCTCGTCCTGCAGCGAGTGGCCGGCGTTCTTCGCCTGGACCTTGGCCACCTGCGGGCATACGGCGATATCCCCGAGCATGCCTTGGGGTGTGGGCCGGTCAGGAGTGCCCGGGGTCAGTTCGTCCATGGGCACTGACAGGACGTCGGTGGCGCCGGGCTCGTCCATCAGCTCGATGTGGAGCTTCTCCATGGCCGGCTCGTCCACGAGGAGGATGGACAGTTCGGCCTGCGGATGAATGTACAGCTGCTCAAAGATGTACCTGGACAAGGCAACAAGTTCCGATTCATCCACCTGGAGCCCGGACTCGTTGTTCACCTCGATGCTCACGCGTGTTCCCCCCGTTTTTCCCGGCCTGCCGAATGCTTGACCCTGTTCCGCTGGACGTCGTCCCAGATGCTGTAGGCATTAACGATGTCGCCCACCAGCCGGTGCCGGACCACGTCCGCGGCGTCCAGGACGGAAAAGTTCACGCCCTCTATGCCCTGCAGGATTTCCTCGACGATCCGCAGCCCGGACCGAGTGCCGAAGGGCAGGTCCACCTGGGTGACGTCGCCCGTAACCACCATCCTGGACCCGAATCCCAGCCTGGTGAGGAACATCTTCATCTGCTCGGGCGTGGTGTTCTGCGCCTCGTCGAGGATGATGAAGGCGTCATTAAGGGTGCGGCCGCGCATATAGGCGAGCGGCGCCACTTCGATGGTTCCTGCTGCCATGAGCCGCGGAATGGACTCCGGGTCCATCATGTCGTGCAGGGCGTCGTACAGCGGGCGCAGGTACGGATCGATTTTGTCGCTCAAGGTGCCGGGCAGGAAACCAAGCCGCTCCCCTGCTTCGACCGCCGGCCGGGTCAGGATGATGCGGCTGACCTCTTTCTGCTGCAGGGCCTGGACGGCCTTGGCCATGGCAAGGTAGGTCTTTCCCGTACCGGCTGGACCGATCCCGAAGATCACGGTGTTGGCATCGATGGCATCAACGTAGTTCTTCTGGTTCAGCGTCTTCGGCCGGATCGTTTTGCCGCGGCTGGACAGGATGTCGTGGGTCAGCACGTCCACCGGGTTCTGCATGGACTGGCTGCGGAGCAGGGCCACGAGTTGCTGCAGTACTGCCGGGCTGATGACCGTGCCGCGTGCCACAAGTCCCCGGACCTCGTGGAGGAGCCGCATGATCCGCGGCACGTCCGTGGCCGGTCCGCTGATGGAAAGCTCGTTTCCGCGGACGTGAAAGTTCACGTCAGGGAATTGTTCTTCGATGAACCGCAAGGCTTCATCATGGCTGCCGAGGGACTGAACCATCTGGTCGGAGTTGTCGAAGAGGACTACTTCGGTGCGGACGCCAGGGAGTGTATGGGGAAACTCTCCCGCTGTGCTCTCGCCGGTGACAAGCCTGCGCTTTCCGTTAGCTGATTCAGTCATGGTGTTGGCCCGCGGGCCCGTGATCCCCTCGATCTCGAAAGACTAGCTGCTGGCTGATCTGCGGCGGCATCCCCGTCGCGTCTCAGCGGTACCTACCATCTTACGCCAGCAGGCAGCACCGGCCCGATACCGAGGGCTGATGCCAAGGCCCGGCACCCGAAGCTGACAGCGAACACCGGATCCGGCAGTTCCGGCCGGTCCGCCGTCATTAGGTATCAACTTCATATCGGCCTCATATCGTTCCCGTTGCAGTTGCGCCGTTGGGCGCATCCGGCGGCTTTTGCCCGCCGGGGCTGTGCCATGCTGGAAATCCAGGGTGCCAAGGAAGCACCACGGCTGACCGGGGATCGGCCTACCAACCAGGAAAGGACAGGCAATCACGTTGCCGGAAACCGCAGAGCCCCGCCGGGCCGGAAGAGGATTGAATGTCGCCCGTTCAATGGTTCTTGCCGGGCTCCTGGTCGCGGTACCTGTCCTGACCGGCTGCATTGCCGAACCGGGCCCGGTTCCCACCGGCGCACTTGCCTCAAGTCCCGCCGCCACGGGCGGCGTTTCCGGTGCACCGTCCACCAGCGCGCCGCTGGAGACCACGCAGTCCTCCAACAAAGCACCGGTCTACTGGATCGGCCGCAGCAACGGCAATGTCTTCCTCTACCGCGAGTTCAGGGATGTTCCGGAGCAGGAAAATCCCGTGACGCGGGCCCTGCGCGCCATGATGTCCGAAAAGCCCCTGGACCCGGACTTCTTCACCCCGTGGCAGAACCCAAAGCAGCTGGCAACGTCGATTTCCGGCAAGGACGTCATCACCGTTGATGTGTCGGAGGATGCCTTCAACAGCAACCTGGACGCCGACATGGCGGCCAGGGCCATCCAGCAGCTGGTGTATACGGCCACCGCGGCGGCGGCCAGCTCCGGGCTCATCGACTCCGGGCAGCAGATCCGCGTACGCATACTGGTGGACGGTCACACCGACTACGTGGCGTTCAACCACGTGCAGCTGGGTTCCCTGATGGCCCGCACGGCAGGGCTCGTGGCTCCGGTGTGGATCATCGACCCCCAGGAAGACGTTGAGGTGGCTGATGGCAGCGTCAAGATCACCGGGCGGAGCACGGCCCCCGGCAGCAAGCTCCGCTGGCAGATCCTGCGCTCCGAGGAGAACGGAAACAAGACCCCGTTCCTGACCGGCGAAACAACCGCTGCAGCTGGCCCTGCGCAGGCCGGAGTGTTTACGCTTGCCCTGACCCTGCCCGCCGGGGACTACGAACTCCGCGTGGTGCAAACCCCCGACTCCGATGGCCAGCAGGGCGGCAGCGAAGACACCCGGGGATTCAAAGTACGCTAGCCGCGGCTGTTCAGACTGCCGGCTCCGCCCAGCGCCCCAGCATGTCGCTGGCGAGGACGACGGCGGCGGGGCCCGCCGTGGATGAGCGCAGGACATGGTGTCCCAGCAGGGCAGTCACGGCTCCTTGGCCGCACAACCTTGTCACCTCGCGCTGGCTGATGCCTCCTTCGGGGCCGACGATCAGGAGCACTTCCCGCGGCCCTTCCACAGCATCAGTTGAGAACCACGCTTCCAGCACCACCCGCAGGGGACGCACGGCGTCCTCGTGCAGAATGACCGCCAGGTCGGCCGCCTCCACAGCGGCGGCTAGACCGGCAGTATCGACGGCGGGACGCACCTCCGGGATCCAGGCGCGCCGGGCCTGCTTCGCCGCCGCGGTAACAACGGACTGCCACTTTGCGTGGGCCTTGGCCGCCCGGTCCCCCTTCCAGCGCACGATGGACCGTTCGGACTGCCACGGGATGACGGCGTCGATCCCCAGTTCGGTAGCGGTTTCGATGGCCAGCTCATCCCGGTCTCCCTTGGCCAGGGCCTGGACCAGCACCAGCCTGACGCCTGGCCGGGCCTCAACCACAAGGGACGTGCATTCGACCTCGAGCCCGGCGGAGGAGGCGGCGAGAACTTTTCCGCTCATCCGGGTGCCGGCGCCGTCAACGATATCCACGGGCTCTCCCGGAGCCAGCCTCTTGACGGTCACCGCGTGCCGGGCCTCAGGTCCCTCGAGGAGAAAACGCCCTTCGGGAGCCATCTGGTCCAAGGACCCGGACGCCGTGAAAAAGACGGGGTTGCTCACCGCTACAGGTTACCGAACCGGTCCCGGAGCTTGGCGAACATGCCGCCGCTGGCAGCAAGCTTGCCCTCCGTGATCTGCTCGCCGCGCAGCTTGGCGAGCTGACGGAGGAGGTCCTCCTGCGCCGGGTCCAGCTTCGCCGGAGTCTCCACCTGCAGATGGACCTTCAGGTCGCCGCGGCCGTAACCGCGCAGGTGGGTCACCCCCAGCCCGCGCAAGGTGATGATTTCGCCGGACTGGGTTCCTGCCTTCACATCGATGTCCTGGGGCCCGTCAAAGGTTTCCAGCGTGACGTCGGTTCCCAGTGCAGCTGCCGTCATGGGAATATTCAGGGTGGCGTGCAGGTCGTCGCCTTCCCGGACATAGGTGGCGTCGTTGTTGACGCGGATTTCAACGTACAAGTCACCGGCGGGGCCGCCGGCAGGACCGGCCTCGCCCTGGCCGGAGAGCTGGATGCGGGTGCCGGTGGCGACGCCTGCGGGAACCTTAATGGTGAGCGAACGCCGGCTGCGGATGCGGCCCTGTCCGCTGCACTCGTTGCAGGGGTCCTTGATGACGGTGCCGAAACCTTCGCAGGTGCCGCACGGGGCGGCCGTCATGACCTGGCCCAGGATGGACCGGACCGCGCGCTGGACCTGGCCGCTGCCGCCGCAGATGTCGCACCGCTCCGGATGCGTGCCGGGCCGGCAGCACGAGCCTTCGCAGGTGGGGCAGACCACTGCCGTATCCACTTCAAGCTTCTTGTTGACGCCGAACACGGCGTCGCGTAGTTCGATCCGGACGCTGATGAGTGCGTCCTGGCCGCGGCGGACACGCGATGCGGGGCCGGAGGAACCGCCGGCACCGAAGAACGTATCGAAGATGTCCTGGAACGCGAAGCCCTGGCCCGCGTAGGCCCCGCCGCCGAAGCCGTTGTCCGTGCCGTTCTCGTTGCCGGTGGTGTCATACACCCGGCGCTTCTGGGGATCAGAGAGAACTTCGTAGGCGTGGGTCACGGCCTTGAACCGGTCTGCAACGTCCTCACCGGGATTAACGTCCGGGTGAAGGGTGCGGGCCAGCTTGCGGTAGGCCTTCTTAATCTCTTCTCCGGTAGCGTCCGGTGAGACTCCAAGGACTTCGTAGTGGCTGCTCAAAGTTCGTATCTCTTCCTTGTTGTTCTGCCTGCAGTTGTGCTGCCGGCACTACTGTTCGTACCGGGGCGCCTGGACCGTGCGGTCAGGGTCCCAAAATGCGTGACAGGTACCGGGCAACGGCCCTGACCGCTGCCATTGTGGTGGGATAGTCCATCCTTGTGGGTCCCAGCACGCCGATCTTCGCGGCGCTGTCCGGCCCATACCCCGTGGCGACTACCGAGGCCTCCGCCAGTCCGTCGTAGGGGTTCTCGCGGCCGATGCTGACGGCCACCCCGCGGTGGTCCTGTGCCATCTCGCTCAGGAGCCGCAGCATCACCACCTGTTCCTCGAGCGCTTCCAGCACAGGGCCGATGCTGAGCGGAAAATCGACATTGGACCGGGCAAGGTTTGCTGTCCCGGCCATTACCATGCGGTCCTCCCGGCTGCTGTGGGCCAGGGCTTCCAATCCATGCGCCAACGCCTGTGCCGCCTGCCGCTGTGCGGGAGCGACGCCGGATACCACGGCCGGCAGCGACTGCGCCAGCTGGGCCAGTGCCGTTCCGCCGAGGGATCCCAGGAAACGGGCGCGCAGCGTGGCGAGGACGTCGTCGCCCAGGTCCTGCCCCACGTCAATGACCCGCTGCTCCACCTTGCCGCTGTTGGCGATCAGCACCACCAGCACCTTCCGTGGTGCAAGGAGGACAAATTCGATGTGCCGGACCACTGCGCGGTTGACGTGCGGGTACTGGACGACTGCCACCTGGTTTGTCAGTTGGGACAGCAGCCTGACCGTGCGGTCCAGGACGTCGTCGAGATCGTCGGCGCCTTCCAGCAGGGACTGGATGGCCCGCCGTTCGGCCTGGGACAGCGGCTTCACCGCGGAAATCTGGTCCACGAAGAGCCGGTAGCCCTTGTCCGTGGGAATACGGCCTGCGCTGGTGTGGGGAGCCGTGATCAGCCCTTCGTCCTCGAGCGCGGCCATGTCGTTGCGAATGGTGGCGCTGGAGACACCAAGATGGTGCCGTTCCACCAGGGCCTTGGACCCGACGGGCTCGCGGGAGTGGACGTAGTCCTCCACGATGGCCCGCAGTACTTCCAGCTTCCGCGGCTCGCTCACTCTCCACCTCCATCCAGGGATCAGGGCAGCCGTTCCGCCCGCACCGTACCTCACAGGGGTTAGCACTCGACATGCCTAAGTGCTAACAGTCTATTATGACTCGCCCCGTTGTTAGCATTGGTACCGCTCCGGGCGAAATTCCGGGCCAGGATCCAGCACGAAGCGGAGTTATTCGGATGCAATACCAGAACTGGGGAGCCCAGGACCTGACCGCGCCCGCCCGGACGCAACTGCCTGAAGTGCCGGTGGAGCGGGGAATGGTGCTGGAGGAGGTCCAGTCCGGCTGGGTGGGCGCAGTGACCCGGGTGGAAAAATCGGGCGGCATGCATGTGGTGGCGCTGGAGGACCGCAGGGGCAAGTCCCGGTCCTTCCGGCTGGGCTTTGGTTTCCTCCTGGAAGGCCAGGCAATCCGGCTTATGCCGCCCGCTCCCAAGCAGGCCCGGGGCAGTGGCCCGGCCGCCGGGAGGACAGCCTCAGGTTCGGTCCGGGTGGCTGGGCAACGGGCACAGGTGGCCAAGGCGAGCCGCATCTGGGTGGAGGGAAAGCACGACGCCGAACTGGTGGAGAAGGTGTGGGGTGACGACCTCCGGGTGGAGGGCATCGTCGTCGAACCCCTGCACGGCATTGATGACCTCGCGGCGGCCGTTGCCGATTTCAAGCCCGGTCCCGGGCGGCGCCTCGGAGTGCTGGTGGACCATCTGGTGCCCGACTCCAAGGAGTCGCGCATTGCCGACGCCGTGATGGCCTCCCCCGGCGCTGCCGGCAACGTCCTCATTGTCGGCCACCCCTATGTTGACGTCTGGCAGGCGATCCGTCCGGCCGTCCTGGGCATCGGGAAGTGGCCTGAAGTGCCCCGCGGGCAGGACTGGAAGACCGGCATCCTCAAAGCGTTCGGCTGGCCGCACGCCACGAAGGAAGACATCGGGCTGGGCTGGCAGAAACTGCTGGGCGCCGTGCGCACTTACGCGGACCTGGAGGCGTCGCTCCTGGGCAGGGTGGAGGAAGTGATCGATTTCCTCACCGTCCCCTAGGGCGGCCACGGACGCCCGCACCAAGTATTCTTGGTACTGCGGTATCTGCAGATGGCAGCGCCGCAGCAGAAACCGGCATTCTTAGTCAGCACCATTGCACTTTCGAAGGAACAGACTGTGGCAGAAAACGCACGTGATCACAGGGACAGCCAGGGCGGCCAGGGCCGTTCGGAGTACCATGGCGTCCCGGCGAATGCGCTGCCCCTGACGGCCAGCGAAGACAGGCAGTGGGCCACGCTCTCGCACTTCGGCGGGATCCTGGGCTGCGTTCCTGCACTCCTGATCTACCTGATCTTCCGCGACCGGGGCCCCTTCACCGCCCAGGAGTCCAAGGAGGCGCTGAACTTCAGCCTGCCTCCTACCATCGCCGCCGTGGTGGCCAACATCCTGGTGTTTGTGCCTGTGGTGGGCAACATCTTCGCCGTGATCGCCACACTGATCTGGATTGCGCTGACCTGCTTCTCCGTGGCCGCCGGCATCCATGTGAACCGTGGCCAGCCGCACCGGTACCAGTACAACCTCCGCTGGATCAAGTAGCACAAAGGCGGCATGCGCAGCATCGAGTTAATCTTCGACGAATCCCTGCATTGCCTGACTCGAACAGATTGGGCCAGGCTTGCCGGCGCCGGGCTGCCAAGTCTCGCCTCGCGGCCCTGCTGGAACTTCATGCAGGCCTGCATGAGTGCCGCACAGGGGTGTGCGCCAACGCCAGGCCCGCCGCCTGGACGCCGCACGTCACCCTCCCGCGCCGGGTCCCCTGGTTTCACGGCAATAGGGGTTGGACGGTCAGGCCGGAAGGACCCGGCGCACCACGGCATCAGCCAGCAGCCTGCCTTTGAGGGTGAGGACAAGCCGCCCCCGGAATGCTGCCGCGGGCTCCACCAGGCCGTCCGCGATCAGGCCGGCCACCTCGTGCCTGCCGTCTGCACCGAGCGTGGACACTGCGAGCCCGGACTGCAGCCGTGCCTCAAGCATCACCCGCTCCACATTCCGGGTCTCCGGGTCCAGCGTTTCCCGGCCGGCAGCAGGCGAGAGGCCCTGGGCCAGGCGGCCTGCATAGGCTGTGGGGTGTTTGACGTTCCACCAGCGGACTCCGCCCACATGGGAGTGCGCACCGGGGCCGATCCCCCACCAGTCATCGCCGCGCCAGTAGGCGAGGTTGTGGCGGCAGGCCTGCTCCGGTGTGCGGGCCCAGTTGCTGACCTCGTACCAGCCCAGGCCGGCTTCGGTGATCAACTGATCGGCAAGCTCATACTTGTCGGCGTGGTCATCGTCATCAATGCCGGGAACCTCGCCACGGCGGATCTGGGCCGCGAGCTTGGTGCCGTCCTCGACAATCAGGGCATAGGCGCTGATGTGGTCGGGCTCGTAGGACAGGGCGGTTTCCAGGGAATGGCGCCAGTCGGCGAGGGACTCCCCCGGCGTTCCGTAAATCAGGTCCAGGCTCACGGCCAGTCCCGCTTCCCGTGCCCAGCGGACCACCTGTGGAACCCGGCTTGGGGTGTGCGTACGGTCCAGGACCTTGAGGACATGCGGGACGGCGGACTGCATGCCAAAGGAGACACGGGTAAATCCTGCTTCCTTCAGGACCGCGAGGGATTCCGGCGTGACCGAGTCCGGGTTCGCTTCCGTGGTGACCTCAGCGCCGTCGTTAATTCCCCACTGGTCGATGGCCCTGCGGAGGATCAGGGCAAGGTCGTCCGCGGGAAGCAGCGTGGGCGTGCCCCCGCCGAAGAACACCGTGCTCAGCTTCCGCGGAGGAAGGCCCGACGCCGAGAGAACCTTCGCCGCCATCGTCACTTCGGATGCAGCGGTGCCGGCGTAGGCATCCTGGGAGGCGCCGTCGCCCAGTTCCGTGGCCGTATAGGTGTTGAAATCGCAGTACCCGCAGCGCACAGCGCAGAACGGGATGTGCACATACAGCCCGAACGCCCGGTCCGCCGAACCGTGCACTGCCTGGGCGGGCAGCAGACCGTCCGACGGCGCGGGGTCGCCGAGGGGAAGAGTGCTAGGCATTGCAGGGGCCTCCGGTGTTGCCGGCCGCTGTGATCACTACTTCTTGGCCTTGTCCTTGGATTCGTCGGTGGTGAGCGCGGCGATGAAGGCTTCCTGGGGGACCTCGACGCGGCCCACCATCTTCATGCGCTTCTTGCCTTCCTTCTGCTTCTCCAGCAGTTTGCGCTTTCGGGAGATGTCACCGCCGTAGCACTTGGCCAGGACATCCTTGCGGATGGCGCGGATGCTTTCCCGGGCGATGATCCTGGAGCCGATGGCGGCCTGGATGGGCACCTCGAACTGCTGGCGTGGAATAAGCTCGCGCAGCTTGGTGGTCATCATGACGCCGTAGGAGTACGCCTTGTCGCGGTGGGTGATGGCGGAGAATGCATCCACCTGCTCACCCTGGAGCATGATGTCCACCTTCACGAGGTCGGCCACCTGGTCGCCGTCGGCCTTCCAGTCCAGCGAGCCGTAGCCTCGGGTCTTGGACTTCAGAATGTCGAAGAAGTCGAACACGATCTCGGCCAGGGGCAGGCGGTAGCGGATTTCCACCCGGTCCTCGGACAGGTAGTCCATGCCGCCCATCACGCCGCGGCGGCTCTGGCACAGCTCCATGATGGCCCCGACGAATTCGTTCGGGGCCAGGATGGTGGCGGAGACCATCGGCTCGCGGACCTCGGAGATCTTGCCTGAGGGGTACTCGCTGGGGTTGGTCACGTGGACCACCTTTTTGTCCTCCAGCGTGACCTCGTACTCCACGTTGGGGGCGGTGGAGATCAGGTCCAGGTTGTATTCGCGTTCGAGCCGCTCGCGGGTGATTTCCAGGTGGAGCAGTCCGAGGAAGCCCACACGGAAGCCGAAACCAAGTGCGGCGGACGTTTCCGGCTCGTATACCAGCGCGGCATCGTTGAGCATCAGCTTCTCCAGTGCATCGCGCAGCACCGGGTAGTCGGTGCCGTCCAACGGATACAGGCCGGAGAAGACCATTGGCTTGGCATCTGCGTAGCCGGGGAGCGAATCAGCGGCCGGCTTGGCGAGGTTGGTGACGGTATCGCCGACCTTGGACAGGCGGACGTCCTTTACCCCGGTGATGAGGTAGCCCACTTCGCCGACGCCCAGGCCCTTGGACGGGGTGGGCTCCGGGGAGCTCACACCGATCTCGAGGAGTTCATGGGTTGCCCGGGTGGACATCATCTGGATGCGTTCGCGGGGGTGCAGCATGCCGTCGACCACGCGGACATAGGTGACCACGCCGCGGTAGGTGTCGTAGACAGAGTCGAAGATCATGGCGCGGGCGGGGGCATTTGCATCACCCTTCGGGGCCGGCAGGTCGCGGACGATCTTGTCCAGCAGGGCTTCAACGCCCATTCCGGTCTTCCCCGAGACCCGCAGTACGTCCTCCGGGTCCCCGCCGATCAGGCTCGCCAGTTCCGCGGCGTACTTCTCGGGCTGGGCCGCCGGGAGGTCAATCTTGTTCAAGACCGGGATGATGGTGAGGTTGTTTTCCATCGCCAGGTACAGGTTGGCGAGCGTCTGGGCCTCGATGCCCTGTGCTGCGTCGACCAGGAGAATTGCACCCTCGCAGGCCGCCAGGGACCGGGAGACCTCGTAGGTAAAGTCGACGTGGCCGGGAGTGTCAATCATGTTCAGTGCGTAACTGGTGCCGTCGAGTTCCCAGGGCATGCGGACAGCCTGGGACTTGATGGTGATGCCGCGCTCACGTTCGATGTCCATGCGGTCCAGGTATTGGGCCTTCATGTCGCGGGATTGAACGACGCCGGTGAACTGCAGCATGCGGTCGGCCAGAGTGGACTTGCCGTGGTCAATGTGCGCGATGATGCAGAAGTTCCGAATAATGGCCGGATCTGTCGCGGCGGGCACCGGGGCGGTGCGGGCCATGGGAGACACGCAGGGTCCTTACTGTTGGCATTCACGCGGTTCCGCGGAGCACAACGAAGGCTCCTGCGGTCAGCCGCACATCTTGGAACCTCCAGTGTCCCACGTCCGGGCCGCTGTCACCGCATTTCTTGGCCCTCAACCTTCCGCCACCGGGGAGGATGTCCGGGGATAGGGTTGCCGAATGGCAATCAACCTTTATTCCCTGGCTAACGCCGTCAAAGCCGGCCTGCGCATATTGCGGGCGACCGGCAAGGGTGCCGGCGCCGTGCCGCAAACCGGCCGCCCTGCCCGAGGGCCTTCCATCCCCGCCAAGGATCAGGGCGGACAACCCCCGGCCGGTTCATACCAGGACACCCAGTACCCTGGCGATTACCGCGGCCGCTTTAGCCTCCGTTATGCTCCGCAGCCGGACGGTGAACCGGATCCGGGTGAGGTGGTGTGGGCGTGGGTCCCCTACGAGGAGGACTCCACCCGCGGCAAGGACCGGCCGGTGCTTGTGGTGGGCCGCAACGGCGGCTACCTGCTGGGGCTGATGCTCACCAGCAAAGACCGTGTGCCGGCGTCGGCAGTCTCCAGGGACTATCTGGACCTGGGCGTTGGAGCCTGGGACCGGCAGGGCCGGCCGAGTGAGGCCCGGCTGGACCGCATCCTGCAGTTGCGGCCGGACAGCATCCGTCGGGAAGGCTCCGTGCTGGACCGTGAGCGCTTTGAAACGGTGGCAGCAGGACTCCGGTGGCGACACGGCTGGAGCTAGCGCCGCCCAAATGGCCAGCCCCGCGCCTGACCTGCTATTCTTTATAGCTGTGTGTCCGTGCAGGTCGACGGCCACTGATGGTTGGCCGCCATAGGTATCCCCACGCCGCTCAGTCAATGGCCAATCTGAAAGCCCTCTAGACCATTTCCGCATTAAAAAGAGAGTTCACACGTGGCGAATATCAAGTCCCAGAAGAAGCGCATCCTCACCAACGAGAAGGCACGCCTGCGCAACAACGCAGTCAAGTCCGAGCTGAAGACGGCCATCCGCGCCGTCAACACCGCCGTTGAGTCCACGGACAAGGATGCAGCTGCTGCTGCCCTGGTTGCTGCCAGCCGCAAGCTGGACAAGGCTGTTAGCAAGGGTGTCCTGCACAAGAACAATGCAGCGAACCGCAAGTCGGCGATCTCCAAGAAGGTCAACGCACTGTAAGGTTTCCAGTTCGCTTGAACTGATGGTTGTGGCCGGTACCGATAGGTGCCGGCCACACATCTTTAACATCGTCTTAACCCAACGGCCTGTCTGAGTCATCCCGGCGTGAGGACGCAGAAATCGTTGCCTTCCGGGTCGGCGAGACACACCCAGGGCACATCGCCCTGGCCGAGGTCGACGTCGGTGGCGCCCAAGGCCCGCAACCGGTCCACCTCCGCTGACTGATCATCAGCGGGGTACGGCATCAGGTCCAGATGGGCACGGCCCAACTCGGTCTTCACTTCGGACACGCGATGGAACTCAAGGTACGGCCCCACCCCCGTGGCGGACCGGAGCCGCGCAGAACCGTCGGTCACCTCGTGCACGGTCCAGTCCGTCGCCCCGCCCCAGAATCGGGCCATGGCCCGCGGATCGATGCAGCTGACCACCACCGCCGCGATCGGCCCGGTGTCCCAATAGATTGATCGGGGCTCCAGCACACGGAACAGGTTGCCCTCCGGATCGGCCAGAACCCTCCATGGCACATCACCCTGGCCAACGTCAGCGGGCGTCGCCCCGAGCTGCAGCAGGTGCGCCACGAGTTCCGCATGATGGGCCATAGAGGTGGAGTTCAGGTCGAGGTGCGCGCGGTACCTCACCGTCTCGGGGTCCGGGACGGTCACCACATCGACGCAGACCGCCACGGGGTCCGGCCAGGCAAAGTCCAAGGGTTCCACATTGGTCACGCCGGGCCCTTCGCTGGACATGTCCCAGCCGAGCGCCTCCGCCCAAAACCGGCCGAGCGCCGAGTCATCGCCGGCCTTGAAATTCACTTGAACAAGTCGCAACGCCATACCGCCGACCCTATACCGAAGTACAGTCCCGGATGCGGGGGTGCTGTCCGGGGTTCGGCCGGGCTACCTTCCCTGAACGGACATCGCGATGATTCTCACCGCGTGTTCCACCGCATAAACGGGGTCCCGGGCCAGTCCTTTGACCTGGGCGTCAGCCTCGGCGGTGGCCTGGATGGAGCGCACCAGTCCTTCCGGCGTCCAGCGCCGGACATCGCGCTGTGCCTGTTCAACCAGCCATGGCTGCATCCCGAGTTCTGCCGCAATCTGTGCGGACGAGCCGGAAGCGCCGGCAACGCGCGCCACGGTCCGAAGCTTGGCCGCCAGCGCGGCGACCAGCGGAACGGGATCTGCTCCCGTCGCCAGTGCATGCCGCAGGGTGGACAGCGCCAGGGGGCCGTTTCCTGCCATGGCGGCATCTGCCACCTTGAAGGCCGTGGCCTCGATCCGGCCGCCGTAGTAGCGGTCCACGATGTCAGTGGTCACGGTGGTGCCGGCGTCGGAGATGAGCTGGCTGCAGGCTGCGGCCAGTTCGGAAAGACTTGCTCCGACGGCGTTCACCAAGGCCTGCACAGCGTCCGGTTCGATCCGACGCCCCCCGGCCTTGAACTCGGCCGCCACGAAAGCCACCTTATCCGCGTCCTTTTTCAAGGGCTGGCAGTCCACTACGGGCCAGCCGCCCTTTTTGACCGCGTCGAGCAGTTTCTTGCCCCGGGCTCCCCCGCCGTGGCGCAGCACCAGGACGGCATCTGGCTCCGGGTGGCCGAGGTAGGCCAACGCGTCCGCCAAAAAAGCGTCGTTCATTGCTTCAACGGCCTCCACCTCGATGAGCTTGCTTTCACCAAAGAGGGATGGGCTGACCTGCATCAGCAAGGTGCCGGCCTCGTAGGAAGAGGCATTAATGCGACTGACTTCGACATCAGGGGAAGCTGCGCGGACCTGGGCGCGGACACGGTCCATCGCCCTGATGCCCAGGTACTCTTCAGGCCCGCCCACCAGAACGACTCCGGCGGGGGTTACGTCCCGCCAGGTGGGGCCGTTCGACGCCGGCGAACGGGTTGCACGCTTCTGCACAGCAGCCATCGGGGCTTCCTTCCGGAAATTCTGGTGGAGTATCCCAGCCTGCCATGTCCCGCGGCCCGGTCCAAGCCGGCAGCGCCGGTGTCCAGCCGGTGGCGGCGCTGGGTCGGGCGCCTGCTGTCCGTGTATGCCTCCAGCACTGCGATCACAGCGATAGTGCGGCGGTGAGCGGTCATGACAAGGCGTACCAAGCGGTGCGGGCGGGCCGCCGCCCAGGCAGCGCCGATCGTCACCACGGACAGGAACAGCCTGGTCAGCAGTCCCGGTATCTCCTCCGGTCATGGGAGAGTTGCGCCGTAAACCTCGCCGTAGCCGCGACTCCGGCGCTGAAGGTGCCGGACAATGCGATCAATACGGTTCCGGCGGATGGAACCAGTACCACCAGGGGCACGGCCGCCGTTCCCCGCAGGGTCACGGGCGCCACAAGGGGTGACGCCAGGACGTTGGCCAACAGGGAGTACGTCGAAAACTGCGGCTGCAGCATCACAAAAATCCGAAGCTGGATCCAAGCGCGGATCCGCCAGCAGCAGGCCAAAAGGGCCAGGCACAGGAAGCTCAGCCCGGCCCGGCCTCCCGCCAGCGACGCCACGGCCACGACGCCCATGAGGGGTGCCCGGAGGACGCTGGAATCCGGGCCCACAAGCAGGACAAACAGCGCAAGGCCTGCCAGCGCAGCTGACGGTACCCTGGGCAGGCGCAGGGTCCGCGCGCCCAGCAGCAGCGCGCCAAGAACGGGCTGCAGTTGGCACCAGGGATAGCTGAGATCAGGGTGGGTCAGGAGTGCGCCTTCACCGGCACTGATTTGTGCGACGTAATTCTTCGCAGATGAGCATGGTTAGTGCCGGCTGAGACCACGCAGCACGGCTTCCACCGTTCCCGGTCGGCGTGGTGCGGCCGGAAGGAAGTCAGGGCCTCCTTGAATTGGCAGCGACCAGGCAAATTAATACCCGAAAGACCCTGACATGAATATCTCTATGTCTTGTTCCAGGGGCCGTGGGTGCACGTGCGCCGATACTCTGCTCGGTGCCGACGGCATCCATATCAGGTCCGTTACTGCAACCGATTCTCCGGCGTGAACGCCCTCGGCGTCGACAGGATGTCTGATCACATTGGCCCGCCGGATCCGGCATGGTCACGGGGCGCTCGTAAACCACATCCGCGACGCTCACGGGATGGTGCATGCTCGGTTGCTGGACTTTGTTCCGGGTCGGTCGGGGAAGGCTACGCCTGACTGGCTCAAAGGCCAAGGCGCCGGGTTCACTGCCGGGATCAAGACCGCTGCGCCGGACCGTTCCGCGGTCACTCTTGCATGGAATAGCGCGTCAATGATGGGAGGGTGCAGCCCGTGAAGCTGCACCCTCATTCGTTTCAGGTGTCATCTGCTTGTAGGTTCCGGCCACGGCACATGCCACAGCACTTGACGATGATCACGTTGACGCTGAATGACCTCTTAGGGTGCGGGGGCGCAGATCTCCCGGGGTAGGGACTTCCCGCAGATGTTGTTTGTCCAGGTGTTCTGCGGGGGCGTCTGGTCTTGGGCGTCCCAGAGTCCGTTGCCTGACATCGAGTTGCCAGTGATTGTGTTGCCCGCAGCCCCGGATTCCATCAGGATGCCAACACCAGTCGTCGGATCAACCCCAGGTTCTTTTGGTGGGTGATTGTCGTTGACGGTGTTGTTCTCGATCACGTTCCCCGTGGTGCCGGACCGGAGCCTGATGCCGGCCTGCGTGTTGCCGCTGGCGTCGTTGTCCCTGATCACTGTGCCCACGGCGCCTGTCCCAGTCTGGAATGCGATACCAATTACGTTCCCGGTGAGAGTATTGCCTTCGATGATCGCGCCTAGCGTGACCTTAGCGGCGGCAACCTGGGCGGCGCCCAGGAAGGAGACGCCGGCACCGACATTGCTGACTGCGTTGTCGGTCACTTTGAGTTTGGCGTTCGCGGCACGGACGACGATGCCCCTTGTGCCTGCCCCGATAATGTCGTTGGAATCGATGAGCACGTTTTCCGTGTTCTCAAGAAGCACGAAATTTGCATCGGCCTCCGAGGTGTTGTCACGCACTTCGACGTTTGTCGCACGACCAAGTACGAAGCCGAGTTCGTATGCTACGCCATTGTTTGCTGGGCCAGTGTTGCGGAAGGACTTGTTGTCGGCGATCACCGCATTGTTCAACGCCAGCCGCTGGTTGGCCACCGCAGCGAAGCTTGCCCTGAAGCAGTTGTCTTGAACTGTCGATATGCTGCCAACGCTGACGCCAGCTGAGCCAAACTCAATGCCGACGGTGTTGTTCCAAATGACGTTGTCGCTGATGCGGTACCCGGAGTGAACGCTTGTGGTTTCAATGGCAGCTTCGTACACATCGACTTTGCCACCGGGTTGCCTTTCAGGGTTATCAACCTTAGTGGGCTCGCCCTGTATTTGTCCTTGAACGACCAGGCCTGACAACGTGATGTTGCTGACCTGCAAGCTGAGCAGGGAGTCCTTCACCGGAGTGTCTGTTTGCGGCGGCTGGAGGATGGCGAACTTGGTGGGGTCCACAAGAGCTGCGAATTCCGCATCGGTGATGTCATTGAAGCAGTCCAGGTTCTTCACCGGGTCACCCACACCGTGGACGGTGATCTCTTTGGTGACCACGACGCTTTCCTTATAGGTGCCCGGGCAGACTTCGACGGTGTCTCCGTTGTTCACCTGCCCGTCACTGACCGCGGCCTGGATGGATGTGAAGTGTGCCACTGGGCACTGAATCTTATCGTCATCAACAACCCAGGTCGTCGGTTCAGCCGCGGTCGCGGCGGGTGAGACCCCTGCTGCCCACAGCGCAGCGCAGCACAATAATGCGGTTCTTTTCATGGTCATATTTCCCTAATACATCTTTGAGTAGCTCCGGTCGCCCTCAATCGGAGGAGCAATGCAGGCCACATAATCAGGGGACAGGCGATGGAGGGGCATGCAATAAAAGCAGGCGTCTCGCAAGCTGTGGCCGGAAGTGGCGGAGGGGCGGACGCAGCGCTGCGCCGGCGCCGACGTTCTCATCTACTGATAAAAATCCTGCTGCCGATTCCTTCTACTGTGGCTCCTCTATATTGGCGATGAGACTCTCTGCGGCGCGGGCAGCGGACGCATGCTCAAAGTCCCAGTTAAATCGTCCTGCGGGCCCACACCTCAGTGAATACGCACTTGTACGTATTGACTGCCACCCGCCGAACCTTTGAGCTATGGCTCGGCCCGTAGAACTCGATGCCGGGTGGGGCAGAACTCCTGGCCATACGCGGCAGTCCCTGTGGCCCATTCAGCGGGCACTTTTCATGGCGGCCAGCACACGCCCTCATGGTGCTGTCCCGGCGGTCGCATGATGGTCGCTTCGGCGCCTGTGACCTTGCCCGCTGTGACATTGCCGCTGCGCAGCGCTGCTACCAATGCATCATCCTGCGCCGATCCGCGAGTCAACTGGCAACGCGCTCCCGGAGCCGGTTCAGTGCGTCGATACGGTTACTGACCCCAAGCTTGGCGTACGCGTGCTCGAGGTGTTTCGTGACTGTGCGAGGGCTGATTCCGAGGAGGTGGCCGATGGCAAGCCCGGTAAGCCCTTTTCCTACGAGTTCCAGGATCTCTTGCTCACGGGCAGTCAAGGAATATTCCTCGGCACGGTTCATCTGCATCCTGTCGCCCTGACCGCCATAGGCCGCCTCAAGGAGGCGGAGCATTGGCTGCAGTTTGGCTGACAATTCCACTTCTTTGTCAGTAAAGTCCAGACGCAATCGGCAGAATGCCCATATAGACGAGCTCATCAGCGTCGGCCGCGAGACCAGAAGTGCAATCTGACGGTCAATGCCAAGAGGGCTGTAGGTCTCCTGATACGTGCGGGTCTGCCGCAGCTCAAGATCGGTTGCGAGGTCGCTGAGCCTCCGGGGCTTCCAGATAGAGGGCGTCGGATCTTGGGCAAAGCTAAGGAATATGTAGTTGTCACCAGCCGTTTCCACTGCCGTCCCAGGTATTCCCTCCAGAGGCCGCGTTGGATAGGCGAAGATCTCGCCGGCTCCAGTTCGGGCGTCCAGGAAGCTACGCCCTATCAGCTCCGATGGAAAGAGACTGAAAAGGAGCTCTCCGGCCGCGGCAAGGTATTCGTCTCGGCTGGAAAGGGCACTCAGCTGGGCTGCGAAGTCGGCTGTAGTGTCCATGATGCGCTCCTGCCTGGGGACGCCGCCATACTGGTCTGTGCGGGCCCCGGGCTTCCATTCCGGTGCCCGGCGTCGAGTTCTCCGCCCGAGCTTTTAACTGAAAGGTTAGAAGTGGAAGGCAATACGTACAAGTGCGTATTCACGGGCTTATGAGCAGGCAGGACAATTTTCCTATAACCCAAAGCGGGTATCCACTGGCGCCCGCACCAGGCTTGCGGAGGATGATCTTGAGGCGCGGATAGGGACACCGACCTTCAAGGCCCAACGCTTCATGCAGCAGATTCCCACGGACGCTGAGGAGCCCGAGAACAGGCCTTAGTAGAAAGTCCCATCATGAAAAGAACGGCAATACCGTTCTCTACCGCACTGACGGCGTTCCTACTTACTCCCGTCACCACCTCGGCCAAAGCCGCCCCCGCGCTGCCGTGATACTCGCCTCCACCGGCCGCCACCCGCGCAACCTTACCCGTCACTCTCAACATGGGGAGCAGAAATGTATCCAGATGAATCACCTGGGACTCGGCCCACAAAGCCGCCCCGGAGACGTGCACCAAGCGCGGCCCTCGCCGTTATCTTCGTATTCGCGGGGATGGTCGCCACCACAGTATTTGCTTCTGGCGCCCTGAGCAGTCCACCGTCCGCGACCGGTCCGGGGCAATTGAAGAAGTCGCCCTCGCCCAGCCCCACGCCCACCGTTACGGAAACGTCCACCTCCAGCCCCACGCCCACCATTACGGCAACTACCTCCAGCCCCACGCCCATCGTTACGGAAACAACCACAGCAGCCCCGACGACCGATCCGCCCACCTGCACTTCGGACATCGAACCTTTCGTGTACGAAAGCGAATACTATTGCCCGACCACAATCCCTGAGTTAAGAAGCGGGGCGTACGCACCTGGCTCACGTATCCTGCTGGAACCAGCTGAAGTTAGCCCTGAGGGCCTGTATGGTAAGTGCCTCACCTGCACTGACGGGCCCAACCCCGCCATCGTCACCATCATCCACAATGTGTACCCCTACTACATCGATGTTGACTTCGCCGGCGTGCCAGCGGAATCCATTCCTGGGTACGGACTGCAGTTCACTCTTCTGGCGGTCTACACCGGCGATCCCAACATCCTCAAAGGCGTCGGATACGTGAGCGCAGTCTTCATCGGATACTAGAATTCCTACAGAAGCTGGCCGTGCCGATCCGAGCGCTGCTCATGCAGGTCAAGGCCTTGGAAGGATCCCATTCGCGCCATCTGGACTTGGCTACGCCAGCTCCAATGCCCACATGTCCACTGTCAGTGGTGCTTCACGATCAGGGGCAGGCGCTGGATGACAGCTAGCATCCGAAACGGCAAAATCGGAGGCCAACATAGCGAAACAGCGTCGGTGCCCGGACGCGGGCTATCTGCCTGTCGCTGGTCGGGTTCTGCACACTTGGCCCGTTGTCGCTCACTGCTGTTTTGGGCGGTCCAAAGACGGCTCATCTTGACCAGCTTCAGCCCATTGGTGGGCCAAATGTGGGCCGGATCTCGTGCGGTGATGGCCAGATTCCGGCCGGTTTGTGGTCATGTCTCGCCTATTACCTCAGTCGACATTTGGAATGCGATGAGTGGGTGCGCAAAGCGCTCAAGGGGCCGCAGCGGCGATTTCAACAATCGCCTCGAGCTCCACCGCGAAGCCAAGCGGAAGGGAACCGACACCGATGGCCGATCGGGCTGGCAGCCGGTCCTTGCCGAACGCGATAGCCAGCACTTCGGTGGCGCCGTTGGCAACAAGATGGTGTTCGGTGAACTCGGGCGTACTGTTCACAAAAATGAGAGCCTTCAGGACACGGTTGACTCGGTCCAGTCCGCCGATATGGTCACGCACAGTGCCGAGCAGGGCCAGCATGACTGCCCGCGCGGCTTCCTTTCCGTCCGCTGTAGTAAGGCCCGCGCCCAGCTTGCCACGATGGATCGGCTCGCCGTCCTCAAACGCCCCGTGCCCGGAAACATAGAGGACTTCCCCACGCTGAACGACCAAGGCAAAGGTTCCAACCACTGGGTGTGGGGGCGGCAACGTCAGTCCGGCCCCGGCGAGCTTCTGCTCTGGCGTCATTTGGTCACCATGATGGTTCGAAGACAGCCCTTCACCTGATGCTCCTCCCGCCCCCTCCCAGCACGCACTCCTACATGTGGCCCGTGGTCAGGTCGGGGTCGACGTTGGGATCCGTGCGGCCGGCTTCCTGTTCCTGGCTGCTTACTGATGGTGCTGGTTCCTGGTTGGATGCCTGCATGGAGCGCCATACCGCTGCGCCGGCTGCCAGGGCCACGATTCCGGCGATCCACCACCAGACCCTGAATGCCGGCTGCTGTGTCTGGACGGGAACGGGTTTCCTGCCGCGGGCTGAGGCCTGGGGACCGACGCGCTTCAGCTGTTCCTGAACCCGTGGAGTCAGTGTCTCTACACCACCGGCAAGTTCATCGGCTAACCGGCGCAATAGCGCCTGGAGGCGCGGGGAGGCGGTCTCGATGCCTGTATCCAGGCCGGCCACCGCTCTCTGGAGCGCAGCCTGGACCCCGGGTGTGGCCCATTCCCTGCCCCTTGCCAGCTGACCCAGGAGGTTTTCGGCGAGAGGGTGGATCCGCTCGGTTTCAGTCATTGGTTCTGCTGTGCGCATGGATGCCTCCTTGATGAAATGGATAACGACAGACTAGGGCGCCCGGGACTGCGAAGACAGGGTCTTTTGAACCGTGACGCCCGGGACCTTCAACCGGTTCTGCCAATGGTTCAGGCGATCACAGCCACCAGCCCCGCCAAGAGTGCCACTTACGAAACCTGGGGACTGTGAGAGCCCGCAGCTACGCGTTTCGTGAAGCCGGGGTGCTCGCTCCTGGCTGCAATTGCCAGTTCAGCCCCTGACTGCTCAACAGGTCTATATGCTGTGCCGTAAAGGGGGATGCCGTGAGTCGCTATAACAACTACATCAACATGAGCAAGGCCCAGTCTGAGGCCGCCTTCCAGGAATATCTGGAGGAGCGTCAGCCAGCCTTGGCGCGGTTGCGGGAGGCCTTGGCAGCCGACGGGCAGGACGCGGACGCAATGCTCGACGGTACGATCAACAGCCTGGTTCCTCTCTGGCAGTGGATCTTGTCCCACCTCGCCGGCCCTGACGTCCCCGGCGCCACGGCTCCTGGATCCGTCCCACGGGACGTGTGGCCGTCCTGGGAGCGGTACATGTACGAGCAAGAGAAGACCCTGTCCCTGGAATCGCTGTTCCTGCTGGACGGGCTCGTGTCCTACCTCGGGGCAGTGGTGCAGGAGCGCGCGCCCGAGGCACGGTGGGAGATTGCCCGCCACCGCGTCAAGCGATACGTGTACAACAACCACCCCTGCCTGGTCAGCGGTAAGGGGGACATCCACAATTTCCTTCCCGACCTACCGTCGGCCGAGGCGCACGCAAGCATTCGCGGGTCGCGTGAGACACCGGACGACAAAATTGCCAGGTACGCCCGCAGGCTCATCGAGCAGCTGAACCTGGGCGACAGCACGGCCGACGAGGAGATGGCCGAGGAGGAACCTCTCTTGGAGGTCGAAGACCTCGGTGATGACGCGCTCCGCGGCCGGGAGCTTGAGGTGTCGTTGCGGGAGGACATCGGCCATGAGCACAACCGGGTAGTCGGTCGCATGGTCAAAGCACTCAACCAGGAAGAAGGCATCACCCGCGTCGTTAGGGAGGACCGTGAGGTCCTCCTGGTCGCCACCCCGTCCTGGAGCACCAACCGGCTCCAGGAATGGGTCAGCAACTATCTTGAGGACAAGATTCGGGACTGAAAGTGAAGCGGTGTTGTGATGAGCAGGAAGAGCATGACCACGCACCGATAACCGATGAGGGCGTCGACACGCGAGGCAAATGCCTTATTCTGTGGTTTTCAGAGGTCCTGTCCACAAATTTCAATGCTGGTCACAGCCCATCAGTATTCCGTTTGCGAGGTCGTCGTCGCTTCCGGCCCAGATGACACCGCCTCCGGGGCAGGGCCTCACCTCGAACGCCAGGCCGTCACGCTGGGCCCGCAAGCGGCGCCCGTCGTCCTCGACCACTTTCCAGCCCGCCGCTGGCAGCGCTGCACGATAGTGCTGCAACACATCGACGTCTCCAGAGAGCACAAACCTGCGTTCACACCCGCCGACACCACTGACGCCGCCACCGCTGAAACTGCCGATGTGACTGATGGAATCGAACGCCTGCTGGGACTCACGATCTGCGCTGGCCATGGGCTCATCCATGCCCTCGATCACGCATTGCGGGCTCGACTCGAACTGCACCTCAAGCTTCTGCCCCAGTGCCGAGGGCGTGACAGCGAACATCCCGATCAGCATGAGGACCGGGATGGCCACGGCCGTCAGCCGCATCCACCGTCGTGTCGAGAGCATGAAGCCGATCACGGCAACCCCTGCGACCAGACCGAGCGCCAATCCGGAGGGACCGGCCGTCAATCCCCAAGTCAGCCCTTCGAACGCGGTACCGCTGACATCGCCGTATATTCTCATGAATTCGTAGTGGACCAGCACAGCCAGCAGGGCCAGTCCTGCCCCAATGACGAGCAGCACCGCGGCAGAGACGGCTCGGCCGGTCATGGGCATGGGCATGGCTAAGTGTAGGTACTGCCTGACCAAGAGTCCACAGGTGCCGGTCGCAGAAGCCCGCTCCCCACCCGAGTCCGCTCGCTTTCAACAAAACAGGTGCGATCACGGGCAAACCCAACAGAGTACCGTTACAGGAAGCCTTCTCGCGGGCAGCATCAAGCCCACACCCGCTTCCGCACATCTGTCCTCTCATTGCCCCGAACTTAGCTAAGGCAAGATGGGTAATGATGAGCGCAACGAATATAAGGGTTTTGAAGCCCAGCCGTGGGAAACCATCTCCGGGTGACATTTTTGCCCTGCGACTTACAGACAACCAGTTCTTGTTTGGGCGAGTGACTTTCGCAGACCTTCCTGTGGAAAGGGCACCAATGCCCGGCTCGTAATCTGATCCAGATCTATGATCAGATCTCGCTGGAGAAGCGCCCTGCTCGAACAATACTGTTTCCGTAGATGGACCGGCGAGTACCTCGATGACAAGGGCCAGCGCCTTCCTGGACCAGTGGAACGTTGCGGCGACTGGGGCCTTTCCAGCTATTTGTGGCTGGACGATCAGATCGCCGACAAGTTAGGAATCCCCGTCCGCCGGAATGATGACGAAAGAGCTCCTATGAATCCTGACTCTGGAGATGACCCGGCACCGGACATGGAGATGCCATCCAAGGAAGCTGCCGCTGCGTGGAAAAGCAGAAGCCATTGGTGAGAGCGGTTTTGACCAGCTGATAGAGCCCTTGGATACGCGTGGCCCCCAGGATGGCTGGGACCCTGACCTGGCAAAGTAGCAAGCCACCTGTCTCACAAGGATCCGTAAATTTAGGCGCATTTGTTCCCTCTGCCTGTCGGCACAAAGGTGGGATACTGCAATATGGCAGCAAAACGACGTCGCTCACGTGGCGGGGGCGCCGACGCCATCGGGTGTGCCCCCATCCTCGCCCTCGTCGTCATCGGCCTCATCATCCAATACTGGTGGGTTCTTCTTATTGCTCTTGGTGTGGTTGCGATGACTGTGGCACTCGTCCGCGTCGCAAATGCCCCGCCCCATCCAAACAAGGTGTCCACGCCCAAGCCGCAGCCCGTCATGACCCCGCGCCGCCCGGTTCCAGGCGGCGACGATCTTGCGGACCAGATGCGCGCGAATAAGCAGGTCCGCCGCATACGGGACATGCAGGAGTGGGACTACGAGTGGATCCGACTGACCCACCCCGGGAAGAGTGTCCGCGAAGTCAATGAAATCGCCATCGCTTTCTTCGCGAGAGGATGGTCGGTCGGCGTCAACAGTGAGGGACCGACCACCGGCTCTGGCCCTAATGCCGGTTAGTGCCGACCACAAAACCGGCGTCGAACTTCGAGTTGTATTTGACGACCACGCCTGAAGCGAGCCGCTGGTGAGCGTTGACGACGAAGGAGGTGCTCTCTTGGGGTACAAGACGCGCATCACTGACGACGAGGGATACGTCCTCCTCGAAGCCTGCAAAGTCAGCCCCATCGACGCCGGCACGGTCGATGGTTCACCGAAGAGATGCTGACCGTCTTCCATCGGTTTGGCGGCGACTACGACGGGTGGGGCGGCTCCGTCGTCAGTTCGCGGCCCGCTGGTGCGGCTCCACGGCGCTCCTGGATCAGCCGTCTCATGCCGCCCCGTGGGTAAAGAGCCACACAAGTTTCAACAAAGCTTTAGCTCACGCTGCTTTCCAGCCAGCAGCTCATCCCCCCATGGTGTAACACGGGGATAGGGCCTCGCGTTTCAACCGCGACGAAGAAGCTGTATTAGCCATTCACCACCATGACCCTGCCGGACAGATCGCGAGAGAGGTCATTGACCCCCAGCTCCCCGTCGAAATCACCGGCCGCCACGATGGCCACCTTATCCGCGTCCTTTTTCAGGGGCTGGCAGTCCACTACGGGCCGGCCGCCCTTTTTGATAGCCTCGAGCAGTTTCGTGCCCCGGGCTCCCCCGCCCTGGCACAGCACCAGGACGGCATCCGGCTCCGGGTGTCCAAGGTAGGTCAGCGCGTCCGGGTTTGCTTCCGGAAATTTTGGTGGAGTAAGCCAGCCTGCCATGTCCCGCGGCCCGGTCCAGGCCGGCATTGCGTCCCTGCCGGAATCGCGGTCCGCGCACGGGCCGCGTGTCCGTGTGAAGTTGCCGCAGTGTCCGGGCGGCGTATCCTTCCAGCAGTCCGATCAAGGCCACGGTGTGCAGGTGGGCAGCCATGACTGGGCGGAGGAGCCGGTGCGGGCGGGCCGCTGCCCAAACAGCCCCGAACGTCAGCAGGGACAGGAACAGCATGGTCAGCACCCCGGCCACACCTTCGGGCCATGGCAGGACCGCGCCGGGAAGCTGCGCCGCAAATCTCGCCGTTGCTGCAACTCCTGCGCTGAAGGTGCCTGCCACCGCGATCAGTACGGTTGCTGCCCACGGGACCAGTACCACCAGGGGAACGGCAGCGGTTCCCAGCAGCGTCACCGGTGCCACGAGGGGCGATGCCATGACATTGGCCAGCAGGGAGTAGGTGGAAAACTGTGGTTGAAGCACCACCGTCACCGGTCCGCACAGCAGTTGAGCGGACAAGGGTACAGCAACAGCCGCCGCTGCCCAGCGCGGAACAAACCTCGGTGTCCAATCGACGATTCGCCGGCCAAGGACGATAATCCCCAGCGTCGCCAGGACGGACAGGAGGAACCCGAAACTCGACCCCAGCCCCGGGTCCGCCAGCAGCAGGCCGATCACGGCGAGGCACAGGAAGCTCAACCCCCGTCCGGTCCGCCCACCGGCCAGTGACGCCACTGCCACGGCTCCCATCAGGGCTGCCCGCAGGACGCTCGCGTCCGGACCCACGAGCAGGACAAACAGACCAAGGCCCGCCACGGCGAGTGCTGCCGCAGGCACCCGGGGCAGGTGGAACCGCCGGCAGGCCAGCAGGAGTGCGCCGAGCACCAGGCTGCAGTTGGCCCCGCTGACAGCGGTCAGATGGGTCATGCCCACACTTTTCATTGCAGTCTCCAGCCCCTCGTCCAAGGCGCTGGTGTCCCCGGTGACCATCCCCGGAAGCAGGCCCCGCGGATCCGGGGCGAGGAACGCCACAGCGGCCACAAACCGCTCCCGCAGTTCCTTGGCCGACTCCTGCAGGACGGGCGAACCGGTGGCTTTTCCTGGTCCCGACGATGCAGTCAACATGCCGGCTTCCTCCCTCCCCGGATCTGCTGGCCGGAGTTTCCCGGCGGCACGCACAAGCTGTCCCGGCACCACTGTTCCCCAGGCGCCGCCGCCCGTCACCAGCAGTTGCGCCCGGGTGCGCAGCAGGACACCTCCTGTGCTGACGTCCCGGGTCCAAACAGCTACCGACCAGCGTGCAGGCGTGCCCGCCTGGTTCGGCGGGTTCAAGGCACGCGGCGCTCCTGCCACCTCCACCACGGCCACCACTGACTTGCCTGACGAGATCGCGGCTGCCAGCGGGCCTTCGTGGCGCTGGGTGGACGCGACTGCCGAGTGTGCTGCCGCGGTGGCTGCCAGCAGCAGCGCCACCGCCATGGTGGTCAGGAAGCTCCGCCGTGCAGGTTTACGCCGGCTTCCGGTTACTGACAGCCTGCGGGCTTTCCACGCCCGCCGCAGCAGTACCGCCGCAAGCACCAGCAATACGCAGCAGAGGCCGGCCAGTGCCATGGGATGCAGCCAGAGCCCGGCGACGGCAGCACCCCAGACGCAAGCCGCAGGCAGGGCCAGCCGAACGTCGGTGCGCCGGCGGGGTGCTTCGTCTCCGCCCGAATCTGCTTCCTGGGCCGCTTTTGTGTTGCCGGCGGTAAAGCGGGCGGACTGCGTGGCCCAGTAGTTGCGCAGGGCTTCGTTGAGGCCCCGGCGGCCGGACGGCGTCCGGAGGCCCCGACCCCTCGCCGCGGTGCGCTCCTGTGCCCCAGCCCCCTCGGCGACGTCCGGGCCCTCCCCTGTTCCTGGGCGTCGCGCCCCCTCCGCCGGAGCCGCATACCCTCGGACGGCTGACTCTACATACCGGCTCCACGGGCTGGTGCCTGTCCCGTGTGTCCGGCTACCCATGTCGGCGCCTGGCCACGGACGTCCTCATCGCATTTCTCCTTCGCCTCATATGGTTACCAGCGGGAGCAGAGCTTCAAGCATTTTTGGGCCGACGCCGTCAATGGCATCCAATTCCTCCACCGCCTTGAATGGTCCGTGTTCCTTGCGCCAGTCCACGATGCGCTGTGCCAGGACGGGGCCCACCTTCGGTAAGCCATCCAGTTCCTCCACCCCGGCCGTATTCAAGTTGACCTTCGAACCTGGCGTCCCCCCACCCCCGTCCGGAGAAGCACCCGCCTCCGGCGCTCCTGATTCAATGGCATTGCCCGGCAGCGGCTCGCCCTGCCGCGGAACATGGATCTTTTGCCCGTCCTCCACCACGGCGGCCAGGTTAAGGCGGTCCGGGTCGGAGCCGGGACTTCCTCCTCCTGCTGCGGCAATTGCGTCGTGCACCCGGCTCCCTGCCGGCAACTGCACTACCCCCGGCCGCAAAACCGCACCGGCAACGTGGACCACCACGTTGCCGGCCGAGGCGCTTTCCTGCGTTCCGGACGGTGTTCCAGACGGCGGACCAGCCCGGCTCCCGCCTCCGTTGTCCTCACCCGATCCGCTGTCCTCACCAGCCGCGGCTGTGGTTTCCGGGCTCACGCCGCTCAGGGGAAGGATCTCGGGCCGCCCGGAGGCCGCCTGCCACCAGAACCAGGCACCGGCAGCGACAGCGAAGATCCCCAGGAGCACGGCCAGCCGCAGGCCGAGGCGCCAGCGGATCGCCGGGCCCACATCGGACAGAGCCGTGGCCTCCATTGCATCGGCGGCAGTGACACCACTTGGGTTTCCGCCTGCCGGATCATGCGCACCCCGGTATTCGAAGGCAGGCTGCCCGTCCTCCCCGAGGAGGAGCCCGCGGGGGTTGCTGCCCACGGTGGCCTCCAGCCGGTTCCTGGCGTGGCGCGCCTGCTGACCTGCTCCAGCATCCCGGCGTGACATACACCCCACGCTAGGGACAGGCGGCACCCCGGCAACAGGGCAGGAACCGGCTATGTGGAAACAAGGCCGCTACCCGGCGTGGCCACCGATGGTACTCCCACCCACACTGCTGCTGGCCCCGACGATGACGGCAAGAACGCCAAGCCCCGCATGCGCCGCGAGCACGGCGGGAAGTGAGCTGATCTGGGCAGGAGGACAGCGCGGCAGCGCCACTGCCAGCCGTGCAGCAAGGCTCTCCGCCTCCACCGGGTTTCCGAAATGGTGGACGGCAAGCCGCACTCCGTCCGTTCGGGACGAAGCGTCAGCGGCCACGATCTCCTCCAGCCGGGCTACTGCCTTGGCAGCGGACCGGACCTTTTCCAACGGTACGATCTTGCCGTCGTCGACCGCCAGGATGGGTTTGATGGCCAGCATGGTTCCCCACAGCGAAGCTGCGGCCCCGATCCGCCCGCCACGCCGGAGCTGCTCCAGACTGGGAACGTAGAAATAGACCTTGGTACTGGCTGCCTGGGCCGCCGCCACAGCGGCCACTACCCCTGCCTCGGCGCCTTCCGCCGCGGTGCGCACACTTTCCTGCACCGCCATCCCGAGGGCCATGCCCACAGTTGCGGAGTCGACCACTTCCACGTGAATGCCCACCCGGGCTGCCGCAAGGCGCGCGGCGTCCGCCGTCCCGGACAGGCCACCGGAAATATGGACGGAGACAACGGCCTCATAGCCCCGGCGCTGGGCGGCGAGATAGGCCTGCTCAAACTGCCCGGGCGAGGGCCGGGACGTCCTCACGGAAGTCCCGCTGGCCAAGGCCAGGGCGATAGTCTCCGAGATGTCGTCCTCGCCCTCGCCGTAGATCTCATCGCCCACCATCACAGGCATGGGGATCACGGTCAGGCGCCCGTCGCCGCTGAGCCCTGCCGTCCAGTCAGCCGGCAAGGCGGCTGCGGAATCGGTGACCACGGCAGTACGTACGACGGCGACCGGCGGGGTAGCTGCACTGTCCCGCCTGGCGGCGTCCTGCTTGGCGCGCATTGCGGCCAGGCGGGCGCGGATCCACGGCCAAGCTGCTGGGTCGCGGTTGGGCAAGGTGCCTCCTGGAGGTCAAACAGGCCGCCGGAGGTCTCCGGCGGCCTGGTCCGGCTAGGCCGGGACGATGTTGACCAGTTTAGGGGCGCGGACGATGACGGTGCGGATGCCACGGCCGTCAAGGGCCCGCTGGACGTTGTCCGAGGCCAGCGCCAGTTCCCGCAGCTGGTCCTCGGAGACCTCTGGGGAGACCTCAAGCCTGTCCCGCACCTTGCCCTGGACCTGCACAACGGCGGTGACGGTGTCCTGGACCAGGAGGGAAGCGTCGTGGGCCGGCCACCCGGCGTTGGCCACCGATGCCGGATGTCCCAGGACGTTCCACATGTCCTCGGCCGTGTAGGGGGCGAAGAGGCTCAGGATTACCGCAACAGCCTCCGTTGCCTCCCGCACTGCCGGGTCGGCACCGCCTGCACCGGAGTCGATGGCCTTGCGGGTGGCATTGACCAGCTCCATCAGCTTGGCCACCACCACGTTGAACTTGTTGGCGTCCAGCAGTTCCGCTGCGTCGGCGATGGTCCGGTGCGTCACGGACCGCAGCGCGCGGTCACCGGTGGTGACGTCGACGCCGGGCGCGCCCGATACGTCCTGGGCGAGGCGCCAGGCGCGGGCCAGGAACTTTGCCGAGCCGGAGGGTGAAACATCGGCCCAGTCGACGTCGTCCTCGGGCGGGGACGCGAAGATCATGGTGAGCCGGACGGCGTCCACGCCAAACTTGTCCAGCTGCTCGCCGAGGTCCACGCCATTGCCCAGGGACTTGCTCATAGCTTTGCCGCCGTTGAGTACCTGGCCCTGGTTAAGAAGGGCGCTGAAGGGCTCGTCGGCGTTGATCATGCCGAGGTCGTGGATGACCTTGGTGAAGAACCGGGCGTACAGCAGGTGCAGGATGGCGTGCTCAACGCCGCCCACGTACTGGCCCACGGGCATCCAGTCGTTGATCTTGTCGGGGTCGAACGGACCCTCCGTGTAATCCGGCGAGACGAAACGCAGGAAGTACCACGATGAGTCGACGAAGGTGTCCATGGTGTCGGTGTCCCGCTTGGCCGGGCCATGGCAGGACGGGCATTCCACGTTGACCCACGCTTCGGCAGCCGCCAGGGGCGAGGTGCCCTTCGGCGACAGGTCCTCGCCGCGCAGGTCCGATGGCAGCGTGACGGGCAGTTGCTCGTCAGGAACCGGAACCTCGCCGCAGGACGGGCAGTGGATGATCGGAATGGGGGTTCCCCAGAAGCGCTGGCGGCTCAGCAGCCAGTCACGCAGGCGGAAGTTCACAAACTTCTCACCGGTGCCCTGGCGTTCCAGGATGGCAATCGCGGCGGGGATGGCCTCGGCCTTGGGCAGCCCGTCCAGGTCTCCGGAGTTGATCAGCGTCCCCTCCCCTGCCGTGGCGGTGCCGGACACCGCAGGGTCTTCCTCGCCTGTGTCCAGGACAGCCCGAACGGGCAGGTCGAACTTGCGGGCGAAGTCCAGGTCGCGCTGGTCATGGGCGGGCACGGCCATGATGGCGCCGGTGCCGTAGTCAGCCAGGACGTAGTCCGCTGCCCAGACAGGCAATTTCTCCCCGTTCAAGGGGTTGATGGCGTACCGGCCGGTGAAGACGCCGGTCTTCTCCCGTTCTGTGGACTGCCGTTCGATCTCCGTGAGCGCCTTGACCTGCTCGCGGTATTCGTCCAGGGCTGCGGCGTGCTCCTCTGTGACGAGCTCGACGGCGAGCGGCGCGTCCGCGGCCACCACAAAGAACGTTGCGCCATACAGGGTGTCCGGACGCGTGGTGAAGACAGTGACCTCTTTGGCGGGCTTGCCGCCGTCGGCCTCGATCACGAAGTTGACGTGCGCTCCCTCGGAGCGTCCGATCCAGTTCTTCTGCATGGCGAGGACGCGCTCGGGCCAGTGGCCTCGCAGTTCGTCCATGTCATCGAGCAGGCGGTCGGCGTATTCGGTGATCTTGAAGTACCACTGGTTGAGGGACTTCTTGGTGACGGTGGTGCCGCAGCGCTCGCAGGCGCCGTTGACTACCTGCTCGTTGGCCAGCACGGTCTGGTCCTTGGGGCACCAGTTGACCGGTGAGTCCTTCCGGTACGCCAGTCCGCGCTCATAGAAGCGCTTAAACAGCCACTGGGTCCAGCGGTAGTACCCCGGGTCCGAGGTATGCAGCCGGCGGGACCAGTCAGCGGAGATGGCGTAGCGCTTGAAGGACGCGGCCTGCGTATCGATGTTGGCGTAGGTCCACTCGCTGGGGTGCGCATTGCGCTTGATCGCGGCGTTCTCGGCCGGCAGGCCAAAGGAATCCCAGCCGATCGGGTGGAGGACATCGTACCCCTGCTGACGCAGGTAGCGGGCCACCACGTCGCCCATCGCGAAGGCTTCCGCGTGGCCCATGTGCAGGTCGCCGGACGGGTAGGGGAACATGTCCAGCACATAGCGCCGCTCCCGGGACCCGTCGTCGACAGGCGTGAAAACCTTGAGGTCCTCCCACACCTGCGGCCACTTGGCCTCCATGGCGGCAAAGCTGTAGGTGCCCTCCTCAGGCACCTCCGCCGACACTGCTGCTGTTCCGGTCTCTGTCTCCGGCTGAACGCCCACTGCTGCCCTCTTCTGTTCTGTTACGGCATCTGTGCTGCCATAACGGCCTGATCCTCCTGCTGACGGCCGGGAAAGACGCCCGGACACACAAAAGCCCCTCGCCAGGGAGGGGCTGCCGCACGGTTATCCGTTGTTTCGGACGCCGGGCGGCTAACTAAGCAGAAGGATCGCACGCATGACACCACTTTAGCGCAAACCGCGGCCCGGCTGGGCTCCAGGCCTGTACCGGGCCACGCGGACTTAACTAGACTTTAGCCAGGCCGCCCGGCCCCTGATCCGGCAGGTGACTCCATGAGTGACGATACGGGTAATGACGCAGGTCATGACCTGCCCTTTCCTCCGCTCGGCGGGCCCCCTGCACTGGACCGGGAAGCAGCGGGGGGTAAGGCGGCGGCACTGTCAGCCCTGCTCGCGGCAGGCTTCCCCGTTCCGCCAGGCTTCGTTGTCACCCGCGCAGCGATGTTGGACGGCTGCGTGCGCGTCGACTGGGCGTTGCGCCTGCAGACGGCCGCCCTTGCCGCCGGCCCCGGCCCATATGCGGTGCGCTCCTCCGCAGCCGCCGAAGATCTTCCGGGTGCTTCCTACGCCGGGATGTACGAGAGCTACCTGGGCGTGGACGCCGATGGGCTTGCTTCGGCCGTGGACCGCTGCTTCGAGTCCGCGAAGGCCGACCGGGTTCGGGCATACCAGGAGTCCATCGAAAATATTGACGCCGGGAGGATGCCGGGCAGCGGCCGGATGGCAGTCCTGGTTCAGCAGATGGTGGAGGCGGCAGCAGCCGGCGTGGCGTTCACAGCCAACCCCCTGACCGGCGCCCGCGACGAAACGGTGGTTTCCGCCGTCGTGGGGCTTGGGGAGAACCTCGTGGGAGGGTCGGAAAGCGGCGAGGAGTGGATTGCGCGCGGCGGACTGGTCAGCCGGCGGCGCGGTGCCGAAGCGGTCCTGACGAAGGAAAGCGCGACGGCGGTGGCCGACGCCTCCCGGAACGTTGCCACTCATTTTGGGACGCCTCAGGATGTCGAGTGGGCACTGGACGCCTCCGGGCACGTCCATATCCTCCAGGCACGGCCCATGACGGCAGTTCCGGAACCGGTCACCTGGGAGCCGCCGGGGAAAGGCGTCTGGCTCCGGAACTTCCGGCTGGGCGAATGGTTGCCCGAACCTGTAACGCCGCTGTTCATGGAATGGATCGTGCCGGTTATCGACGCCGGGTACCACCAGGCGGTCACCCGTTCCGCCGGCATCAGCATCCCTATGGGACATGCGGCGGTCAACGGCTGGTATTACATTGCTCCGCCTGGCCCGATGGCACTCCCCCATCTTTTGTTCGGCGGCAGCCTGCGCCCGCTGCCCTATATCTTCAATTCCGTGTTCCGGCCCATGGTGGATCCGGCCGGAGCCGACCGTGCCGTGCTTCGCGGCCTGGAGCACGAATGGCGGAGTGTGTGCCTCCGTGGCTACAGGAGGCTGGCAGCCGCAGAGGGGATCGACGTCGGAACGGCCAACCTGCCGGAACTCATCTCCCTGGTTGAGCAGGTAGCCCGGTCAGCAGGCGAATACCTCTGGTACTTCTCCGCGGCAGGTGGTGCCGCCTGGAAGATGGAGGCGGCGCTGGCCAGGTTCTGGCGCAGGCACCTGGCCGCTGCTCTGGCGGAACGGCAGCGGGAAACGCCGGAAGCCGAAGGTTACCAGGTGCTGCTCGGTGGCCTCCTGCCGCAGCCACCGGCACAGGTACCGCACGCCGTCTACAGCCTGGACTGGTACCACCCGACGGCGGGCGAAGAACAGCAGGGTCAAGGTGAGCGGGTTGGAGTGGGCCGCGGGGAGCGGGTACCGGTTGCCGCAGCAACGGCAATGGAACGGCGCCATGCAGCGGAGGCCGCCTGCCGTAAAGTGCTGCGGGGCACACGTCACCTGCGCCGTTTCGACACGCTCCTTGCCGTCGCACAGCACTACGCGTTGCTGCGGGAGGACCAAGCGCGCGACTTCACCCTGGGCTGGCCGCTCCTGCGCCGGTGCGCCGCGCGGATGGGAATTCTCCTGCAGGAGTCAGGTGTCATCGGAAACCCGAATGACGTCTACTTCCTGACCCGGGCCGATCTTCGTAGCGGTGCGCCGCCGCAGGATGCTGCGGTCTCCCGGCGCCGCCAGGACTGGCTGCGGCAGCGGAAGCTCGATGCGCCGCTCACGCTCGGCACACTTCCCATCCTGGGCAACGCCTTTGACCGTCTGGCGGATGCCGCACGCAGTACACGCGACACGCCGGCAGGTTCCCTTCGTGGCCACCCGGCCAGTCCTGGCCGCGCCCGTGGACGCGTACGAATGGTGGACGGTCCAGCCGATTTTTCGAACTTCCAGCCGGGCGAGGTGCTCGTGGCCAAGGCAACGGCACCGGCGTGGACCCCGCTGTTCGCGTCCGCGGTGGCCGTGGTCACGGACACGGGCAACCTCGCCGCCCACGCCTCCCTCGTCGCCCGCGAGTACGGCATCCCCGCAGTGGTGGGAACCGGCAACGCCACCCAAATCCTCCGCACAGGGCAACTGGTAACAGTAGACGGCAACGCAGGAACGGTCGAAACCCACGAGGGGTGAGGTCCCGCAGCCGGAACTAGAGGGTGGCCGGACGCGCGAGGAAGGCGGCCCCTGCCCCGCCCGTCCCCAGCTGCTCCCCACACTCGCAAGCTCGTGTCGGGGCCCTCGCAGCTGTGGGCCCCCCACGGGTGCTCACCACACCCGGGCGAGGGGCCGCCTTCCCCGCTTTTGGATCCCGCCTCCCTCGCGAAGGTGAGCAGGGGGCTACGTCACCGGTGCGGGACTAGTGCACGTCCTCGTCAACCCAGTCCATGGACTTGGTCACTGCCTTCTTCCAGAGCCGCATCTGGCGGTCTTGTTCGGCCTGGTCCATCTGGGGTTCCCAGCGCTTGTCCTCGGACCAGTTGGCTGAGCACTCGCCCAGGTCCTTCCAGAAGCCGACGGCGAGTCCGGCCGCGTAGGCGGCACCGAGGGCAGTGGTTTCAACCACTTTCGGCCTGATCACCGGGACGCCAAGGATGTCCGCCTGGAACTGCATCAGGGCGTCGTTGGCCACCATGCCGCCGTCGACCTTCAACTCCGTGAGCGGAACACCGGAGTCCGCGTTGACCGCGTCAAGCACCTCGCGGGTCTGGAAGGCGGTGGCTTCCAGCGCCGCCCGGGCGATGTGGCTCTTGTTGACGAACCGCGTGAGGCCAACGATGGCACCGCGGGCATCCGAACGCCAGTACGGCGCGAAGAGTCCGGAGAAGGCCGGGACGATGTAGACGCCGCCGTTGTCCTTCACGGACGCCGCGAGAGTCTCAACTTCGGGTGCGCTGCTGATCATGCCCAGGTTGTCGCGCAGCCACTGGATCAGTGAGCCGGTGACGGCGATGGAGCCCTCCAGGGCGTAGTGCGGCGCGGCGTCGCCGAGCTTGTAGCCCACCGTGGTCAGCAGCCCGTTCTTCGAGTGGATGATCTCCTCGCCCGTGTTGAAGATCAGGAAGCAACCCGTCCCGTACGTGTTCTTGGCTTCACCGGTCTCGAAGGCGGCCTGGCCGAAGGTGGCTGCCTGCTGGTCCCCAAGGATTCCCGCAACCGGCACCTCGCGGAGAAGCTGGGAGGTGTGGACGGTGCCGTAGACCTCGGAGGAGGACTTGATGTCCGGCATCATGCTCCGCGGAACGCCGAAGATGCCCAGGATTTCGTCGTCCCACTGCAGCGTGTCCAGGTCCATAAACAGGGTGCGCGACGCATTGGTCACGTCGGTGACATGGACGCCGCCGTCCACGCCGCCGGTGAGGTTCCAGAGGACCCAGGCGTCGGTGTTGCCGAACACGAGGTTCCCTGCTTCGGCTTTCTCACGCGCGCCGTCAACATTGTCCAGGATCCATTTGATCTTGGTGCCCGAAAAGTAGGTGGCAAGCGGCAGGCCCACCTTGTCCTTGAAGCGGTCCGCTCCGCCGTCCCTGGCCAGCTCATCCACGATGTCCTGGGTGCGGGTGTCCTGCCAGACAATGGCGTTGTAGACGGCCTGGCCGGTGGTTTTGTCCCACACCACGGCGGTTTCACGCTGGTTGGTGATTCCGACGGCGGCGATATCGTGCCGTGTCAGGTTCGCCTTGGAGAGGGCGGAGGCGATGACCTCGCGGGTGTTGTTCCAGATTTCGGCGGGCTTGTGCTCCACCCACCCGGCCTTCGGGAAGATCTGTTCATGCTCCATCTGCCCGGAGGAGACGATGGCGCCGCTGTGGTCGAAGATGATGGCGCGCGTGCTGGTGGTGCCCTGGTCAATGGCGATTACGTACTGGTTCATGATGACGTCCTTGTCTTTAACGGTACTTTTGGGTCGATGGCTGGACTAAGTGGTCAGGCAGCTGCTGAGGCGATGATTGGAAGCAGCCGGGCGACGAGTCCGCCCAGGGCGCCGCCGACGAGCGGGCCCACAACCGGGATCCATGAGTAGCCCCAGTCGCTGGAGCCCTTGCCCTTGATGGGGAGCAGGGCGTGGGCGATGCGCGGGCCGAGGTCACGGGCGGGGTTGATGGCGTAGCCGGTGGGGCCGCCCAGGGAGACGCCGATGCCGACGACGAGGAGGGCCACAGCGAGCGGCCCGAGGCCGGACGGGGTTCCGCCGAAGGCGAGGATGACGAACACCAGGACAAAGGTGCCGATGATCTCGGTCACCAGGTTCCAGGAACTAGTACGGATCGCAGGGCCGGTGGAGAAAACTGCAAGCTTGCTGGCGGCTTCCTCTTCGGCGTCGAAATGCTGCTTGTAGGCGAGCCAGCAGACGACGGCACCAAGGAACGCACCCAGCATTTCCCCACCGAGATAGGTCAGCGTGGACGCGAAATCAACGGGAACGTCCGGCGCATATTCCTTATTTCCCTTAGCCAGGAAACCAAGCGTCACGGCGGGGTTCAGGTGTGATCCCGACTTCGCGGCCACATAGACACCCGCGAAGACAGCGATACCCCATCCCCAAGTAACCATCAGGAACCCGCCGCTGTTGCCTTTCGTGCCCCGCAGGGCGACGTTGGCCACAACGCCGCAACCCAGCAGGGTGAGCATCGCCGTTCCGAATACTTCGGAAAGGAAAACAATTCCAAGAGACATCTTTGACTCTCCTTATTTTCTGTTGTCAGTCCTTCGCGGGTTGAAGGACTGTTTGCCGGGGCAGGTTAGCGCCCCGGCCGCCAGCCGGGCCTAGGCGACCAGGCTGTTGATCTCTACGCGGTGGAACCGCTGCAGGACTTCCTGCGCGTGCCGGATTTCTGCGGCACGCGCCGTGGCGTCCCAGGCCAGTGGCACAGCGAGAACCTCTGCCACCTCGTTGAGCAGTTCGCCTGTGACGAGGCCCCGGAAGGCCAGGGACGTCCGGCGGATAAGGACATCTACAAGGTGTCCCACTTGTTCGTGGACTGCCATGAACTCAAGTTCGCGCACGCTCAGTTCCCGGGTGGAGTGCAACACGTGGTCAGGTCCGGCATCCAGGTAGGCCATCACGGCCTCCGCCCGCGTCCCGTAGCGGGTCAGCAAACCGGCGGTCCGGTCCGCGTCCCGGCCTGGAGCCATGTGCTGCTTGATCCACTTCTGGACCCCGGCCTCGTCGGCCGGGAAGCCTGCGCCGCCACCGATGGGTAGTTGCGCCGTGGACACCTTGCGCTGCACGCCGAGCTCGGCGAGGACGTCGTTGGTCAGGTGCTCGGCCAGGGCGCGGAAGGTGGTCCATTTGCCGCCCACCAGGCTGAGCACGACGGCGCCCGGACCGGATGCGGCGCTGCCCGGTCCGCGGCGCTCAATCCGGTAGTCCCGGGAAACGAAACCGGGGTGGGTCGCATCGTGCCGGGGCAGAGGCCGGACGCCAGAGAAAGTGTAAACGATCTGGTCACGGCTGACGGGGATGTCCGGGAACACGTGGCCGATCAGTTCGAAGAAGTAGTCGATTTCCTCGTCGGTGCAGACGGCGTCCTGGCCCATCTCCGCGTCCACGTCGGTGGTCCCTACGAGGACGCGGTCTCCCATGGGATAAATGAGGACGATCCGCCCGTCCGTGTGTTCGAAGAAAATCTCACGTCCGCGGCAGGCGTCAAGCAGCCCTGGGTGGTCCAGCACAACGTGCGAACCCTTGGTGCCGCCCATAAAGGCGGAGGCGGTTCCCATCGCCTCATTGGTGAGATCCACCCAGGCGCCCGTGGTGTTAACGATGACATCCGCGGTGAAGTCGAACTCCTCACCGGTCAGCTCATCACGCAGCCGCACCGTGCTGCCTTTGCCAGTGCCGCGGTTGGGCTGGCCGGTCATGGATTTCAGCGAAAGGTAGTTGCTGGCCCGGGCGGTGCTGCCCTGGGTATTGGCGGCGCCGGGCACCTGCCCTGCTTTTTCGCCGTCCTGCAGGACGTCGAGGGTGAGCCGCTCCGGGTTGTGGACGGAGGCGTCGAAATACGTGGCCGCGTATTTGATGTCCGGGCGCAGGCCGGGCAGTTCAGCCAGGGCGCGTTTGCGGCCCGTGAACCGGTGCCGCGGCACGGCTCCTCCGTTGCGTGAGAAGGAGTCGTAGAGGCTGAGGCCAAGCTTGATGAGGAAGGCGCCGCGTTCCTTGGGCTTGCCCTGCTGTTTGTGGGTAAGGAACCGCAGCGGAGCGGCGAGGATACCGGAGAAGGTGCTGAAAATGGGGATGGTGGTCTGCAGCGGCTTGACGTAGTGCGGGGCGATCCGAAGCAGCCGGTTGCGCTCCACTACCGATTCCCGGACCAGCCTGAACTCGCCGTTTTCGAGGTACCTGATGCCGCCATGGATCATGTGCGAGGACGCTCCGCTGGCTCCCTGGCAGTAGTCCCCCCGCTCAACGAGTGCCACGTCCACTCCCTGCAGGGCGAGGTCCCGGAAGGTTCCGACGCCGTTGATTCCGCCGCCGACCACCAGCACCTTTGCGTGGGGGCGCCGCCTCAAGTTGTGTACTGATGCGCGTTCACGGACGGGCTTCGGCGCGGCTGGATGGGCAGGTGAATCCTTGGGTCCCAAAACGACTCCCTTGGGGCTTTGTGTGGCGCGGCCACCTTCAGGTGCGCCGCCGTTCTCATCTATTGTTTGGAGTAATGGAAAATGGAGTCAAGCACTATGCACAAACGTGCAGAGCGGAGTTCGCGTGGACCCTTCCCGGCATGCTGAAGCCCTTCGGGCTGCACAGATGTATTACCTGCAGGACCTTACGATGGACGCTATTGCCCGCGAACTCCGGACCTCGCGGTCAACGGTTTCACGGTTGTTGTCCTCGGCCCGGGACTCGGGCCTGGTCCAAGTCCAGATCCGCAACCCGCTGGACACCGCCCCGGAGCTGGAAGGCCTGATCCGCCGCCGGTACGGGGTTGACGTCCACGTTGTTCCGGTGGTGGAAACCCTCAACGAGGCCGAAACCCTGGACCGCGTGGCCATGCAGGCGGCGCGAACCATCGGGCCCCTGGTGGATTCCAACGCGATTATCGGCGTGGCCTGGGGCTCCACGCTCAGCGCCGTCAGCCGGCACCTGACCAGGAAAATTACGCACGACAGTGTAATTGTGCAGCTGAATGGCGCCGGCAACATGCACACAACAGGCATCACCTACGCGAGCGACATCATGCGCCGCTTCGGCAACGCCTACGGAGCACGGGTGGAACAGTTCCCGGTTCCCGCCTTCTTTGACCACGCCGCCACCAAGACCGCGATGTGGAATGAACGCAGCGTGCAGCGGATCCTCGTACTTCAGTCCAAGATGAGCATCGCGATCTTTGGTGTCGGCTCAGTGGACGCCGACTACCCGAGCCATGTCTACGCCGGCGGTTACCTGGACGAGAACGACCTCAGCATCCTGGCTAATTCCGACGTGGTGGGCGACGTGGCCACCGTTTTCTTCCGCAGCGACGGTTCATCGGACGGCATCGTCCTGAACGAGCGGTCCACCGGACCGGCCCTGTCAGAACTCCGGCAGGTCCGTCGCAGGATCTGCGTAGTTTCAGGGGTCTCCAAAATCAACGGCCTCAAAGGCGCCCTTGCGGCCGGCCTGGCGACAGACCTGATCCTCGACGAGGCCACCGCGCGCCGCCTGGTGGGCCTGGAAGGCATCACGGGTTCGAATAGGTAGAGTCAAGGTTATGAGGACCTCACCCCGGCTCAGCCTGAACAACGGTGTGCTGATCGACCAGCTGGGCTTTGGCCTGTACAAGGTGCCGCCGTCGGACGCAGCCGGACTCGTGGCCATGGCCCTCGATGCCGGCTACCGGCATTTTGATACCGCGGCCATGTACGGCAACGAGTCGGGTGTTGCCCGCGGCATCAGCTCCCAGCTCGGTAGTCCGGCAGGCAGCGGCGGCTCTGGGGAACTCTTCCCGGCACCCGCCAGGGAAGACCTTTTCGTCACCACGAAGGTGTGGAACGACCACCACGGCTACGACGCGACCCTCCGGGCATTCGATGACTCGATGGTCAACCTCGGCCTGGACTACGTGGACATGTACCTCATCCACTGGCCCTGCCCCCGGCGCGGACTGTTCCAGGAAACTTACCGGGCCCTTGAGACGCTCTACCGGGAGGGAAAGGTCCGGGCCATTGGTGTCAGCAACTTCCAGCCTGCGCATCTTGACCGGCTGCTGCAGACAGCCGAAGTAACACCGGCCGTCAACCAGATCGAGCTGCACCCCTGGCTTCAGCAGCATGAGCTCCGCAAGATTCACGATGACCTGGGCATCCGGACCGAAGCGTGGAGCCCCCTGGGCCGCGGACGCGTGCTTGCCGACCCCGTCATCCAGGCGTGCGCCGCCGAACACGGCAGGACGCCTGCCCAGGTCATCCTCCGCTGGCACGTACAGCTCGGGAACATCGCCATCCCCAAAGCCAGCTCCGAGGCACGGATCCGGGAGAACCTGGACGTCTTCCACTTTGAGCTTTCGGCCCGGGATATGGATGCGCTCGCGGGCCTCGACCGGGGCGAGCGCACCGGCTCCCATCCGGACAACGTCAATTAGGACCTGCATGAAAACAACCCATTCGGGGCAGCCGCCCGCGCCCTCCTTCTTCAGCCCTGACCTGCCCGGACGCACCCATGCCTCTTCCCTGCAGCTCGCCGGCGGGAAGGTGGCCTTCTGGACCTATGAACCTGTCCAGGAAACACCGGAAACAAGGACCATCCTGGTGATCCACGGGTTCCGCGGCGACCATCACGGACTGCTGCGCGTGGCCGACCGGCTTCCCGAAATGCGCATCATCATGCCGGACCTGCCGGGTTTCGGCAGCTCAGAGGCGTTCCGATCCGGCGGCCACACGGTGCCCGGCTACGGGGCGTTCATCACGGACTTCATGAGTACCCTGGGCCTGGGACCGGACACGGTTCTCCTGGGGCACTCTTTCGGGTCCATCCTCGCCGCGCACTTCGTGGCCGCCCAACCCGCCGCCGTGCATCCCCTGATCCTTATCAATCCCATTGCCGCGCCGGCCCTCGAAGGTCCCAAAGGCATCATGACCAGGCTGGCGGTGCTGTACTACAAACTTGCCGCCCGGCTTCCCGGCCCGTTGGGGCAGGCACTCCTGCGAAGCCCGTTGATTGTCCGTGTGATGAGCGAGACCATGGCCAAGACAACCGACCGGGAGCTGCGGCGCTTTATCCACGGCCAGCACCACGCGTACTTCAGCGCATTCGCCAGCAGGGACAGCCTCCTCGAATCGTTCACAGCCTCCGTCAGCAGCCACGTGGCCGAGGTGGCCGGCCGGTTGCGCCTTCCGGTGCTGCTGGTTGCCGGCGAAAAGGACGAAATCGCCAACCTGCCCGACCAGCACCGGCTTCTCGAGCTGCTGCCCGACGGCGAACTCAAGGTCATTCCGGGCGTTGGCCATCTGATCCACTACGAGACGCCGGAGCCCGCCGCCCGATATATCCGCAGCTTCCTGAAGGACCATCCCGCGTGAAGATAGTCATTGATGCCCGTTTCACCAGGACCGACCACCATGACGGCATCAGCCGCTATGGAACGAGCCTGATCGAGGCCACCGCGAAGATCGCAGATGTTTCCATGCTGGTTTCGGACCTCCGGCAGCTCGCCCTGCTGCCCGATGTTCCATATACGCTGATCAACAGTCCCCTCTCCCCCATGGAACTGTTTGTTGCGCGCAAAGTGAACCGGTTGGGCGCAGACGTGGTGGTCTGCCCTATGCAGACAATGGGCAGCTGGGGCCGGAAATACGGACTGGTCCTGACGCTGCACGACCTCATCTATTACGAGCACACTGCGCCGCCAGGATTCCTGCCCGCCCCGGTCCGCCTGCTGTGGCGGCTGTACCACAAGGCTTTCTGGCCGCAGCGGCTCCTCCTCAACCGGGCGGACGCGGTGGCAACCGTCAGCAGGACAACGGAGGCGCTGATGGCCAAGTACCGGCTGACGCGGCGGCCCGTAAGGATCATCGGCAACGCTCCCCAGCCAGCCGCAGAACCGCGGACACCGGAGGCCGGCGCCGAACCTTCACTCGTCTACATGGGGTCCTTTATGCCCTACAAGAATGTGGAAACCATGGTGGCGGGGATGGCTTCGCTCCCCGGCTACACGCTTCACCTGCTGAGCAGGATCACTCCTCAGCGCCGCGCAGAGCTGGAAAAGCTCGTCCCGCCCGGAGCCCATGTGGTGTTCCACAACGGGGTCACGGACGAGGAGTACGCAACCTTCCTGAAAACGGCGACGGCGCTGGTGAGCCTCTCCCGGGCCGAAGGTTACGGCCTGCCGCTCGTTGAAGCCATGGCGCTGGGCACCCCCGTCATTGCCAGTGACATCCCCATTTTCCGGGAAGTGGGCGGTGATTGCGCCAGCTACGTTGATCCGGCCTCGCCCGAACAGTTCGCCGCTGCTGTGACGAAGCTCAAGGACCGGGAACGGTGGGAGGAAGCCTCGCGGCGCTCCCTGGCCCGTGCCCGCGAGTTCACCTGGGACGAATCGGCCCGCCAACTGGTGGACGTGGCACACGACATCATCGCCCGGCGCCGGAGCTAACGGGGCCGCGACAGGATTCAACTGTGGCGCAAGCTAGAGTACGTCCACGCCGTCAAGGCGAAGCTGGACGGGCTCCGCGCTCCGCTTTGCGGCGGTCGCAGCCCGGGTTGCGCGCAGGACCCGGGTTACGGCCGCTGCCTGGGCGTACGGGAAAAACAGGAGGGTCCGGACATCCTCTTCGACCCGGCGCCCTGAGGGCGGTCCGTTAAGGACTACCGGGGCCGGCCCCGCGCTGCGCAGGCTGATCCCGGCCGGTTCCAGTTGGGCTGCCACTGCGGCCGTAAAGTGTTCGACGGCGGCCCGGGGGCCGGTGACCGACGCAATCCGCACCGCGGGCGGCAACTGCAGTTCCACCCGCAAAGACAGCTCCCGCCGGGCGTAACCGGCAGGGTCCCACCGCAGCAGGGCACCCACGGCGGACGTCTCGGATGCCGTGATGACGACGAGTCCGTCCTCGGAGGCCGGCCGCACCAGGGCAGCGGCGTTGAACCACCGGCGCACTGTGTCCTCGCCGGCCCGCAGGTTTTCCCGCCGCAGCAACGAGTCGCCGTCCAGGAGCAGCGCCGCCGCATAGCCGCCCTCGGCCACGGGTTCTGCACCTACGGTGGCTACTACCAATGATGCACCCGTGCCTACAGTGGCTTTGACTTGGTCGCCCGAGGACGTGATCACCGTTTTTCCCGGAAAACCGCGCCCCAGTTCCTCGGCCGTTCGCATCACTCCGGTAGCACCCTTGCGGAGCCTCCGGCCGCCGCAATGGGAGCAGCCCCAATTGAGTGCCGGGGTGGAGCACCAGCGGCACTGCGGAACCGCGGAACTGCCGCTGGCCAGCGCCAGCGGCCCTTGGCAGGTTCCGCACCTGGCCGGTTCACGGCAGGTTTCGCACACCAGTGAGGGCACATACCCTGCACGTGCCACTTGGACCAGGACGGGCCCGCGCTCGAGTCCTTCCTTGGCAGCACGCCAGGCAGCACCGGGCAGCCGGGCAATCCGGGCGAGCGGATCCCGAACCTGCTCGAAGCTGTCAGCAGTGTTCACCACCCGCGGGACCGCGCGGCGGACCACGCTCCGATCGGCCTCGACGGGAAGCACCCAGCCCGTCTCCACCAGCCGCTGGACTTCGGTACTCCGGGTGTGGCCAGCCAGGAGGCATGCCGCCCCTGCCTGTTCGGCGCGCAGGAGCAGGACCTCGCGGGCATGGGCATAGGGCGCGCGCTGCTCGATGTGGAGGTCGTCGCCGTCGTCCCAGCAAACAACGAGCCCCAGGTGCCTGACCGGGGCGTAGGCAGCCGACCTCGTGCCAATCGCCACACGTGCTGTGCCGGCAAGGAGGCGCAGGAAGTTCTGGTAGCGCGGAGTGGGTCCGTCCTCTGCCGTCAGGCGGGCTACGGCCTGCTCCGGCAGCACGCTCGTGAGCGCCTCCTCAAGCCGGGCCAGGTCGCGGTTATCCGGCACCACCACCAAGGCACCCCGGCCCGAAGAGAAGACAGCGGCCACTGCTTGGGCCACCAGTTGGGTCCAGCCTGCGGGGCCGGAGCCCCGAAGCGGATTGACTGCCGCCCGTGGCGCCCCGCCGTCGGCCAGGTGGCGGAGGAATGCCGGACCGTTGCGGTACTCAGCCCAGGCGCCATGCCCGGTAACGTCCGCGCCAGTGTTCATTGGCTGGCCGGCCGCCGCCTCCTCAGCCGCTGGTTCCTGCTTGGCCGCTGGTTCGGGGAGACCAGGGAAAGTTTTCTCCAGCCGGGCCACCCGGGGCGGGACTGCGACACGGAGGACATCGCTCAGCGTTCCGGCGTAGCGGGCAGCGACGGCGGTGGCGAGGTCGCGGATTTCCGGCGTCAGGACAGGAACCGGGGAGACAACCTTTGCCAGCGGCAGGAGCATGTGGCCGGCGTCGGACTCTGCCACCCGCTCCATAATGAAGCCGCTCAAATCCTGGCCGTTGAATTTGACCTTGACCCTGACCCCAGGCTGGGCCTCCCCGTCGAGAGTGGCCGGGACGCCGTAATCAAAGGGCCGGTCCAGGTGGGGCAGGGAGGACTCCACGAGCACACGGGCCACTGGCAGGTGGTCTGCCAACTGCGGGCCGGCCTGGTGTTTCCGGTCCGGGAAGCCCTGCAGCAGGGATGGCTGCACGCCTGAAGGCAGATCCAGTAACGGTTGTGCCGAATCATCAGCAACCACTGCGGCTACCTCCGTTCAGCATCGCCTGGGTGGACAGAGCCAGTACACCCGCAGGCACTGACATTCCTGCCTGCGGCATCACCCGCCGGCACAGGACCCGGGTTTCCCTAGGCGTTGAAGAATGCCTTCAGGTCATCCACGCGGTCCAGGCGCTCCCAGGTGAAGTCCGGATCGTCTCGGCCGAAGTGTCCGTGTGCGGCAGTCTTGGCGTAAATGGGCCGCTTCAGGTCCAGGGCGTCGATGATGGCGCGGGGCCGAAGGTCGAAAATCTCCGCGATGGCGGCGCTGATGCGTGCGGGATCCACCGTTTCGGTGCCGAAGGTTTCAACGTAGGTTCCCACGGGGCGGGCCTGGCCGATGGCGTAAGCAATCTGGATCTCCGCACGCTTGGCCAGTCCTGCTGCCACCACGTTTTTGGCAACCCACCGCATGGCGTAGGCAGCGGACCGGTCCACCTTGGACGGATCCTTGCCGGAGAAGGCACCGCCGCCGTGGCGGGCCATGCCGCCGTAGGTGTCTACGATGATCTTCCGGCCGGTGAGGCCGGCATCGCCCACGGGCCCGCCGATCACGAATTCACCGGCCGGGTTCAGGATGTTCGCCGCACGGGAAATGTCCAGGTTGGCCCCGGCCAGGACGGGTTCGATGACAATGGAGGCCAGATCCGCACGGAGCTGTTCCAGGCTTGCACCCTCAGCGTGCTGGCTGGAGATCACAACAGTTTCGACAGAGACGGGAAGGTCCTTGTCATAGCCCACAGTCACCTGGGTTTTGCCGTCCGGGCGCAGGTAGGGCAGCTGGCCTGACTTGCGAACTTCGGTGAGCCGCTCCGAGAGGCGGTGTGCGAGCCAGATGGGCGTGGGCATGTAGGACGGAGTCTCGTCGCTGGCGTAGCCGAACATCAGGCCCTGGTCGCCGGCGCCCTGGAGGTCGTAGTCGTCCTCCTGGCGTCCCTCACGGGCTTCAAGGGAGTTGAAGACTCCCCCGGCGATGTCGTTGGACTGCTGGCCGATGGACACGGAAACACCGCAGCGGGCACCGTCGAAGCCGTTGGCCGAGGAGTCGTAGCCGATGCCCAGGATGGTCTCGCGGACAATTTGCGGGATTTCGACGTAGGCGTCGGTGGTGACCTCGCCGGCCACGTGGACCAGGCCTGTCGTGGCCATGGTCTCCACGGCAACGCGGGATTCCGGGTCCTTGTCCAGCAGGGCGTCAAGAATGGCGTCACTGATCTGGTCGCAGATCTTGTCCGGATGGCCCTCGGTGACCGACTCGGAGGTGAAGAGCCGGAGCGCGGAGGGCGTGGCCGCGTGGGACTGGGGAAGGTGCAGCGGTAAAGTCACTCAACTACCTTACTGGTTGGAATCCGTAGGCCCCGCAGGAGAAGTCCTCGTACTAAGCGGACGTGGCCTGGAACACTCAGGCGCGGGGCGAAACGTGGTTCAGTTCGAAGCCGATCCGGCTGATGATGGCGGCCGAAACTTCCGTCTTGGTTCCGGCCGCCTCCTGTGGCTCGGCACCGGAACGGGACAGGATGACAACGGAATTGGTGTCCTGGCCGAAAACCTTGTCAGCGCCCACGTGGTTGACTACCAGCAGGTCGCAGCCTTTGCGCTGGAGCTTAGCTTCGGCGTACGCGCGGACATCGCCGTGGCTGTCCCCGGTTTCCGCGGCGAATCCGACGATCAGCTGCTGCCCCTCCCCGGATCCGGAGATGTTCCGGCGCTCCACAAGTTCATGCAGGATGTCCGGGTTGCGGACCAGCGTGATGACAGGATCGGCGGTATCGTCGCGCTTCTTGATTTTGGTGTGTGAGACCTCTGCCGGGCGGAAGTCGGCCACCGCAGCGGACATAATAACAACGTCGGAATCGGCAGCGGCTGCCAGCGCGGCCTCCCGCAGCTGCAGGGCGGTCTCCACATGCACCACTTCCACCCCGGCCGGCGGGGGAACTTCCATGTGGGCCGCGAGCAGCCGGACTGTTGCCCCGGCATTCCGTGCAGCGACGGCCAGCGCAACGCCCTGCTTGCCGGAGGACCGGTTGCCGAGGAACCGGACGGGATCCAGGGGTTCGCGGGTTCCGCCGGCGCTGATGGTGACGGTCCGGCCGGCCAGCGGCAACTGGTAGTCCGACTGCCCCTGGACCAGGGCCATGGCGGCGTCGAAAATCACTTCGGGTTCGGGCAGCCTGCCCGGTCCGGAGTCGGATCCCGTCAGCCGGCCGGTGGCGGGCTCAAGGACTGCTGCGCCGCGGCGGCGCAGGGTTTCGACGTTGGCGCGGGTGGCCGGGTGCTGCCACATTTCTGTGTGCATGGCAGGGGCGAACAGCACCGGACCGTGGGCCATCAGCAGGGTGTTGGTGAGGAGGTCGCCGGCTTGGCCGGTGGCTGCTTTGGCCAGGAGGTCGGCTGTGGCCGGGGCGATGACCACCAGGTCCGCTTCATGGCCCAGGCGGACGTGGTTGACCTGGTGGACGTCGTCGAAAACACTGTTGCTGACCGGGTTCCCGGACAACGCCTCCCAGGTGGCAGTTCCCACGAAGCGGGTGGCCGCCTCCGTGGGGATCACTGTGACGTGATGGCCGGCTTCAGTAAAAAGCCGGAGGAGCGATGCCACCTTGTAGGCGGCAATCCCTCCCCCGACTCCGAGGACTATGCGCACGTGACCTCCGTCAACAGCACGTCAGGCGGCAGAATTACTCCGCGGCTTCGATCGGCGTGGAAACCAGCTTGCCTTCGTTGATCTCGCGCAGGGCGATCGAAAGCGACTTTTCATTCAGCTTGGTGTCAACCAGCGGGCCGACGTACTCGAAGAGGCCCTCGTGCAGCTGGGCGTAGTAGGCGTTGATCTGACGAGCACGCTTGGCACCGAAGATCACCAGGCCGTACTTGGAATCGGCTGCTTCGAGCAGCGAGTCGATCGGCGGGTTGATGATGCCTTCAAGGTTCGTGGACACGAATTCTCCAAATTCCTAGCGGGCTGACGCTTCCCGCGCTCCGTGCGGATGCGGGGTCAGCCCCATGAGTGAAACAAGCTCGTCCGCCGCCCGGCGAACGTCGTCATTGATGACGGTATGATCGAACTCCGGTTCAGCAGCAAGCTCCAGTTTAGCGGTTTCCAGCCGGCGCTGCTGTTCCTCAGGTGTTTCAGTGCCGCGGCCCACAAGCCGGCGTACCATTTCGTCCCAGCTGGGCGGAGCCAGGAAGACGAACTGTGCGTCCGGAACGGCAGCCTTCACCTGGCGGGCTCCCTGCAGGTCGATCTCCAGCAGCACCGAGCGTCCTTCGGCGATGGCCTTGTTCACGGTGCTTTTCAGGGTGCCGTACGTATTCTCCCCGTGGACCACTGCCCACTCCAGGAGCTCGCCTCCGGCGACCAGGCGCTCAAACTCCTCCTTGGATTTGAAGAAGTAGTGCACGCCGTCGATTTCACCCGGCCGGGGTGCCCGGGTGGTGGCTGATACAGACAGCCAGACCTCCGGGTAGTTGTCCCGGATGAAGGTGGACACGGTGCCTTTGCCAACAGCCGTCGGACCTGCGAGGACTGTCAGTCCAGGTTTTTTGCTCACGTATTCCTTTAGGCCGGAGTTCGGGGAAGGCGGCCGGGGGCCAGCCCTAGTTCTCGTCTATAAAATCTACCAGCGCCCGGCGCTGGTGGACGCCGAGGCCCCGGAGCCTGCGGGAAGCCGCAATACCGAGCTGCTTCATGATGGCGGCAGCACGGACTTTACCGATACCTGGCAAAGCCTCCAGCAACTCCGAAACCTTCATCCGCGCCATGGCTTCATCTTCCAACGCCGAGCTGATGATCTGTGCCGCGGACCTCTCGCCGTTCTTCAGGCTTTCCTTGGCCGCCGCCCGGGTTGCCCTGGCTGCTGCCGCCTTGTTCAGGGCATCAGTACGCTCGGACGCGGATAAGGGTCGCAGCACCATGGGTGACACCCCCGATTTCGGCGGATACGTCCAAGGGCGGCCGCCCTTGGACGTATCCTGAAACTACCCTTTGGTGCTGCTCGAATCAATGCATCCGGGCGAAACGGCCAGCGATTCATCGGCAGTATCTTATTCGCCCCGCAACCCGTCGAGCGTCCGCCGGGCGGCGTCCCGCAGTGCCTCCCGCTTGGGGCCGGCGGAGAGGATCTCCCGGCTGGAAGTTCCGAGCACCTGCGCATAGGCGTTGCCGAAGGTGGCGCGGAGATGGGCCGGGGTGGCCCCCTGTGCGCCGAGGCCCGGTGCCAGGATGGGTCCGCGCATGGCGGCGAGGTCCATGTCCAGGTCCACCAGGGCGGAGCCGACCGTGGCACCGACCACCAGTCCCACAGAGCCCAGGTCCCCCGGGTAACGGCGGTTCTCCCCGCCGGCAGCCAGGGCGATGCGGCGTGCCACCGAATCTGCTCCCCCGACATGCTGGACTGACGGCCCTTCGGGGTTGGATGTCAGTGCGAGGACAAAAACCCCCCGCCCGGTTTCAGCCGCGAGGTCCAGCGCGGGGCGCAGCGATTCAAAACCCAGGTAGGGGCTCAGGGTCACCGAGTCGGCGGCCAGCGGGGAACCGTCCCGGAGCCACGCGTCAGCATAGGCAGCCATCGTGGATCCGATGTCGCCGCGCTTTGCGTCGGCAATGGTCAGCACGGACTCATCCCGGGCGATGGCAAGGACCTCCTCCAGTACAGCCATCCCGGCGGACCCGTGGCGCTCGTACAACGCCACCTGCGGCTTGACGGCGGCAGCGAGGGAAGCGACCGCGTCCAGGACTGTCAGGGAAAACGAGCGGAGGCCGTCGACGTCGTCCTTCAGCCCCCAGCCGGCCAGCAGGGACGGGTGCGGGTCAATGCCCACGCACAACGGGCCGCGCGCGGCCATCGCCGCGCCGAGCCGGGAGCCAAAGGACTCCCGGCCCTGCACTTCAGCGGTCGCTGGCACCTGCTCAGGCATGCTGCAGGGCCGCCTTCTGTGACTCGGCCAGGGCAGCGGCGTGCTCCTGCAGGCTGGTGACCGACCATTCGTACGTCCGCATGGCCTCGATCGCCTGGACCGCTGCGTTGAATTCGGCCACCGTAGTGATGCAGGGAATGCCGATGGACGTGGCGGCGGCGCGCAGCTCGTAGCCGTCGCTGCGGGCCTCGCCGCCGGAGGGCGTGTTGAAGACCATGTCGATCTCGCCGGCAATAACGAGGTCCGCGATGGTGCCCTCGCCCTCCGCGCTGCTTCCTTCCGCCACCTTGCGCACCGGAGTGGCCTGGATGCCGTTGCGGCGCAGGACGTCCGCGGTGCCGCCGGTGGAGACGATCTCGAAGCCGAGGTCGGAAAGCCGCTTGACGCCCATGATCACAGAACGCTTGTCGCGGTTGGCCACGGAGACAAAGATCTTCCCTTCGGTGGGCAGCGCGTTGTTGGCTGCTGCCTGGCTCTTGGCGAACGCGGTATCGAAGTGCTTGTCGATGCCCATGACCTCGCCGGTGGAGCGCATTTCCGGTCCGAGCAGGGAGTCAACCACCTTGCCCTCAAGGGTACGGAAGCGGCTGAACGGCAGGACTGCTTCCTTGACGGACACCGGGGCGTCCAGGGGCAGGGTGGAGCCGTCGCCGGTTTCGGGCAGCATCTTGTAGGCGCTGCGGAGTTGTCCGATGGTCACGCCGGTGCCGATCAGGGCGGCGGCCTTGGCCATCTGCACGCCGGTGGCCTTGGACACGAACGGCACCGTCCGGGACGCGCGGGGGTTGGCTTCGAGCACGTACAGGACGTCGGAGGCCAGGGCGAACTGGATGTTGATCAGGCCGCGGACACCTACGCCTTCGGCGATGGCACGGGTTGCGGTACGCACCCGCTCCAGGACATTGGTGCCCAGGGTGATGGGCGGCAGGACGCAGGCGGAGTCGCCCGAGTGGATGCCGGCTTCCTCGATGTGCTCCATGATGCCACCCAAGTACATGTCCGTACCGTCGAAGAGGGCGTCGACGTCGATTTCGACGGCGTCCTCCAGGAACCGGTCGATCAGCACCGGGTGGTCCGGGGTGATTTCCGTGGCGTTGGCGATGTAGCGGGACAGGTTGGGCTCGTCGTAGACGATCTCCATGCCGCGGCCGCCCAGCACGTAGGACGGGCGGACCAGGACCGGGTAGCCGATCTCGTCGGCGATCTTCTTGGCGTCCTCGAAGGAGACGGCCGTGCCGTTCTTCGGAGAAACCAGGCCGGCCTTGTCCAACACACGGGAGAACAATCCGCGGTGCTCGGCCAGGTCGATGGCTTCCGGGGACGTGCCCAGGATGGGCACTCCGGCGTCGGCGAGCTGCTGGGCGAGCTTGAGCGGGGTCTGGCCGCCGAGCTGGACGAAGACGCCCATCACACCGCCGGTGCGTTCCTCGGCCGCGATGACCTCCAGCACGTCCTCGAGCGTCAGCGGCTCGAAGTACAGGCGGGTGGAGACGTCGTAGTCCGTGGACACGGTCTCCGGGTTGCAGTTCACCATCACGGTCTCGTAGCCGGCCTTCCGCAGTGCCATGGAGGCATGGACGCAGGAGTAGTCGAACTCGATGCCCTGGCCGATCCGGTTGGGGCCGGAGCCGAGGATCAGGATGGACGGCTTGGAGTGCAGCGCAACCTCGTCCTCCTCGTCATAGGCCGAGTAATGGTACGGCGTGTACGCGGCGAATTCGGCGGCGCAGGTGTCCACGGTCTTGTAGACGGGGCGGATGCCCAGTGCCTGGCGGACACCGCGGACCACGGCCTCAGAGTTGTGGGTGAGGGTGCCGATCTGCTCGTCCGAGAAGCCGTGGCGCTTGGCGCGCTTGAGCATGTCAGCCGTGAGCGCCCCGGCCTGGCGGATCTCGCGGGAGATCTCGTTGAGCAGCTGGAGCTGGTCCAGGAACCATGGGTCGATCTTGGTGGCCTCGAAGAGGTCCTCCACGCTGGCGCCGCCCAGGAGGGCGCGCTGGACCTGGTGCAGCCGCTCCGTCGTCGGGCGCTTTGCCTTTTCGATGAGCTCGGCAACTTCCCATTCGGGGACGGAGCTGAAGTCCAGCTGCGAGCCCTTCTGCTCCAGCGACCGCAGCGCCTTCTGCAGGGCCTCGGTGAAGTTGCGGCCCATGGCCATGGCCTCGCCCACCGACTTCATGGTGGTGGTGAGGGTGTTGTCCGCTGCCGGGAACTTCTCGAAGGCAAAGCGCGGCACCTTGACCACAACGTAGTCCAGGGTGGGTTCGAAGGATGCGGGGGTCTTCTGGGTGATGTCGTTGGGGATTTCGTCCAGCGTGTAGCCCAGGGAGAGCTTGGTGGCGATCTTGGCGATGGCGAAGCCGGTGGCCTTGGATGCCAGCGCTGAAGAGCGGGACACGCGCGGGTTCATCTCGATGACCACCACGCGCCCGGTGGCGGGGTCGATGGCGAACTGGATGTTGCAGCCGCCGGTGTCCACGCCCACTTCACGGATCACTGCGATGGAGATATCGCGCAGCCGCTGGTATTCGCGGTCGGTGAGGGTGAGGGCCGGCGCCACCGTGATGGAGTCGCCGGTGTGGACGCCTACGGGGTCGAAGTTCTCGATGGAGCAGACCACCACGACGTTGTCGTTCTTATCCCGCATCATCTCGAGCTCGTATTCCTTCCAGCCAAGGATGCTCTCTTCGAGCAGCACCTCGCTGGTGGGGCTGTACTGCAGGCCCTGGCCCACGATGCGGCGAAGGTCGTCCTCGTTGTAGGCAAGGCCCGAGCCCAGACCGCCCATGGTGAAGGACGGCCGGACCACCATGGGGTAGCCGAGGTCCTCGGCGGCCGTCAGCGCCTCGTCCATGGTGTGGATGATGTGGCTGCGGGCGGACTCGGCACCACAGCGTTCCACCACGCCCTTGAACTTCTCGCGGTCTTCGCCGAGTTCGATCGCGGCGATGTTGGCGCCGATGAGCTCCACGTTGTACTTCTCGAGGACACCGTTCTTGTCCAGTGCGATGGCCGTGTTCAGGGCCGTCTGGCCGCCCAGGGTAGGCAGCACGGCGTCCGGGCGTTCCTTGGCGATGATCTTCTCCACCACCTCGGGGGTGATGGGCTCGACGTACGTGGCGTCGGCGAACTCCGGGTCGGTCATGATGGTGGCCGGGTTGGAGTTGACGAGGATGACCCGCAGGCCCTCCTCTTTGAGGACGCGCAGCGCCTGCGTGCCGGAGTAGTCGAATTCGGCGGCCTGGCCGATGACGATCGGGCCGGAACCAATGACGAGGACGCTCTTGAGATCTGTACGTTTCGGCATTACTTCTTGTCCTCAGTCTTGTTGTCGTTTTTGTGTTCGCCTGTGTGGTCCGCTTGCGCAGGGTGGGCAGAGTCCACGGGGTCCTTGGACAGGTTGGCGGTCCTGCCGTCCCGGGTGCCCTCCATCAGGTCGATGAAGCGGTCGAACAGGTACGCGGCGTCGTGGGGGCCGGCCGCTGCCTCGGGGTGGTACTGCACGGAGAAGGCGGGGATGTCCAGGCAGGCGAGGCCTTCCACGACGTCGTCGTTCAGGCTGACGTGGCTGACCTCGACGCGCCCGTAACGCGACTCCGGGGCCTGGGTGGCGCCGTCGAGCGGCGCGTCCACGGCGAAGCCATGGTTCTGGGAGGTGATCTCCACCTTGCCCGTGCGGCGGTCCATCACCGGCTGGTTGATGCCGCGGTGGCCGTAGCGCAGCTTGTAGGTGCCGAAGCCCAGCGCGCGGCCCAGGATCTGGTTCCCGAAGCAGATGCCGAAGTAGGGCAGTTTTTCGTCCAGGACGGAGCGGAGCAGCTTGACCTGGGCGTCGGCGGTGGCGGGGTCGCCGGGGCCGTTGGACATAAAGAAACCATCCGGGTTGACGGCTTTGACGTCGTCGAGGGTGGCGGTGGCGGGGAGTACGTGGACGCGGACGCCGCGCTCGGCGAACCGGACGGGCGTCATGGCCTTGATGCCGAGGTCGACGGCGGCGATGCTGAACCGGGGTTCCCCGTCCCAGCCGTGGTCCTTCGGTTCCACCACGTACGCCTCGTCCACGCTGACTTCCTCGGCAAGCCTGGCGCCTTCCATCGGGGCGCTGGCCAGTACGGCGTCGAGCAGTTCCTTGTCCGAGGCCCGGGCGGCTTCACCGGAGAAGATGCCGGCACGCATGGTCTTGTGCTCGCGCAGGTGGCGGGTGATGGCGCGGGTGTCCACACCCTGGATGCCCACGATCCCCTGCGCCACGAGTTCCTCGTCCAGGGAACGCTCCGAGCGCCAGTTGGACGGACGCCGGGCGGCGTCACGGACGATGTAGCCGGCCACCCAGATCCGGCGGGACTCGGCGTCTTCATTGTTCACGCCGGTGTTGCCGATGTGCGGTGCGGTCTGCACCACCAGCTGGCGGGCGTAGGAAGGATCCGTGATGGTTTCCTGGTAGCCGGTCATGCCCGTAGCGAAGACGGCCTCGCCCAGGGCGGTTCCGGTGGCGCCGTAGCTGCTTCCGCGGAAGATGCGGCCGTCTTCGAGCACCAGCGCAGCGGGAGCTGATACAGGAGCGGAAACTGGGGCGGATACTGCGGTGTTTGTAGTCACTGTCTTACTTTCCACTATTGGCATCAGCCGCGGGGGCCGAAGAAATCAATTCCTGAAGTGCTGCGAAAAGCACGTTTCTGTCCTCTGCGCGGCGGGTCCGGAAGCCGGTGTCGAGCTCGTGGCTGCCGTGCACCCATGCCAGCACAAGAAGGCCGTCCTTCTCCACGAACTTGCCCGCCATGCCATTGTCCAGCCGCACCCCGGTGAGGGATGCCGCAGGAATGTACAGCGTCTGCGCTCCGGCCCGGTCATAGAGGACACCGTGCGGGTAGACCTCCAGCGTGGCGTTGGTCCGGATCCCCAGCCCGTGCACGGCGATCCGGTCCAGCCAGTCGCCGCCGGTGGTGGACGCGACGTACTGCCCCTCGGCGCTGCTGACCGGCTCCCCCGGCGCCTCCGGCACCCGCGGCAGCTGTTCGACGTCGGCCTGGCGTCGAAGGCGGTTCCGCCAGCCCAGGCCGATGAGGGCAAAGGCTATGGCGATGAGGGCCAGCGTGATGATCAGCGAGAGCAGCTGGCTGTCCATCAGGCAGCGCCCACGGACGCCGCGTGCGGGTAAGGGGTGTTGAGGACGCCGTTCAGCACGGTGGGGTGGCCCTTGAAGAACGTGGCAACCACCTTGCCGGGCAACTCCATGCCCTTGAACGGGGAGTTCCGTCCCATGGTGGCCATCTTGGCGGGCTCCACCGTCCAGCGCGCGGCGGGGTCCACCAGGATGATGTTGGCGGGCTCCCCTGCTTCCAGCGGCCGGCCTTGGTCCTCGAGGCGGCCGATCTTCGCGGCAGCTGTGGAGGTCACCCGGGCAAAGTCAGCCCAGGTCATCAGGCCGGTCTCGATCATGGTGTGCTGCACTACGGACAGTGCTGTTTCCAGGCCGGTCATGCCCATGGCGGCCTGGGCCCACTCGCATTCCTTGTGCTCGCTGGGGTGCGGTGCATGGTCCGTGCCGACCACGTCGATGGTTCCGTCAGCGAGGCCGGCGCGCAGGGCCTGGACATCGGCGTCGGTGCGCAGCGGCGGGTTCACCTTGTACACGGGGTCGTAGCTGCGGACCAGGTCATCGGTCAGCAGCAGGTGGTGCGGGGTGACCTCGGCCGTGACGTTGATGCCGCGCTGCTTGGCCCAGCGGATGATCTCCACCGACCCTGCCGTCGAAACGTGGCAGACGTGGAGCCGGGAACCAACGTGCTGGGCGAGCAGCACGTCGCGCGCGATGATGCTTTCCTCAGCGACGGCAGGCCAGCCGGTGAGCCCCAGCACGGCCGACACTTCGCCCTCGTTCATTTGGGCTCCGGCGGTGAGGCGCGGTTCCTGCGCGTGCTGGGCCACCACGCCGTCGAAGGCCTTGACGTACTCCAGTGCACGGCGCATGAGGACGGGATCGTGCACGCAGATGCCGTCGTCGGAGAACATCCGGACTCTGGCGCGGGAATCAGCCATGGCGCCGAGTTCGGCGAGCTGTTCGCCGGCCAGGCCCACGGTGACGGCGCCTACGGGCCGCACGTCCACCCAGCCGGCCGCCTGGCCCAGGCTGTACACCTGCTCCACCACGCCGGCGGTGTCCGCCACGGGAGTGCTGTTGGCCATGGCGTGGACGGCGGTGTACCCGCCGAGGGCGGCGGCCCGGGTACCGGTCTCAACGGTTTCGGCGTCCTCGCGGCCGGGCTCGCGGAGGTGTGTGTGGACATCCACCATGCCGGGCAGCGCCACCAGGCCGGCGGCTTCGATAACGGTGGCCCCTGTGGCCCTACCTTCAGCGGTAAGCCCTGTTCCGGTTTCGGCGATGACGCCGTCGCGGATCAGCAGGTCCGCCGGCTCGCCGCCCAGGAGTGAGGCGCCGCGGATCAGATAGGTTCCGGTGTTGACTGCCATCAGTTGCTCTCCTTGGTGGAATGGGTGCCGGCATAGGCCAGGGCGGGGGCGGCTGGTTCGCGGGTGTCCCCGGAGAGCAGCAGGTAAAGGGCGGCCATCCGCACGGACACGCCGTTGCGGACCTGGGCCAGGACGGTGGAGCGGGGGGAATCGGCGGCGGCAGCGGAAATTTCCAGGCCCCGGTTCATGGGCCCGGGGTGCATGATGATGGTGTCCTTCATGCCCAGGGTGTCCAGCGCGCGCAGCCTGTTGTCATCGAAGCCCCAGCGCCGCGAGTATTCCCGGGTGCTGGGAAAGAAGGAGGCGTTCATGCGTTCGCCCTGCACGCGGAGCATCATTACGGCGTCAACGCCCTGCTGGAGGGTTTCGTCCATGTCGTAGCTCACCGTGCAGGGCCACTTTTCGACGCCGATGGGCAGCAGGGTGGGCGGCGCCACCAGGGTGACCTCGGCACCGAGGGTGCGCAGGAGCCAGACGTTGGAGCGTGCCACCCGGGAGTGCAGGACGTCCCCGGCGATGGCCACCCGCATTCCCTTAAGGTCTGCGCCTTCGGATCCGGTGCCGGCCAGGCGGGTCCAGTGGCGGCGCATGGTGAACGCATCAAGCAGCGCCTGGGTGGGGTGTTCATGGGTGCCGTCACCGGCGTTGATGACCGCGGCATCGATCCAATCCGTCGCGGCCAGCCGGTGCGGTGCCCCGGAGGCCCAGTGGCGGATGACAACAGCGTCCGCGCCCATCGCGGACAGCGTCTGGGCAGTGTCCTTGAGGGACTCCCCCTTGGAGACCGAAGAGCCCTTCGCGGCGAAGTTGATGACATCCGCGGACAACCGCTTGGCGGCGGCTTCGAAGGAGATGCGGGTGCGGGTGGAGTCCTCGAAGAAGAGGTTCACCACAGTGCGGCCGCGCAGGGCGGGCAGTTTCTTGACCTCACGGTCGCCCACGGCAGCCATTTCCTCGGCGGTGTCGAGGATGCGGATGGCGTTGGCCAGGCTGAGGTCTTCGGTGGAAAGGAGATGCTTCACGAGCGGCCCTCGATGACTACTTCGTTGACGGGGGTGCCGCCGGGGGCGGTGTCCGTTTCCTCGAGCCGGACACGGACTTTCTCGGTTGAGGAGGTCGGCAGGTTTTTGCCCACATGGTCTGCCCGGATGGGGAGCTCGCGGTGGCCCCGGTCAATGAGCACGGCGAGGCGTACGATGCGGGGCCGGCCCAGGTCAACGAGGGCGTCCAAGGCGGCGCGGATGGTGCGGCCCGAGTACAGGACGTCGTCGATGAGGACCACCACTTTGTTGTCGATGCCCGTACGGGGCAGCTTGGTGGGGTACGGCGGGCGCGTGCCCTGGTGGGACAGGTCGTCACGGAACATGGTGACGTCGAGCTGGCCGACGATGGCCCCGGCGTCCACGGTGGGATCGGCTGCGGCGATCTTCCCGGCGAGCCGGGCGGCCAGCGGATAACCGCGGCGTGGAATGCCGAGCAGGACGAGGTCCTGGGAACCTTTGTTGGCCTCGAGGATCTCATGGGCGATACGAGTGAGGGCCCGGTCAATGTCCGCCTGGCTGAGGACCACCCTGGCTGGAACCGGTGCGCTGGTGACAGAAGTCAACGCTCGTCTCCCCTTTCCCCGCCTCACAGGACGGAATTAAAAAAGGATCATGTGCGTTTCAAAATTACCATACGGGCATGGCGGCACCCGTGCGGGAAGGACGCGGTGATGGTCACACTTCCCGCCGCTCGAGGGGCAGGATCCTTGGAGGTGCGGCGGGAGCCACCTAGGCTTTCGGATATGTCGATGCATCCCCGCTACCCTGCGTCCGGACCGCCCGAAGATCCCTTCCCGGGCGGGGGCACACCGCTCCCCCGTGACGCCAACCCGAGCTGGATGGGCCAGGTGCAGCCGGGCAACTACCGCTCCGCCCCTGGGCACCAGGGCCATCCCGTGAATACCTTCGTGCCGCGGGAGGTTCAAGGCACTGTGGTCCGGGCCGGCCGGGCCCGGAGCGGGAGCCTTGTTGCGTTGACCATCGGCGGCAGTGCCCTGGCCTTCCTTAGCCTGTTCCTGGTGGTGCCGTTCCTGTTGTCGAACACGGGTGCGGCGGGGTTCCTGGTAGGTTTCCTGGCTTCGCTCATTCCCCTCTCGGTGGTCCTCCTGGCGGTCCATGTCATCGACAAATGGGAACCCGAGCCGAAGCGCCTGCTGTACTTCGCCTTCACCTGGGGCGCAGCCGTATCCATCGCAGTCACCCTGCTGATCCAGCCGTTTTTTGTCCTGGGCTTCCAGTTGTCCGATGAAGCGGACCTGCAGACCTTCATGGCCACAGTCCAGGCCCCGATCGTGGAGGAGTTCGCCAAATCCCTGGGGCTGCTGCTCCTGCTGTTGCTGGCCAGGCGGCATTTCGACGGGCCTGTTGACGGGGTGGTTTTCGCCTTTACTGTTGCCGGCGGCTTCGCCTTCACCGAGAACATCCTGTACTTCGGCAGGGCCATCGCCGAATCGGCAAACCCGGCCAGTGATTTCGCCCAGGTGTTTTTCCTCCGGGGCGTCATGTCCCCCTTCGCCCACGCGATCTTCACCGGCACCACCGGGCTCATCATGGGCTTCGCGGCGCGGCGGTGGCACGCGGGCGCTTCGGTAGCCGCTTTCTTTGTGGGGCTGCTTCCGGCCATGTTCCTCCACAACCGCTGGAACAGCATGGGCCAGGGCTTCCTGGTGGACTACATCCTGGTCCAGGTTCCCATCTTCTTCCTTGCTGTGGGCGGCATCATCCTCCTGCGCGTCGCAGAGAAACGGCTCACCCGCCAGCGCCTGCTTGAATACTCCGCCGCCGGCTGGTTCACGCCTGCCGAAGTGGAGCTCCTCGCCACGTTCGGCGGCCGCCGCACTGCACTTAACTGGGCGGGCAGCTATGGCAGGAAGCGGCAGATGAAGGAATTCCTGAGGGCCGCGACGCACCTTGCCAACACGCGGCAGCGCATCCTCAGCGGCCGCGACGTGCAACTGCACCAGGCTGAGGAGCGGCAGCAGCTGCAGCACATCCTGGCCCTGAGGGCCGCCGTCGCGCGTTGAACTCCCGGCCCCGCCCCGGACACGGCTAACGACGGCCCGCGCTCTCCGTTGACAGCAAAAGTGCCTCATCCAGCACTTTCCCGAAGTTGGCGGCATCGTGGGCAAACCTGCCCAGGAAGAGCCCCGAGACGCCGTCCAGCGTGGGCAGGAGCCCTGGTTTTGCCGAGCCGCCATAAATAATCGGCAGGCTCCGCAGGGCTGCACCCGCCTCCGCTTCATGGGCGCCGAGAAGGGCGCGGAGTGAATGGATTACAGCCGAAACGTATTCGGCGCCGGCGGGTTCTGCTGCCCCAATGGCCCATACGGGCTCGTAGGCGATGAGGAGCCGGGATGCCAACTTCCAGTCCCCGCCTACGGCGTCGTTGATTTGCTGGTGGACGAACTCGGCCGCCGCCGCTGGTCCCGCTTCTGCCATGTCCCCGCGGGTTTCCTCACCAACGCACAGCAGGGCCGTGATCCCTGCTGCGTCGGCTGCCTGGACCTTGCGCGCGATCACTTCGCTGTCTTCGCCGAAATGCCGCCGCCGTTCGGCGTGCCCGATCTCCACCAGGGCAACTCCCAGTTCCGCCAGGAGGGAAGGCGATACCTCCCCTGTCCAGGGACCGTCAGCCCAACCACAGTTTTGGGCGCCGAGGCGCACCGGCGATCCTGCGAGTATTGTGCCGGCAGCGGGAAGCACTGGGAAAGCGGGAATCACAAACGGGACCACCCGTCCGGCCGCAAGGGCCGGACGGGTGTCCACTTCGTGCCGGGCCTGCGCGAGCCATTCCATGGATTCCCGGTAACCCAGGTACATCTTGGTGCTGACCCCGATGTACAAGGTGTTGGTCATGGCCGGTTCCTTTCCGGAGGCGCGTTCAGGCACGGCTGGGACTCATTTGGTATCGAGCAGATCGTCCGCCTTGTTGCGGAACCGCTTGGTGGCGTACATCATGGCGGCGGCCAGGAACGGAAGCACACCCAGGGCAAAGACGCCCGCGGAGCCGGTGGAGTCGGCCGCGATCCCGTTGACGCTGGTGCGCAGGATTGGCGCAACAAAGCCGCCGAGGTTTCCGAGGGAGTTGATCAGGCCGATGCCGGCGGCTGCGGCCGTGCCCGTGAGGAACGCTGTGGGGTAGGACCACGCGATGGGCCCGATGGAGAGGAAACTGCAAACGGCCAACGTGATGAAGATGATGCCAAGCGCCGGGAGGTGGTTTGTGCCGGCCCACGCGGAGCCGAAGATGCATAGGCCGGTGGAGATAAACAGCCCGTTCCCCCAGATCCGGCGGCGGACCAGGGTGTTTGCGGCCTTGCCGATGAGGTAGCAGGCGAAGATGCCAAAGAACCACGGGATGGCTGCCATCAGGCCGACGGCGAGACCCACCTTTTGGCCTGTCAGCTGGGCCACCTGCTGCGGCAGGTAGAAGGTGACTCCGTAAACGGCGATCTGCAGGCAGAAGTAGATGATGGTGAAGTACCAGACCTTGCCGTTCTTCATGGCTGCAAGCACGCCGCGCGGCCCTGTTTCTTCCTTGACGGTGTCTTCCAGATCCATGACATCCAGCAGTGCTTTCTTTTCAGCGGCGTCCAGGAACTTGGCGTCCTGGGGGCTGTTGATCAGGAAGAAGTACGCCGCGACGCCCGCCAGGACTGCGAGCATGCCTTCGACGAAGAACATGACCTGCCAGCCCTGGACTCCGGGCACCTGGTCACCGATGTTGATCAGCCAGCCGGACAGCGGTGCGCCCATCATCTGCGAGAACGGCTGGGCCAGGTAGAAGATGGCGAACATCTTCACCCGGACTTTGTTGGGGAACCAGGCGGCCAGGAACATGATGACGCCCGGGAACAGGCCGGCTTCGGTCACACCCAGCAGGAAACGCAGGATGATGAAGGACGCCTCGCCCTGGACGAACGCGAAGCAGGCGGACACGATGCCCCAGGTGATGGCGATCCGGGCCAGCCACACCTTCGCCCCGAACTTCGTCAGGAGCAGGTTGCTGGGGATTTCGAACAGGGCGTAGCCGATGAAGAAGATCCCGGCGCCCAAGGCATAGGCACCGGCGGTGATGCCCTTGTCCACGCCCAGGGCGGCTTCGGCGAAGCCGACGTTGGTGCGGTCCAGGAAGGCGACCACATACAGGATCACCAGCATGGGCATAAGGCGGAAGGACGCCTTGGAAATCGCCGATTTCAGGACCGGCGAGTCCAGGAGCTCCTTGGTGGATGTTGCGGATAGGGACATCAAAACTCCTCTTTGAGTACTTTGAAGACGTGCTTGGGGTTCTAGCCGGAGACCACGATCATCACGACCCCCGCGATGCAGGCAAGGATGCCCGCGGCGAGGTAGATGGTGCGCGCCCGGGTCCAGGAACCAAGCCCGGTGGTTCGGGGTGTTGCTGCTGATGAAGGCCGTACCGGTGAAAGCCGTGCCAGTCGTTTGCTGTTATGTGCCAAGGCCGACCTTCCTTAATGCATGTAGAGCCCGCCGTCCACATTCAGCGTCTGGCCGGAGATGTATCCGGCGTCCTCGCTGATGAGGAAGGCGATGGCTGCGGCGATGTCACGCGTGGACCCGACCCGGTTGACCACCAGGTCCTTCGTCAGTTCGTCCTTGCGTTCCTGGCTCAGGGTGCCGCCCATGATGTCCGTGTCGATCGGGCCGGGGGAAATGGCGTTGACGGTGATGTCGTACTCCCCCAGTTCGCGGGCGGTGGAGCGGGTCAGTCCGATCACGCCGGCCTTTGCCACAGAGTAAGGCGTCTTGGAGTAGGTGCCGCCGCCACGCTGGGCAGAAACCGAGGAGATGTTGACGATCCGGCCGATCCGGTTCTTCACCATGGACTCGGCCACCCGGCGCGTGGCGTAATGGACGCCATTGAGGTTGATGTTGAGAACCCGGTCCCATTCGGCCCCGTCCAGCTCCAGGTAAGGAACGGGGGAACTGACACCGGCAACGTTGGCAAGGGCCACGATCTGGGGCAGCTCCGCCTCGATCGAGTCAACGGCGAAGCGGACCGATGCTTCGTCTGCCACGTTGGCACCCACACCGTGGGCCTGGACGCCGTATTGGGACGACAATTCCTTGGCCGCGGCCTTGCACAGGGCGTCATCGAGGTCAATGATGCCGATGTTCCAGCCTTGGGCGGCAAGGTAGTTCGCGGTGGCCCGGCCGATGCCGCGCTCGGAGACTGCTCCGGTGATGATGGCCGTGCGTTGTGCGGGAAAACTGCTCATGGTTGCTCCTGGGGAAAGACGGAATGTGTTAGCTGATGGGCGCGGGGCCGAGGTCTTCAAGCAGCTTCTGCATGGCGACGTAGGCCTTGTTGCGGTACGCGATCAGCTCGGGTGTGCGCTCCGCCGGGACGTTGAGGAAACCCGCTCCGGTCTTGGTGCCAAGTTTTCCGGCTTCCACCAGGTCGCTGAGGATCTTCGGGGTGGCAAACCGCACGGGGAAGTCGGTCTGCAGGGACTTGTAGCAGAAGTTGTACACGTCCAGCCCGGCCATGTCCGCAATCGCGAACGGGCCGAAGAAGGGCAGCCGGAAGCCGAAGGTAGTGCGGACCAGGGTGTCCACATCGTCCGCCGTGGCAATGCCCTGCTCCACGAGCTGCGCAGCTTCGTGGAACAGCGCGTACTGCAGGCGGTTGAGCACGAAGCCGGTGACGTCCTTGACTACCGCAGTCTGCTTGCCGGACGCGTGGACCAGCTCACGGACCGCGCCGACCGTACTCGCCGAAGTGCCGGCGTGCGGAATGATTTCCACGCCCGGGATGAACGGCGACGGGTTGGAGAAGTGCACGCCGAGGAACCGCTCCGGGTTGGTGACTGGCCCGGACAGTTCGGCGATGGAGATGGTGGAGGTGTTGGAGCCGATGATGGCGTCCGGGCTGGCGGCGGCGCTGATGCGGGCCAGGGTCTGGTGCTTGATGGCGATGACTTCGGGGACGGCTTCTTCGATGAAATCCGCGTCCGCCACGGCCTCCTCGATGTCCTTGGCAGCCCAGAGGTTCTGCTTCAGGATTTCGGTGGAACCCTCCGGGAACAGGCCGTCGGCCACGAACTGGTCCGATTCTGCGAGGAGGCGTTCATAGTTGCTTTGGGCCACCTCGGCCGACACGTCCGCGAGTGCCACGCGTGCCCCGCCGAGGGCCAGGACCTGGGCGATCCCGCCGCCCATGTAGCCGGACCCGACGACGGCGATCTTCCGGCCGCCGTTTGTGTCCGCTGTGGTGGGTGTGTGTGCTGTTTCGCTCATGTTCAGACTGCCTTTGTGTAATCGGGTTCGTAGGAGCAGATGGCGTCCACCTTGGCGGCGGAGGCTGAGGTCTCGTCGAAACGGTAGTCGAGCCATTCGCCTACCAGTTTCTTGGCCAGTTCAAGGCCGATGACGCGCTGGCCCATGGTGAGGACCTGGGCGTTGTTGCTCAGGACGGACCGTTCGACGGAGTATCCGTCGTGGGCGGTCACAGCACGGATGCCCGGGACCTTGTTGGCGGCGATCGCTACGCCCAGCCCGGTGCCGCAGATCAGCAGGGCACGGTCCGCCTCGCCCTCGGCCACTTTCCGGGCGGCGTCGACGGCGACATGCGGGTACGCTGTCGTGTCGTTCGCACTGACGCCCACGTCCACTACGGACGCTACACGGGCGTCTGCCTGCAGCAGCGCCTTCAGCGCCTCCTTGTATTCGACGCCGGCTTCATCGTTGCCGATGACAATGCGCCACAGTTGGTTCGTGGTCATGCTGGGACTCCGTTTCCGGCCGCTGCGGCCAGGTCTGAATCGACGGTCAGTTGTGAATCGATGTAGTGCGAGATCCGGGCGGCGATCAGTCCGAAGGAAACAGCACCGGGATCCGGGTGGCCGAGGCTCTTTTCCGCCAGCGGACGTGCCCTGCCCTTCAGCGGCCGCAGCCCGGCCGTCCGCGCTGCCGCGGACTCAGCTGCCGCAGCGGCTGCCGCCAATGCCTTATCGACGGGAGCGCCGCCGTCGAGCTCTGCCAGGAATGCGTCCCGGAACGGAAGGAGGGCGTCCACCATGGTCTTGTCCCCGGCGTCGGCCTTGCCCAGGTCGGTGATTGCTCCGGCGAAGGCGTTGACTGCGGCGGCGGCGTCGGAGGCGCCGTAGATTTCCTTGTTGCCAAGCGCGTGGCCGGCTGCGATAACCGCAGAGCCCCACAGCGCGCCCGATGTACCGCCTGCGCGTTCGCTCCAGGCCTCCCCCGCAGCAGCCAGGATGCGGGCGACCGATGAACCGGACGCAGCTTCGGCTGCCGCGGCTGCGGCCTCCACGCCGCGCCGCATGCCGATTCCGTGGTCGCCGTCGCCTGCGATCGCATCCAGCTTGCCGAGTTCCTTTTCATGCTCGACGACGACGTCCCGCACCTGGGCGAGGACCGCCGCTGCCTGCCGGCCAAGTTCTGCCGCAGCAGGGGCGGGCTGTTCCACCTCGGCCGTTCCGGCGTCGTCCATCTCCGCCTTGGCGCGGGGTGCGCGGGCTGACATGCTCCCCTTGCGGAAGGCCGGGGTGTCGGCCGGGGCTGCCCAATAGCGCTCCAGTTCGTCGTCCAGCCACAGCAGGGTGAGGGAGAGGCCGGACATGTCCAGGCTGGTGACCAGCTCGCCGCACTCCGGTTCAACTACAGTCAGGCCGGCGGCGGTGAGGAGCTGTTCGATCTTGCCGAACAGCAGGAACAACTCGTCGTACTTGACTGTCCCCAGGCCGTTGACGATTGCCACCACGCGGCCGCCGGCATCTTCCGGTTTGTCGTTGAGCAGCTTCGAGACCAGGAGTTCGGCGAGCTCCGAGGCCGTGGGCATGGGGTGCTCAGAGATTCCGGGCTCGCCGTGGATCCCCAGGCCCAGCGACATCTGGCCGGACGGGACATGGAACAGCGGATCACTCGCGCCGGGAAGCGTGCAGCCGTCAAACGCCACGCCAAGTGAGCGCGTGCGGTGGTTGGCCTTGATGGCCAGCCGCTCGACGTCGTCAAGGTTCAGGCCGGCTTCGGCCGCAGCGCCCGCGACCTTGAAGACCGTCAGGTCCCCGGCGATGCCGCGGCGCTTCTCAAGCTGGTCGATGGGTGCGCTGGCAATGTCATCGGTCACGGTGACCGTCCGCGTCTCGATGCCCTCCGCGTTGAGCCGGAGCTGGGCCTGGCCAAAATGCAGGACATCGCCGGCGTAGTTGCCGTAGCTGAGCAGCACCCCGCCACCGGCGCTGGCTGCCTTGGCCACGCGGTACACCTGTCCGGCCGCGGGCGAGGCGAACATGTTGCCGCAGGCGGACCCGGCGGCGAGGCCGGGGCCAACGAGGCCTGCGAACGCGGGATAGTGTCCGGAGCCGCCCCCGACCACCAGGGCAACCTGGCCGGCCGGCATCTCAGTGGAGCGGACCACGCCGCCGTCGACCCGGACCACGTACCCGCGGTTGGCCGCCACGAAGCCGTCCAGTGCCTCATCCGCGAAGTCAGCGGGGTTGTCAAAAATCTGAGTCATGGTTCCTCGTTGAATCCTTGTTGGTAATTTCGTATCCGGGCTCGATCACCGGTTTCAATCACACACTGGTGAGCTCAACGGCGGTGGGCTGCTGCCGCCCCTGGGCCACCTGGCTCTTGCCGAGCGCGTAGCCGTCCGTCTTGGGGAGCACATGGCGGCGCAGGTATTCCTGGTTGCTGGCTGTCACGCTGAGGCCGTCACCGCCGTAGTGCTCCGTGCAGAGGATGCCCTGGAAGCCAACGGACAGGGCAAGTTTGAACGCCTCACGGTAGTTGATGAGGCCGCTTTCCATCGGGGCCGGCATGGTGACATACATGTCGCGGGCCACGTCCTCGTCCCGGATGTAGTTCTTCATGTGCCAGTAGTTGGAGTAGGGCAGGGTCTTCGCCACCATCTCACGCCAGTCCTCGATGGGCCGGTGGAGCCGGATCAGGTTACCGAGATCGGGATTAAGTCCAACGTTTGCCAGCCCGATGTCCTGCACGAGCCGCACAGACGAATCCGCGGAGCCAAGGTAGGTGTCCTCGTACATCTCGAGCGACAGGAGGACGCCCACCTCGGCGGCGTGCCGGCCCAGCTCGCGCAGGCGGGAGACTGCATGATCCCACGCTTCCTTGTCCCCGGCCGGATCCTTGTAGCCTTCAACCGTCCAGAACCAGAGCTGCTTTTGCTGCTCGGCCGTGATGGCCTGGTGGAGCCCGAATGACACAACCTCACAGCCCAGTTCCGCAGCGGCGTCGATGGTGCGGTGGCTGTAGGCAAGGTTGGCTTCCCAGTTGCCTTCCTCGATGACGCTGCGGCGGATTGCGGAGATGACCGGCAGGCCGATGCCCACCTCTTCGGCTGTCTGCTTGAACTCGGCAAGTCGTTCCCTGCCCAGGTCGCCAGGGCGGACCCAGCTGTCAGTGAGGTCTGCGTTCGCGAAGCCTGCCTCCTTGACCTCCGTCAGGACTTCTGCCCAGAGGGAAGCATCGGCCTCATTGACATGTACTCCTGATGCGTCCATGGAGGGGAACTGCAGCAACGCTGCCGTGATGGGCCAGTTACCTGCTGTATAGCTCAAGTGCTTGCTCGTTTCCTAGATCGTCTTTCCTATAGGATTTACTATCCAGCAAATGTTGTCAAGATCACGCCTGATGCAGGAGGGTTCTTAGTGTGGTTTAGCTTTCCGGAGCGGCAGCGATCGCCCTGGAGCGGACGTGTTGAATGTGTGCCGCCATGGCCGCTTCTGCTTTCCCGGGATGACCGGCGGAAATAGCATCCAGAACAGCTTCATGCTCGGCTATGGCGCACTCGGCGTCCGTGATGCCCACTCCCCCGAAAAGCCGGAACCGCTGGATTTGGCCGCCCAGAGCCGAATACGCGGCCTCCATGAACTGGTTTCCGGTCTGCTGCGCAATGAGCTGGTGGAACCGCTCGTCTGCCTCCAGATAGTCCTTGAACTCCGCGAAGGCCGGTCCCCGCGGAGCGGACTTCAGGTCCTCAACGGCCTTCTTCAACTCCGCCAGGCCCCCCTGGTCCATGCGTTCGCAGGCAAGCCGGGCATTGACCGGCTCGATGGCCAGCCGTGCCTCCATCAGTTCGGCAAAATCTTCCCGGGTGAAGACCGGGGCCACCCGGTAGCCTTTCAGCGCCACCCGGCGGACCATTCCGGTGTGCTCCAGCCGCGCAAGCGCTTCGCGGACGGGCGTGGGCGAAACGTCGAGATCCCGTGCAGTGCCGTCGATGCTCACCGCGGACCCCGGCGCCAGCCGGCCGTCCATGAGGGAGGCCAAGAGCTCGGTGTAAACGTGGTCGGCCAGCACCTGGCGGTTCACTGCGCGGCCGGAACGGCGGGAACCGGCCTGCTCCAGTGGCGTGGCGTCGGTGCTGTCGAAGGCTTTCTGCATAGTTGAATCCTATAGGGTTGCCCCGGATCCGCACCCGGCAGGTGATGTGGCAAAAGGTGATGACACAAAGGAGCCCCGGCCTGGTTGACCCGGCCGGGGCTCCTTGATGTCGCGTCCTGGGACTATGCCAGCAGGGAAGGCTTCAGCTGCTGCAACCGGCCGAGCAGGCCGTTGATGAACTGCGGCGACTCGTCGGTGGAGAGGGTCTTGGCCAGCGCCACCGCTTCGCTCACCGCCACACCGTCCGGGACGTCGTCGTTGTAAAGGAGCTCCCAGGTGCCGATCCGCAGAATGATGCGGTCAACCGACGGCATCCGCTCAAGGGTCCAGCCCTGCGAGTACGTTTCGAGGAATTCGTCGATAGCGGCCTGCTGGGACAGGACGCCTTCCACGATTTCCAGGGTGTACGGGTTGATGATTTGGTCCGTCTTCTCCCGGCGCGCCCGGAGCACGTCGAAAGCCGAAACCGAGCGCTGCTCGGCTTCGAAAAGAACATCCAGGGCCCTGTTACGGGCTTTACCGCGGGCGCTCACTACTCGCTGACCCGGCCGAGGTAGCTGCCGTCGCGGGTGTCCACCTTGACCTTGGTGTTGTTCTCGATGAACAGCGGAACCTGGATCTCGTAGCCGGTTTCCAGGGTTGCGGGCTTGGTGCCGGCGGAGGAGCGGTCACCCTGCAGGCCCGGCTCCGTGTAGGTGATTTCGAGGACGACGCTCGGCGGCAGTTCGATGTAGAGCGGGTTGCCTTCGTGGATGGCGATGTTGACCATCTGGTTCTCGAGCATGAAGTTGGTGGCGTCGCCAACGGTCGCACCGGAGACCGTGATCTGGTCGTAGTCGGAGGTGTCCATGAACACGAAGTCCGCGCCGTCCTGGTACAGGTACTGGTAGTCGCGGCGGTCCACGGTGGCGGTTTCGATCTTGAGCCCGGCGTTGAACGTCTTGTCCACGACCTTCCCGGACATCACGTTGCGCATCTTGGTGCGCACGAAGGCGCCACCCTTGCCGGGCTTGACGTGCTGGAATTCGATAATGTTCCAGAGCTGGCCCTCAAGCTTCAGGACCGTTCCGTTCTTGATGTCGTTAGTGGTTGCCACTGGTATCCTCTGGTTTCTCTGTCTGGTCGCGTTCTCAGACGCTGTATGCCGGGCAGGCAGGCCAGGCGGCGTGCCAGCGCGTATTTGTCAAAAATCCGGGGTTCGAAAAAATTCAAATACCATTCTACCGGTAAATCGGGGGTGCCCAAGGTAGGGTGCCCGCCGAACGGCGTCAGCAGGCCAGGTCCAGCACGTCCCGGGCGCGCTGGAGCGCCACCGTGGAGGAGTAAATCAAAGCGGCATCCGCCGACTCGGCCACCCGCAGATCCAGGGCGCGGGCGAAGGATTCAACGGCTGCCGACGTCTGGCCGGCCGTGTATTGGGTCTTGCCCAGGAACTGCAGGACCAGCGCCTCACGCGGTGTCCCCTGCACTTCGGCGAGCAGCTGCCGGAACAACTCCACGGCCCGGTCCAGGCGGTTGGACACACGCAGCACTTCGGCTTCGAATGCCCGAAGCCTGAAGGATTCGGGATCCTTGAAGCGGGCTTCGGCCAGCAGTTCGGCAGCTTCAGCGCCGTGCCCTTCCACCAGCAGGACAAAGATGTGGTCAGCCGGATCAGTGGAGACCGCCAGAGCCTCCCGGCAGGCGTCCTCGTTGACGATTTCCGGCAGCAGGGATTCGGGGTTGATGCGGATCCCCGGGAACCCGGCTTCCGGCCAGTCTGTGGTGCCTGCCATGTCGCCCTGCATCAGGAAGCAATTTCCTGGTAGGCGGCGAAGAGCAGCGACGTATCCGGGACATCAAGGATCCCCGGCTTGGCCACTCCGTCGAGGACCACGAAGCGCAACAGGTCGCCGCGGGACTTCTTGTCCCGCCGCATGCCGTCGAGCAGGCCCTGCCAACGGTCCTTCCGGTAGGTGACCGGAAGCCCCAGTCCGTCCAGGATGCTGCGGTGCCGGTCGGCGTCGGCATCATTGAGCCGCCCCACGCTGCGGGCGAGCTCGGCGGCGAACATCATGCCCACGGAGACAGCGGCCCCGTGGCGCCAGGAGTAGCGCTCCACCAGTTCGATGGCGTGCCCCAGCGTGTGGCCGTAGTTCAGGATCTCGCGCAGGCCGGACTCCTTCAGGTCCTCGGAGACCACCTTCGCCTTCACGGCGATGGCCCGCTCGATGAGCTCGCGGAGGGCTTCCGACTGCGGGTCCACCACAGCCTCGGGGTCCTTCTCCACAAGGTCGAGGATGGCGGGATCGGCGATGAAGCCGCACTTGATGACTTCCGCCATTCCCGAGATGATCTCGTTCCTGGGCAAGGTGTTCAGGGTATCCAGGTCTGCCAGGACGGCGGCCGGCGGGTGGAATGCGCCCACCAGGTTCTTGCCTTCGGCAGTGTTGATGCCGGTTTTCCCGCCCACGGAGGCATCCACCATGCCAAGCAGGCTGGTAGGCATGTGGATGACCTTGACGCCGCGGAGCCAAGTGGCGGCAACGAACCCGGCAAGGTCCGTGACGGCGCCTCCCCCGACGGCCACAATCGCGTCGGAGCGCGTAAAGTCGTTCTGCCCCAGGACCTGCCAGCAGAAGGCGGCCACCTGGATGTGCTTGCCTTCTTCGGCGTCGGGAATCTCCGCTGTCAGAGAGGTAAAACCTGCCGCCGCAAGCTCATCACGGACGGTGTCGCCGGTGAGCCGGAGGGCGCGGGGATGGATGACCAGGACCCGCCGGACCCGCTCACCGAGCAGGCCGGGAAGGTCTCCGAGCAGCCCCCGCCCCACCACCACATCGTAGTTGTTGGCGGCGGATTCGCCGGTGACCTTGATGACTGTTGATTCGGCGCTCACTTTTCAACTTCCTGTTTGGCAGCTGCGTAGTCCCGCAGTGCTGCTTCCAGTCGGCGCCCCAGCTCGGAAACCGAGCCGTGGCGCACGTCCAGGGTGATATCTGCCAGCCGCTCGTAAACCGGCTTGCGGGTGGCGAACATGGCTGTCCAGCGGCCCATTGCGTCCCCCGCGAGCAGCGGCCGCCCGGAGTTGCGGGCGATGCGCCCGGCAACGGTGTCAGCGTCGCACTCGAGGTAAACCACGGTGCATCGGGCAAGCAGCTGCTGCGTGCCGGAGTCGAGCACCGCCCCGCCGCCGAGGGAGATGACCGTGGTGGTGCCTTCTGCTGCTTCGACGACGTCGGCGACTGTCCGCGCCTCAATCTCGCGGAAGGCATGCTCGCCACGGCCGGCGAAGATGTCTGCGATGGATCCGTGGGCGGCCACGATGACGGCGTCGGTGTCCACGAACGGGGCACCAAGCTGCTGGGCAAGCTGGTGTCCGATGGCGGACTTGCCGACTGCCATGGGCCCGATGAGAACCACCGGCCGGCCCACGGACAGGGTTTTGTTGCGGTGGGGCACTTACTGGCCGATCGAGTCCAGGGACGCCGGAATGTTGTCCAGGTAACCCTTGATGTTGCGTGCGGTTTCCGCCACGGAGTCGCCGCCGAACTTTTCGCTGACGGCTTCGGCCAGGACCAGTGCCACCATGGCTTCAGCCACAACGCCGGCCGCCGGTACGGCACAAACGTCGGAGCGCTGGTGGTGTGCCTTGGCCGCTTCGCCGGTGCTGATGTCGATGGTCTTCAGGGCCCGGGGCACCGTGGCGATCGGCTTCATGGCCGCGCGGACGCGGAGCACATCACCGATGCTCATGCCGCCCTCAATGCCGCCGGCCCGGTTGCTGGTGCGGATGATCCGGCCGTCGGAGTCCTTGACGATCTCGTCGTGGGCGGCGGAACCGCGGCGCGCGGCGGTGAGGAATCCGTCACCGACTTCCACGCCCTTGATCGCCTGGATCCCCATCAGGGCTGCGGCGAGCCTGCCATCAAGCCGACGGTCCCAGTGGACATAGCTGCCCAGTCCCGGCGGGAGTCCGTAGGCGAGGACTTCAACAACGCCGCCCAGGGTTTCGCCTTCCTTGTGGGCGGCGTCCACCTCGGCCACCATGGCGTCGGAGGTTTCCCGGTCGAAGCAGCGCAGCGGGTCGGCGTCCAGGGCCAGCACATCGGCGGGCACCGGCAGCGGGCGGCCCTCCGGAACCGTGACAGTGGCGATGGACACGGTGTGGCTGACGAGTTCGATCCCGAGGTGCTTCAGGAACCGGGCAGCAACAGTGCCCAGGGCCACGCGCGTGGCGGTTTCGCGGGCGCTGGCGCGTTCGAGGACGGGGCGGGCCTCATCGAAGCCGTATTTCTGCATCCCGGTGAAGTCGGCATGGCCGGGGCGGGGGCGCGTCAGGGGCGCGTTGCGCGCCTGGTCGGCGAGCACTTCAGGGTCAACGGGATCGGAAGCCATGATCTGCTCCCACTTGGGCCATTCGGTGTTGCCCACCTGGATGGCCACGGGACCGCCCTGGGTGATGCCGTGCCGCACGCCGCCCAGGATGGTCACGACGTCCTGTTCGAACTTCATGCGCGCCCCGCGTCCGTAGCCCAGGCGCCGGCGGGCCAGTGAATCGGCGATATCCCCGCTGGTGATTTCCACACCGGCGGGGACGCCTTCAATAATTCCCATCAGAGCCGGACCATGGGATTCACCGGCAGTCAACCAACGCAACATATTTTCCATCCTGCCACGTATGGCGGTCACAACGCCCGTCGGGGAAGGCCGACTGCGTCACACATCACATCTATGACGGATGCGTTAACTTCCTCTTCGAGCCGGCTGAACAGGCGCACCTGTTCCACGGCCTGGTACAGCAACATTTCAAGCCCGGGCACTACGGCGCCGCCGCCCGCGTGCCAGACGGACCCGATCAGGCTGGGCCAGGGATCGTACGCCACATCCAGTAAAACACCGGGCGTGGAGGTCTTCAGGGCGGCGATTTCGGCGGCCAGCCCGTCCGCGGCGCGCGGCGGCAGGGTGGAAATGACGACGTCGGCAGCAGCAGTGGGTGCCACGGCCTCCGTCATGGGCTGCACGTCCAGGGCGAAGCCGAGGCTGTCCGCAGCGTTACGGACATCGGCGGCCCGTGATGGATCGCGCATGAAGAGGCGGGCCGAAGCGGCGCCCAGTTCCTTCAGGGCCGCCACGGCGGCCGCCGCCGTTCCGCCCCCGCCGAGGACAACCGGCGCTGACGGTGTGCGGGCGCCTGCGTGCCGGACCGCGTTCACGATTCCGGCTACGTCTGTATTGGAGCCGATCGTCCGGAACCCGCTTCCGTGCTGCTCAAAGGACACAGTGTTAACAACGCCCAGGGTCCGGGCCACGCCGCGGACCTCATCCACTTCGCCCACCATGGCCGCCTTCAAGGGCATGGTGACGGACAGGCCGCGCCAGCCCGGCTGGTCCCGGACCTGGCGCATCAACGAGGGCAACAGTTCCTCGGTGACGTCGATGGCCGTGTAGCTGATGCCGATGCCCAGCCTGCTGTACGCCGCGTGGTGCAGCGCCGGCGATTTGGAGTGGCTGATCGGGTGGCCCAGGACGGCTGCCCGGAGGCTCATGTGCAGCGGCCGACGTTTGCCGTGCACCAGGCGTTGTACTGCTCAACGTAACCGTTGTGCTCCGCCAGGGTGCGGGAGAACTTCGTCTCCTTGGTGTCCAGGTTGATTGTCACCCAGTACAGGAAATCGTTGGCTTTCGGCTTGGCGGCAGCATCGATGGCTGTCTTGCCCGGGGAACCGATGGGGCCGGGGGGCAGGCCCGGATTCGCATAGGTGTTGTACGGGTTCGACGCGTCCTGGCGCTGTTCGTCCGTGAAGTTGAAGCTCCTGGTGCCCAGGCCGTAGGTCACGGCCGAGTCCACCTGCAGGAACCCGCCGGTCTGGTCATTGGGCTTGAGCCGGTTGTAGATGGCACCGGCCACGTCGCCGTAATCTGCCTGGCCGCCCTCTGCCTGGACGATGCTGGCGACGGTAACGGCTTCATACTGCTTGGCCGGATCGGTGATGCCCTGCGAGACAAGCTCGTCGACGGTGGTTTTCACCAGCGACTGAAGGATGTCCTTCGCGGAGGTGCCGAGCGGGTAGCGGTGCTCCCCGGGCGCCAGGAAGCCTTCCAGGTTCTTGGCGTTGGCGGGCAAGCCGAAAAGGGCCGGCTGGTCGCTCAGGGCCTTCAGATCCTGGATGGAGACTCCGGATCCTTCCGAGATGGCCTGCAGGGATTCGCCAATGCGCAGCCCGGCACTGAGGGCAAAGTAGATAACCTTCGTTTTGTCCTTGCCCAGCAGCACGTTCACGGCGTCGCTGTTCTTCATCTCCGTCTTGAAGGTGTAATCGCCCGGGGCCAGAGTCCCCCCGGATGCGGTGAACGCCTGCAGGAAGGTATCAGCGTTTGCGACCACGCGTTGGCTTTCCAGGGTGCTGGCCACGGCACGCGTGCCTTCGCCGTTCTCGACGGTCACAACGACCTCACCCGTTCCCGGGCCCGGGAAATCGCTGGGCTTGTCATTGCCCAGCAGCGGCTTCAGGAACTGCGCGCCGACGGCGACTGCGGTGACAAAAACGGCAAGACTCAGGAACAGCGCCAGCAGCCGGCGGCGGCGGCGGACCTTTTTGGACGGCTTGGCCACTACTGTTGCGGCCGCAGCGCCGGGCAGGAACCCGTGGTGCCCGTCGTCGTGGTGGCCGTCGTCATAGTGCGCATCCTCGTAGTGCCCCTGGCCATAGTGCCCGTCATGATGAACGGACTCGTCATGGTGCACGCCGTCGTGGTAGGTGTGCCCCTCTGCATAGTGGACGTCGCCGTCGTAGTGCATGTCCCCTGCGTGCCGGTGCCCGGCCAGGGCTGGCTCATAAACGCCGCGGGCGTCCTCGTGCGGGATCGCCTCAGGAATCCGGGTAGCGGGCGCATCCGACGGGTGGGCGGTGCCGTGCTGCACGTAGGCCTCAGCGGGCCGGGCAGGGGAATTCGCCTCGGGCTGCCGCTCATCCTGGTGGACAGCCTGGATGGACGGCGGTGCTTCCGGAGCGGCCGGAACGGGCTGCGCTTCGGGGACTTGAGGAGCAGGAGTCGCTGCCGCGGCCGGTGGTCCGGCAGGCACGGGCGGCACGTCGTGTCCTGTTTCGTACGCCTGCTCGGGCACGGCGCCCTGGAGTCCGGTGTTTGAGGTCTTCTCACGCGCCCGGATTTCCTTGCGGGTCAGCGGCCTCGCTTCCCCGGCGTCCAAGGGGCCGGAAGCGTCGTCAATGTTGGCAGGGCTCACTGTTGCCTTCCATTATCTGAAGATCGGTCCGTGACCTCCGGGGCGACGCGGACAGACTCATCCGCCTCGTTGACCCCCGGATCCACGGAAGGGGAGGGCGTGGTTACGCGCCGGCCGACATCCGTTCCCCTGGCTTTTTGCATGTCGAGGGCGTGCTGGAGGATGCCTGCCGCCGCGACCTGATCAACTACTTTACGGTGGTTCCTGCTGCTCATGCCAGCTTCATGGAGGTTCCGGTGCGCCGTTACGCTGCTCAGGCGCTCATCCACCAGGTTCACCGGGACGGCCACAGCCCGCGCTGCCAGCTCTGCTGCCAACAACCCGGCGTACTCCGTGGCCATCCTCGCAGAGGCGTGCTCTTCACCCTTCATGGTTCGGGGCAGGCCAACGATGACCTGCACTGCACCAAGTTCCTGCACCAGGTTGGCGATGACCCGGATATCCGAGTTTTTCTTCGGGTTCCGGTCCAGCGTCTTGTACGGCGTGGCCAGGATCGAGTCACGGTCGCAGACGGCCACCCCTACCCGGACGGTGCCGACGTCGATCCCCAGTTTGACGCCCTGGGGGCTGCCGCCGGCAACTGTTGGATTGGTCATGGGTGCCTTATCGCCGCGCGATGGCGTCCACAACGGCGGCCAGGGCAGGGGCTACCTTTGCTGCGTCGGTTCCGCCACCCTGCGCGACGTCGTCCTTGCCGCCGCCACCGCCGCCGAGGATGCCTGCGGCGAGCCGGACCAGGGCACCTGCCTTGACCCCGGCGTCCCGCGCGGCCTCGTTCGTGGCTACCAGGATCATCGGGCGGCCGTTGGCAACACCGGCCACAGCGACGGTGGCCGCAGCCGAGCCCAGGCGGTTCCGGAGGTCAAGCGCGAGGCCGCGGAGGTCGTCGGCGCCGCTGACCTGACCGGCGTCGTGCGCGATGACACTGACGCCCGCAGCATCCTCGGCGCTGTTGACCAGCTGGGCCGCCGAAGCTGCCAGCTGTTCCTTGCGGAGGCGATCCAGCTCCTTCTCCGTGGCCTTGAGCTTGGCCAGGGTGGCAGCGATCCTGTCGGCCAGCTGGCCGGACGGAACCTTGAGCATCTCCGTCAGTTCCGTCACGAGGGCACGCTCGGCCGCAAGGTGGCGGAAAGCGTCCATGCCAACGAAAGCCTCCACGCGGCGGTTTCCGGAGCCAACGGACTGTTCGCCTAGGAGCGAAAGGCTGCCGATCAGTGAAGTTTTGGCTACGTGCGTACCGCCGCAAAGCTCACGGGACCACGCGCCGTCGATCTCCACGACACGCACTTCGCTGCCGTAGTTCTCGCCGAAGAGGGCCATGGCACCCAGGGCCTTCGCCTCGGCAAGTCCCATCACCTTCGTTTCCACGGAGTAGTTGTTGCGGATGGCGAGGTTGGAGACTTCTTCGATTTCGGAACGGGTGGCTGTGCTCAGCCCTTCGCCCCAGGCAAAGTCGAAGCGCAGGTAGCCGGCCTTGTTGAAGGACCCGCGCTGGGTGGCTTCCGGCCCGAGGATCTGGTGCAGCGCCGCGTGCACGATGTGGGTGCCGGTGTGCGCCTGTTCTGCGGCATGGCGGCGTTCCCGGTCGACGGCGGCCCGGACCAGTGAGTCGGCGCCGATCTCGCCTTCCCGGACAATCGCCTTGTGCACGCTCAGGCCCTTCAGCGGGCGCTGGACATCGAGGACCTCGACGACGAAACCGTTACCCGTGATGAGCCCGGTATCGGCCGCTTGGCCACCGGCTTCGGCGTAGAACGGGGTTTCGGCGAGTACCAGCTCGATCTCGTCACCCGTGGAGGCCTGCTGTACCGGCCGCCCTCCGGTGAGGATGCCGCGGACGCGCGATTCGCCGTCGAGCTCCGTGTACCCGGTGAAGACCGTCTCGCCCTGGCCGAGCAGCTCCTGGAACGCAGTGACGTCGGCGTGGCCGCCCTTCTTGCCCTTGGCGTCGGCCTGGGCGCGCTGGCGCTGCTCCTGCATGAGGCTGCGGAAGGCAGGCTCATCCACCTTGAGCCCGGCTTCCTCAGCCATTTCCAGCGTGAGGTCGATCGGGAACCCGTAGGTGTCGTGCAGGGTGAAAGCATCGGCGCCGGACAATGGCTTGTTGGCGGCCTTGGATTCCCTGACGGCGTCCTCAAGGCGTGCGGTGCCGGAGGCGATGGTGCGCAGGAACGCCTTCTCTTCGGCGTAGGCAATCCGGCTGATCCGGGCGAAGTCGGTCTCCACCACGGGGTAGACGCCCTTCATGGCATCCCGGGAGGCGGGCAGCAGGTCAGGCAGGCAGGCCTGCTCCACGCCGAGGAGGCGCATGGAACGCACGGCACGGCGGATGAGCCGGCGCAGGACGTAGCCGCGGCCCTCGTTGGAGGGCGTGACGCCGTCGGAAATCAGCATCAGGGCAGAGCGGATGTGGTCGGCCACCACGCGCATGCGCACGTCGTCGGTGTGGTGGGGATCATCGGCAGTCTCGGCGGACGTGTATTCCTTGCCGGAGAGCGCGGCCGCCTTGTCAATGACGGGACGGACCTGGTCCGTCTCGTACATGTTCTCGACGCCCTGCAGGATCATGGCCAGGCGCTCCATGCCCAGGCCGGTATCGATGTTGCGCTTGGGCAGCTCGCCCACCACATCGAAGTCTTCCTTCGAACGGACATTCTCGATCTGGTACTGCATAAACACCAGGTTCCAGATTTCGATGTACCGGGTCTCGTCCGCCAGCGGGCCGCCCTCGATGCCATAGGCGGGGCCGCGGTCGTAGTAGATCTCGGAGCAGGGACCGGCAGGCCCGGGCTGGCCGGTGTGCCAGTAGTTGTCCGACTTGCCCATTTTCTGGATGCGCCCGGCCGGAACGCCGGTGTTCTTCAGCCAGAGTTCCTTGGCTTCGTCGTCCTCTTCATAGACCGTCACCCACAGCCGCTCAGGCGCAAGGCCGTACCCGCCGTCGTCCACGCTCTTGGTCAGCAGTTCCCAGGCGAACTTGATGGCGTCTTCCTTGAAGTAGTCGCCAAAGGAGAAGTTTCCGCACATCTGGAAGAACGTGCCGTGCCGTGCGGTCTTGCCCACTTCCTCGATGTCACCGGTGCGGATGCACTTCTGCACGCTGGTGGCGCGGGAGTAGGGCGGTTCTTCACGTGCGGTGAGGTAAGGAATGAACGGAACCATGCCGGCAACCGTGAACAGCAGCGAGGGGTCGCTGGAGACCAGCGATGCGGAGGGAACCGCTGTGTGGCCCTTGCTGACAAAAAAGTCCACCCAGCGCTTTGTGATCTCCTGCGACTTCATGAGCTGTTTACTTACCCTTCTTGGTCCACGCGGATGCGCGGAAGTTCGTTCGCTTGGCAGTCCCGTGGGCACGGTTGCTGCCGGTTGGTTCTCATATACTGCGGCCGTGCCGCTGCCCGGTCGGTTGCCGGGTCAGCGGCGGACCAGTTCTCCGGACTCCAGCCCGAGGGCGGCGCGGAGATCTGTTTCGCGTTCGCGCATTCCGTCCCGGATGGCGTCCGTGAAGTCGTAGACCCCGTCGGCCAGCCGGCCTACAGCCCGGTTGAGGCCCTGGGGGCCGAGCGTGGACTGCATGCTGGCCTGCACTTCGGTAGCTTTGCGGAAGGCGATGACTCCGATCGCCACGCCGATTCCCATCCAGACAAGTCGTTTCATTTTAGGTTCTCCGGAGTTCAGCGGCTGCGGCGGCCGGCAGCGGGTTTCTTGCGGTCGGCCAGCGCGGTGCGGACGCCGTAGCTGAAGGCTGCAACTTTGATGAGCGGCGAGCCGACGGTGGCGGCAACCAGCGAGGACAGTGCCGACAGGTTCGCCGACGCGTCGGAGACGTTGGAGGAGATGCCGTCCACCTTTTTCAGCTGCTGGTTGGTTGTGGACACGGTGGCCGTGACCTCGTCCATCAGCGGCGTGGCGCCGTCACTCAGGGACCTGATGGACGTGCGAACCTCGTCCAGGACCTTGCCCAGCTTCAGGATGGGCACGGCAAGCAGCAGCACCAGGAGCGCAAACACTCCGGCAGCGATCAGGCCGGCAATATCGCCACCAGACATAGACGTTCATCTCCTCGAAATTCTGTGGTTCGTTCCACCCGGCGGATGCATTGTGAAGCGCATTGCCGCAGATGTCCCCCAAGTACCTTACATACAAAGAAGCCCGCGGCGCTTGCCACGGGCTTCTTTGGATACGCTGCTGGAATTTAGCGTGCGTAGAATTCGACGACCAGCTGCTCTTCACAGGTCACCGGGACCTCGGAGCGCTTGGGACGGCGGACCAGGCGTGCCTGGAGGGCTTCCAGCTTGACATCCAGGTATGCCGGAACGGCGGGCAGGACATCGCGGTGGGCGCCGGCTGCTGCAACCTGGAGCGGAACCATGGTTTCGCTGCGGCTGTGGACGTGGACCAGCTGGCCCTCCCCGACGCGGAACGACGGGCGGTCAACGCGGATGCCGTCAACCAGGATGTGGCGGTGCACAACCAGCTGGCGGGCCTGGGCGATGGTGCGGGCGAAGCCGGCACGCAGGACCAGGGCGTCAAGACGCATTTCGAGCAGTTCGATGAGGTTTTCACCGGTCAGGCCCTTGGTGCGGCGGGCCTCTTCGAAGGCACGGGTCATCTGTGCTTCGCGGATGCCGTACTGTGCGCGCAGGCGCTGCTTTTCGCGCAGACGTACGGCGTAGTCGGAGTCCTGCTTCTTGCGGGCACGGCCATGCTCACCGGGGCCGTACGGGCGGCGCTCCATGTACTTGGCGGCCTTGGGGGTCAGAGCGATGCCGAGGGACCGCGAGAGGCGGGCCTGACGGCGAGCACGAGTGTTGTTAGCCACTTGTGTCCTTCCAATATCTGCGGTGTGTCAGTGTTACTGGCCTCCACGATGGAGAGCATCGGCCAACCGCTGCCTTTTGCTACTGGGCGCAGGGCATAACCTTCTCAACGTAAATTGGGGAGATTGTGGGTCCGCGCCTTGCCAGACAAACATCCATCCTACCATGGTGGTCACTTGCCCCGGACAATCTTGCGCAGCCGCTCCAGCCGCACAGCGATGTCCCGTTCCGCGCCGTTGGCGGTGGGCTGGTAGTAGTCCCTCCCCACCAGGTCGTCCGGCGGGTACTGCTGGGCGGCCACCCCGTGCGGAGCGTCGTGGGCGTACTTGTATCCAAGGCCGTGGCCCAGCTGTTTGGAGCCCGGGTAATGCGCGTCCCTGAGGTGCGCGGGGATGCCGTTGCCCAGGCCTGCCCGGACATCGGCGGTGGCTTTGTTAATGCCCATGTACGCGGCGTTGGATTTCGGCGCCGTGGCCAGGTGCACCACGGCCTCGGCCAGGATGATGCGCCCCTCGGGCATCCCGATCAGCTGCACCGCCTGCGCTGCCGCCACTGCGGTTTGCAGGGCGGTGGGATCGGCCATCCCCACGTCCTCGGCGGCTGAGATCATGATCCTGCGCGCGACGAAGCGGGGGTCCTCGCCCGCTTCAAGCATCCGGGCCAGGTAGTGGAGGGCCGCGTCCACATCGGACCCGCGGATGGACTTGATGAAGGCACTGATGACGTCGTAGTGCTGGTCACCGGCGCGGTCGTAGCGTACAGCGGCGACGTCCAGGGCGCGTTCGGTGTGCTTCAGGTCGACAGCGACGGGGCCGTCTGCGGCATCGTCCGCATCTCCGAACGCCACGCCGGCCGCCGCTTCCAAAGCGGTCAGGGCACGGCGCGCATCACCGCCCGAAAGCCTGACCAGGTGGTCGAGTGCTTCCTCGCTGAGGTGCACCTTCCCGTTCAGGCCGCGGGGATCGCCCACGGCGCGCTCCAGCAGAGCTTCAATATCCGCATCTGTCAGCGGCCGGAGCGTCAGCAGGAGCGAACGGGACAGCAGCGGTGAGACCACGGAGAACGACGGGTTCTCCGTGGTGGCCGCAACCAGAACCACCCAGCGGTTTTCCACGCCCGGAAGCAGGGCATCCTGCTGGGCCTTGTTGAAGCGGTGGATTTCGTCCAGGAACAGGACAGTGGTCGTTTTGTAGAGGTCCCGGGCGGTGAGCGCCTCGTCCATGACGCGCCTCACGTCCTTCACGCCGGCGGTAATCGCGGAGAGTTCCACGAACTTCCTCCCCGGCCCGCGGGCAATCACGTGCGCGAGGGTCGTCTTGCCGGTACCCGGCGGGCCCCAAAGGATGAGCGAGGTGGGCCCGGCGGGGCCGGACGTGTCCGCTCCGGCCCCGGCAGCCAGTTGGCGCAGGGGCGAACCCTGGCCGAGGAGATGCTGCTGGCCCACTACCTCGTCAAGGGTGCGCGGACGCATCCGGACGGCGAGCGGGCCGCGGGGGGAGGCGTTGCCCCCTCCCCCGGCAGTGCGGCCGGCGGCCGGCGCAACGTCGTCGCCGTCGTCGTCATTACCGGGCCCATGCCCGAAGAGATCATCCACATAGATAGGCTACTTCCAGTCGTTCGGCTTTCCCGCCGAAGCCGCCGCCGCCGCTCAACGAAGGATGCCGCATGCCCGCACGTACCGCCGCCGGAGCACAGCGCACGCCCTCCGTCCGTACGGCTTATGTTCCGGGCGCCCGCCTTCCTGGGTGGGCGGAGAGGTTCGGCGCGGCGCACGGCGGGTTCCAAGTGAGGGATGACGACGACGGCCTGCACCTCGTGGCGTCCGACGGCGCCGAAGCGCTCCTTCAGGCCCCCTGGCCGGTGGACGGCCGGCCGGGCCGCGGCGCGGACGGACTGGAGCGGCTGGCCTCGCTCGCGTCCCAGCCGCGCAGACTGGGCCTTCTTTTGGTGCGGCGGGGAGGGTATGGCGTGGCCGTGGTGGCTGAGGGAACAACTATGGCTTCGAAGGTGGGTTCCACTTATGTGCAGTCCCGGACGGCCGCCGGCGGCCAGTCGCAGCAGCGGTTCGCGCGGCGCCGGTCCAACCAGGCGGACGCGCTGGTGGAAACTGTTGCAGAACAGGCGCTGCGGGTGTTCTCCGGCGGGTCATTTGAATACGTGGTTCCCGGCGGGGACAGGGCATTAGCTGGCTTTGTGCTCGACCACCCGGCCCTTGCCCGCTACGCTGGGCTCCCCCGACTGGCCTACCTTGACGTCCCGGATCCCAAGGCCGCAGTGCTGCGGAAAGCCGCCGCGGATGCGTGCGCTGTGAGGATCCAGGTCACCGACGCTTCTTGAGTCAGCAGCCCGTCATTGTTATCCACAACCACGCCTTGATGCCGGGGCGCCGTGCCCTCGTTACTGCCTAGGTGTATCAACCTGAGAGGTTGGTAACGCGGCTGGCGGGTCGCTGATGGGAGCATACTTCAGACGCCGGGAAGTTCCGCCTCCACGCGGGAGGTCAAGAGCGGAGGAACTGGAGCACCCTGTCGTTGACCACCTCGGCGGCTTCCATGGCGATCATGTGACCGATACCAGGAATAAGTTGTGCTTGCACAACTGGAATGCAACGCTGTGCCTGGCTGATGGCGCGGTGAGGGTCGAAGGTGGACTCCCGGCCGCCCACGAGCAACAGGACCGGGGTGCGGATGGTGCGGAGTTCCTCGTCGGTGAACGGCTTGGGGAAGACGCTGACGCGCGGGTCAGCGGCTTTGAAGTACCGGCCGCCGAGGATGAACTGCCGCGCAAAGTTATCGTCAAACTGGTAGCCGGGGGACATCATCCGCAAGGCAAGGCTCCCGGGAGGACCCATCGGTAGGTACGGTCCGATCTTGAGGAAGACGAGCACCGCCGGGGCGTACGGAGCAAGAGAACCGAATGGAGCCAGGAGCACCGTTTTTTCCACCCGCTGCGGCTCGTCGATGGTGAACGCGAGTGCTATCCACCCACCGAAGGACCAGCCGGCCAAGCGCGTGCGCTCGAGTCCGAGCCCGTCGAGGACGGAAGAGAGCCATTGCACGCAGTCTCCGCGGTCGCTAAGCAGTCTCGTCTGCTTGGATTTCCCCGCTTCAGTCATGATGTCGATGGCAAAGACACGGTAGCTGCTGCTCAGCGGGCCGGTGTTCAGCAACCACCCGGTTGAGCTGGTCCCGGTGGCGTGCAGCAGGACCAGGGGCGGCGCGTCGCGGTCACCGCTGGCAACTACCTGGGTGTTCCCGAACGGTGTTGGGATGGTGATTTCCTCGTACGGAACCGGCCACTGTGCCAACACCTTCTGGTAGGCCTGCAGGTAAAGGCGCTCAGAATCAGGGCTGCGGAATCCGGAGAGCTCACCCTGCCTTCGGCTGACCAGCCGCCGCGTCAGGAGTGCGATTGCCACACTTGCCATGGCCGCCACTGCCCCGGCACGCCTCGCCGGCGTTGACCACTGCTTCACGGCGTCCCCGTTCGGGCGGAGCTGAGGATCGAAGCAAGCACAAGGCCGGAGACCGGGAGACCCAGAAACCAGCCAAACCCTGCCCCCAGGAGCTGGACCGGTTCGGAGCCGGCGGCGAAACCCACCGCGAGGAGCCGCATTGAAACCCCGCTCAGCCGCAACGCCCAACGTCCAAGTCGCGCTCGCCCGTTGCCGACAACCGCGGGTGAGACAAAGAACAGGGCAAGGGTAAGGAAGACGCCCCATCCGGAGACGTTCAGGCTCCAACCTGCGGACGTCCTGTCAAGCTCACCGAAACCGATCAGCGAGACCTCGCCCAAATGACTCTGCTCTTCTGCCAACCGCACCACTGTCAGTTGCCGGAGGTAGGCAGACATGCTGACCGTTGCCCACATGCCGGCGGACACCAGCCCCAGCCGGGTCCAAAGCCGCCGTGCGGGCGGTATTGCTTCATGCAGACAGGCCAGGGTTACGACAAAGGAGAGCGGGATCAGAACGCCAATGAGTAGGTTGACAAGGTCAAGTTCTACTCCGACCACCGCGTCGAGGAATCGGCCCGCATCGAGAAACCATATGAGGACGGCGAACGCCCGTGCAGGCCAAGGGCCCATGGCCGAGTACGCTGGGTACGCAGTTCTCCTGCACGATGCCGCCGAGCCGTCCGGCCTGACCGCCGTTAAACCATTTCTCTGCTGACGCAGTAAGTCATCGAGCCTCATGCGCTCAGCCCTCCCGTGGCCAGCTTGCATTTCACGGCGGGAAGCGTGCTGGCCGCCACTGCCGTGTAGCTCCAGCACACAGCATTCGCGGGATGAACGGCAGAGGCAAAGGTCCCGCGGGAGCTCTCGGCAACGTCTGCGGGCGCCTCGGTCCACGGGTGTGGCTGCCCAATCAGGCGAGCTGTAGACCACTAAAGCGCAGTTGCTCCTTCTCGCGTTTGAGGAGGCAATCAGGTCCTTCCTGAGGACCGGTGGAACCACAGCGCCGCGCTAATCGCGTACGCGGGCATCAACAACCCGGCGGGCAGGCCGAATAGGAACTGGTTGGTGATGTAGGAGACCAATACGAGGACGGCAGCAGGACCGTTGGCGATAGCAAACCAACGGGGCCACCTACCCTTCCGGCCCGTAAAGGCAGCAGCCGTCAACATAGCCGCGACCCCCATTGATGTATACGCCGCCGCGTCAACCATCTGCAGGAAACTGCCCGGCTGGAAGATCAGGAGCTCGACCTCCCCCTGGGTGCCATTCATTACTCGCGGCTGCACAACGAACAGCCAGGTAAAGTAAACCAACTCCGCTAGCGCGGCGTAGACGGTCGCGAAGAGCATCGCACCGTGTGTCCAGACCCGTACCTCTGCCGGAGTGGAATAGTGGATGCTCACGGTCAGCAGTAAGAAGGCGGGCGCGATGAGAGTTGAGGCCCCTATAGGGATCCAAACGTCCCAAGGGGAAACCATGATCGGGTCTGCGAGAAAGCCGACGTCGAAAGTGATGTAAGTGATCGCAGTAGCGATCGCCGCCCAGAATCCGAGCATAAGCGCCGCCCTGGACGACTGATGGCCGCTGGTGGCCGAGTCCACGCTGGACTCTGGGTGGCTGGATATGGTCATGTCATCCAACTCATCCCTCAGCCCATGACCTGCTGGCCGACCCACCGCTCCAACGGCGGCACGAGCAGCAGCACCGCCACGAGACCGACCATCATCACGTGCACGAAAGCATTCCATGCGGTCGTCCCGATTGTCTCGCCGGCGCCTACAGCGGCAAACCAGTACGGCACGAGGGCAAGAAGCCCCAGCGCCGCGGAGACGAGTGCAGCGTATTCCCACCAACTCCATCGGGCGAACAATCCCCAGGTCGCGACGCAGAAACCAAGGATGGTTACCAGGGAAAGAACCATAGTGGTGTTCCACAAGGCCCCGGTGGTGTCCTGGCCGCGAGTAGCAAAAGCGGGAGTAAGCCAGAGCCAGCTGCTTCCGGCCATCAGCAGCGCGATACCGCCGAGGGTGCGAAGAGTGAACATAGTCAAGCCTTCCGTGCCAAACGCGTGGTTAATGGCCTCAGCCTTGCAGGCTCCCGCGAGCTGGCCTAGGGTCAAATGACCCGCAACCTCAGGACAAACAGGCCACTCCGGGCCCGGTCTTTGACTCTTATTCGCTGCGTTGCTTCCGAAAACTAGGGGTTTTGCACTTTGTCAGGGACGTGGCCGTTGCCCCAGCCTGCATCCTGACCCTGCCGGTGGCACTCAGGAGGGTGTCAGCAGCCCGTCAGCGCCCGTCGGGGCCGCTGCTGGCGGTAGAGATAACGGCCGGACTCCGTGAATCCTGCCCCGCTGTACAGCTGCTGGGCGGCATGATTGGCCGCCGTGACCAGCAACCAAAAGCTTTCAAGGCCGCGGGTGGCGCCTTCGGAGAGCAGCGCCTCGAGCACTATTGAAGCGTAACCGCGCCGGCGGTGTGATGCAGCCGCGGCCATGCAGTAGATCCCGCCGGTCCCCTCTACCATGGCGAGGCGTCCGACGGCGGCGGGGACGCCGTCGTCGTCCCTCACCAGGGCGTACAAGGAGGGGCAGCCTGCCAGGATTCTGCGGGCAGTGGCGAGGGCCTCCCCGCCACCCCGGCCGTCGACGCTCCACCAGAGCCTCAGCCATTCTGCCGAGGGCTCTGCTGCAAGCTCGACGCCGGAGTCCACACATGTGTTCCCGGCCGCTTCGGCTCCACGCCCCATGATCACAGTCTCCGACTGGCGGGTGAAGCCCTGTTCGTCGAGGAAGTCGTTGAGGCCGGAGTTGGCAGCCGTATCCGTGACCTGGAAGATCAGGGGCAACCGCCGCTGCCGGTACCACTGCATCGCCTCGCGCAGCGCGTCCACGGGCACCTCAGCAGTGCTCCGCGGCCACACCGAGTTGGCACGCTGGGTGACACCGGCGGCAGCGCGGAGGACCCACTCCCCCGTGTCGTGGCGCTCCAGGGAAGGCCACGCAGCATCCATCAGCGGCTCATAGCCGCAGGCTTGCTGACCCAAATGGACGGGGGCCACAGGTCCTCCTCTGTAGTTAAGCCTGAAGGCCCTCCCTTGCAGGAGAGCCTTCAGGCCAAACGGATTGCTGCTTTACTTGCCTTCTGCCGGCTTGGCTTCCGGCTTGAAGTCCACGCCGGCTTCCTTGCGCTGCTGCGGCGTGATGGGGGCCGGGGCCGCCGTCAGGGGATCGTAACCGTTGCCGGTCTTGGGGAAGGCGATAACGTCGCGGATGGATTCGACACCAGCCAGCAGTGCCACCACGCGGTCCCAGCCGAACGCGATCCCGCCGTGCGGAGGGGCGCCGTACTTGAAGCCTTCCAGCAGGAAGCCAAACTTCGTCTGGGCATCTTCCCGGTCGAGGCCCATCAGTTCGAAGACCCGTTCCTGGACATCGCGCTCGTGGATACGGATGGAACCGCCGCCAATTTCATTGCCGTTGCAGACGATGTCGTAGGCGTAGGACAGGGCAGACTCCGGGTCCTGGTCGAACGTGTCCAGGAACTCGGGCTTGGGCGAGGTGAATGCGTGGTGCACGGCCGTCCACTTGCCGGCGCCCACGGCCACGTCACCTGACGCAACCGCTGTGGCGGCCGGTTCGAACATCGGCGCGTCCACTACCCAGCAGAAGGCCCAGGCACTGGGGTCGATCAGGCCGGTGCGGTGGCCGATTTCGACGCGGGCAGCACCCAGCAGGGCCCGGGCTGCGGACTTCTCGCCTGCCGCGAAGAAGATGCAGTCGCCCGGCTTCGCGCCGACGGCATCCGCCAGTCCAGCACGCTCCGTGTCCGTGAGGTTCTTGGCGACAGGGCCCGCCAGTTCGCCGTCTTCCTTGAACAGGACATACGCCAGGCCCTTGTGGCCGCGCTGCTTGGCGAACTCCTGCCAGCCGTCCAAGGTGCGGCGCGGCTGGGAGGCGCCGCCGGGCATCACCACGGCGCCGACGTACGGAGCCTTGAATACACCGAAGTTGGTGTCCTTGAAGAACCCGGTGAGCTCGGTCAGCTCCACGCCGAAGCGGAGGTCGGGCTTGTCCGAGCCGTACCGTGCCATAGCGTCCGCGTAGGTGATCCGCTGGATGGGGGTAGGAATCTCGACGTCGATCAACTTCCACAGTGCCTTGACGATGTTCTCGCCGAGGGCAATGATGTCGTCCTGGTCCACGAAACTGGCTTCGATGTCGAGCTGGGTGAATTCCGGTTGGCGGTCCGCGCGGAAGTCCTCATCGCGGTAGCAGCGTGCGATCTGGTAGTACTTCTCAAAGCCGCCCACCTGCAGGAGCTGCTTGAAAAGCTGCGGGGACTGCGGCAGGGCGTACCAGGAACCCGGCGCCAGGCGGGCGGGGACCACGAAGTCCCGGGCACCTTCCGGCGTCGAACGCGTCAGCGTAGGGGTTTCAACCTCCACGAAGCCATCCTGGTGCAGCAGCTCACGGGCCACGCGGTTTGCCTCCGAGCGCAACCGGAGGTTACGGGCGGGGCCGGGCCTGCGCAGGTCCAGGTAGCGGTGCTTCAGGCGTGCTTCCTCGCCCACTTCAACGTGCTCATCGATCTGGAACGGAAGCGGCTCAGAGGTGTTGAGGATGACCACCTTGTCCGCCATGACTTCGATCTCGCCGGTGGCCAGCGCAGGGTTCTCATTGCCCTCCGGCCGCTTGGAGACGGTGCCGGTGATCTGCAGGACATACTCGTTGCGCAGGCCGTGGAACACTTCTTCCTCGCGGACCACCACCTGTGCCACGCCGGAAGCATCGCGCAGATCCACGAAAGCCACACCACCGTGATCACGACGGCGGCCCACCCAGCCAGCGAGGGTTACGGTTTGTCCAATGTGCTCGGAACGAAGGGATCCGAGGTCATGTGTGCGCAGCACAGCACGCCTTTCTGCGGGGTAACAGCGGGAAGTCATACAGGAAGTTAAATAGGATCGATCGGGGAACGATCCCGTTCGAGTTTACCCGCTACCCAAGGACAGTCACCGCATGAGCGCACACCAGGAGCTGCAACGCAAGCTTGGCACCTTCGACGCCACCACAATCGGCCTCGGTTCCATGCTCGGCGCAGGTGTCTTCGTTGTGTTCGCGCCTGCCGCCGCGCTGGCTGGAAATCTGCTGGTGGTTTCGGTGGTCCTCGCGGGGGCGGTGGCGTACTGCAACGCGGTGGCCTCCGCGGCTCTCGCTGCAAAATATCCCACCAGCGGCGGAACCTACGTTTATGGCCGCGAGCAGCTGGGTGAGTGGCCGGGATTCCTCGCGGGTTGGGGATTCATCACGGGAAAAACTGCCTCCTGCGCGGCGATGGCGCTGACATTTGGAAGCTATGTGGCCGGGAGTTACGCGGTCCCGGTGGCCGTTGCTGCTGTTGTGGCGTTGACCGTGGTGAACCTGCTGGGAATCACCCGCACGGCCCTGTTGACCCGGATCCTGCTGTGTATGGTGCTGGCCACCCTGGTGTTCGTTGCTGTGGCCGCGATAGTTGGGCCGCACCCTTCCGCGGCAGACACAAATGACCGGGACGGGCTTGGGGGCGTCCTGCCTGCCGCTGGCCTGCTGTTTTTCGCCTTCGCCGGCTACGCCCGGATCGCCACCCTTGGCGAGGAAGTGAAAAATCCTTCCCGTTCCATCCCGCGGGCCATCCTTGGCGCGCTGGCTTCGGCCTTTGCCATTTACCTGGCGCTGGCCTTGCTGCTCCTCAACCACCTTCCGGGTGGACAGCTTGCGGCCACGCAAACTCCTCTGCTGGAAGCCGTGCTGCAGTCGCAGTTGGCGGCCGGTGGCCCGGCAGTGCAGGCAGGCGCGGCGGCGGCGTGCCTGGGTGCGCTCCTCGCCCTCATCACCGGCGTGGGCCGCACCACCCTCGCAATGGCGCGGGAGCGCGACCTTCCCCGCCCGCTGGCCAGGATCGGCGGCAAGCACACGGTGCCGTACGTTGCGGAGCTGGCTGTGGCCGCCGTCATTATCCTGCTCCTGCTCACCACGAACGTCATGACGGTAGTGGGCTTTTCCAGCTTCGGCGTGCTCGTCTACTATGCGGTGGCGAACGCCTCCGCCTACACCTTGAAGGTGCACCCGGGGTACGCGCCCAAGTGGCTGAACGCCGTAGGCTTCCTGGGCTGCCTGCTGCTGGCCTTCACTCTTCCGGTTGCCTCCGTAGTGACCATGACGGCGGTCCTGGCCGCAGGGGTGGCGGGGCGCTGGCTGGTGCTGCGGTTCCGCCAATAACACCGACGGGCGCCGCCCGAGGGACAGACCCTGCTGCTTGGTTCAGGCTTTTACGGACGACAGCGGTTGGGCGACTTGTCGCTGCAGTACTGCCTGTCTGGGGCGCTGGGGTGGGTTATCCACATACAGCTGCCAAGCAGGCCCGGATCGCCGTGGCCTGCGACTTGGCAACACGTCAGGAGCAGGCCGCCGCGGGTGTGCCCGCCGATGAACCCGGCGCCGGGGTGGGAGCCGAAATCGCCCTGGCCCGGCGCGAGTCCCCGGCACGCGGCGCCAGGCTCCTGGGTCTGGCCAAAGCCCTGGTGGTCGAAATGCCCCACACCCTCGCAGCGCTTCAGAGCGGGCAGCTGAACGAGTGGTGCGCCACCCTGATCGTGAAGGAAACCGCCTGCCTGTCCGCCCAGGACCGGGCCGCCGTGGACGAGGAAATCGCCGCGGACACCGGCACCCTCGCCGGCGCCGGGGACCGCACCATCACCGCCGCCGTCCGGGCCGCCGCATACCGGCGCGACCCCCAATCCTTCGCACGGCGGGCTTCCCAGGCCATGGCGGAGCGTACCGTCAGCCTCCGCCCGGCACCGGACACCATGGCCTACCTGACCGCACTGGTCCCGGTCGCGCAGGGCGTCGCCGCCTACGCAGCCCTCACCCGCCACGCCGACACCCTGAAATCATCCGGCGACGAACGGTCCAAGGGCGCCATCATGGCCGACGAACTGATCGAACGCATCACCGGCACCCCCGGCGGCTACACCGGCATCGACCTCCAGCTCGTCATGACCGACCGCACCCTCTTCCAAGGCGACAGCGAACCCGCCCGCCTCACCGGCTACGGCATCGTCCCCGGCCAATGGGCCAGGAAAGCAGTCACAGGAGAACTGCTGGCTGGTGAAGGATCCGGAGCCGCAGCCACCGGAACACCTGGACCAAAAGATCCGGACACAGGAGCACACGGTTCTGGAGTTGCGGGCAATGCGGACACCACCAGGTTCAACGTCTGGGTCCGCCGGCTCTACACCGCACCAACCAATGGCGAACTCCTCGCGATGGACTCCAAGGCGAGGCTCTTCCCGCCCGGGCTCCGACGCTTCATCCAGGTACGGGACCACACCTGCCGCACCCCCTACTGCGACGCGCCCATCCGCCACCACGACCACATCATCCCCTGGCACAACAACGGCCCAACCACCAGCACCAACGGCCAAGGCCTCTGCGAAGCCTGCAACCACACCAAAGAAAACCCCGGCTGGACAACCCGGACACTTACCCGTCCAGGCCAGCGGCACTCCGTGGAAACCCGGACACCCACCGGCCACACCTACCGCTCAACCGCGCCACCTTTGCCGGGGTGGTCCGTGACTTCAAGCCCGCCAGTCCGAACGCCAGTGGCCGGCCTGGCAGCGTCTGCAGAGGCTAGGCCGCGCCGCCGTCGCCGTGAGCACCCGCGGCTCTAAACCGCGGATGCCACCGGAGCTGTCGAGGACACCTGTACGGTCAGATCCTCTACCGGCGGGGTCCAGGTCTCCGGGAATGCCACCACCTGGTCGCCGGTGCGGAGGTCCTTGACCTGGTGAGTGCCGTCGTCGTCCGTGAACCAGACGAAGGGGATGCCGCGGCGGTCGGCGAATTTGATCTGTTTGCCGAACTTGTCCGCCTTGGCTGCCACTTCCGTGGGGATTCCGCGGCTGCGCAGCTGGGCGGCCACGTCCTGGGCGGCACTCCAACTCTCGTCGTGAGTCAGGGCAACAAGCACAGCGGTTGGGACCGAGCGGGAGGCTTTGGCCAATTCCTGGCTGAGGATGCGGGAGACCAGCCGGGTGACGCCGATCGAAAGACCCACACCCGGGAACTTCCGGTTGCCCTTCGAGGCCAGCGCGTCGTAGCGGCCACCGGAACAGATGGAGCCGAGCTGCTCGTGACCCACCAGGACCGTCTCCACCACGGTGCCGGTGTAGTAGTCCAGGCCGCGGGCGATGCTGAGGTCGGCCAAAACCTTGCCGGGAGCACGTTGAACAGCGGCGTCGATGACCTGTTCCAGCTCGCTCAGGCCTTCCTCGAGCAGCTCATTGCTGACTCCCAAGGCGCGCACCTGTTCCACGAAGGAGGTGTCCTCAGTTCGGATTCCCGCCAGCTCCAGGGCCTTCTGCGCCTGCTGGTCCGTTGCACCCAGTTCCGCCATTAGCAACTCGGCAACCTTCACGGGACCGATTTTTTCGAGTTTGTCGATGCTGCGCAGCACGCCGGCCGTATCCTCCAGCCCAATGCCCCGGTAGAAGCCCTCGGCGAGTTTGCGGTTGTTGACCCGCAGGCGGAAGTCCGGGATGGGAAGGGCGTTCAGGGCCTCTGCGATGACCAGCGCGATTTCGACGTCGTAGCGGAAGGGCAGTTCACCGTCCCCCACCACGTCGATATCCGCCTGCGTGAATTCACGGGCGCGGCCTTCCTGCGGACGCTCGCCGCGCCAGACCTTCTGGATCTGGTAGCGGCGGAACGGGAAGGCGAGGTAGCCGGCGTTCTCCACCACGTAACGGGCGAACGGAACGGTCAGGTCAAAGTGGAGTGCAAGCGCGTGCGGATCCGCTTTGCCGCCCTTGACAGGATTCTCGCTCTCGTCCTCCTGGAGCCGGCTGAGACCGTACACTTCCTTGTCAATTTCACCCTTGCGCAGCAGTTGCCCCACCGTTTCGACCGCCCGCGTCTCAATGGAAGCGAAACCGTGCAGCTCAAATACCCGGCGCAGCGTATCCAACACATGCAGCTCCACCAACCGTTCCTCGGGAAGCCACTCGGGGAATCCGGACAGGGAGGCGGTGCGTGCCATGGTGGATTTTCTCCTCTTGATAAGAGTGCCTGGGACTTGCCCGCGGCCCGAAACGGGCCTGGAACGGCGGCAGTCCAGCCAGTCATGCATAAACTATGTGCGGCAGTCAGTTTATGCGTCATCCGCCAGCATCTCTAATGCAGGGGAACCGCAGGGCTCGGCGGTCAGACACCTGCTCCCGGGGCCCCGCGCCACGCAATGCAGCAGCCCGACAATAAGGAGGACCCTTGGCGGCCAGTCCACGAAGCGCCCGCGAAGCAAAGCGGCGCATCCAGCAGATGGAAGCCAAGCGCGAGCTGCGCCGGGACCAGGAGAAGCGGCGCAAGCGCGACAACCTGATCGCCGCCGGCGCCGGAACTGCCGCCGTGGTGCTCGCCGTCGTCCTCCAATTGACGGCCTTCGCGGGCAACCCCAACGAGGAGGAGTTTGCTGCCGCCGAGGCCGGGCTGTCCAGTCCTTCCGCGTCCGAAAGCCCGTCCGCGCAGGCGACCAACGGCCCCAACATCCCTGCTGCCGAAACGGCCGCCGGCAAGACCTTCAGCGGCGAGCTGGTACTGAACGGCAGCCCGCTGGCCGTGGAACTGGACGGCACAAAAGCGCCACAGGCCGCCGCTGTTTTTAAGTCGCTCAGCGACGAAGGCTATTTCAATGCCAAGGCCTGCCACCGTCTCACCACGGGTGAGACGTTCGGGCTGCTGCAATGCGGCGCCTCCGGTCCCGAAGGGCAGGGCGATCCCGGCTACACATGGGGCCCCCTGGAGAACACACCCGCCGATAATACTTATCCGGCCGGAACCATCGCCGTGGCCCGAACCGGCAACAACGCCTTTGGGAACGGAAAGCAGTTCTTCGTCGTCTACAAGGACACTGTCATTACGGCAGACAGCGCCGGTGGCTACACCGTGGTGGGGAGGGTGACTTCCGGCCTTGATGTGGTATCGAATATAGCTGCAGCCGGGATTACACCGGGCAGCAGCGACACAGACGGCACACCTGTGGAACCAGTCACGATAGACTCGTTTTCTCTGAAGTAGGAAGCCCGGCCTCATAGGCTGCGGTGCAGGACCTGAGTATTTTCCTCCAAGCGAAAGACTTTTAGCGGTGACAGACAGTCAGAAATCCGACGAAACAGCAACAGACCTGACCGAGACGGCGGCGCCCGCCCCCGAGGAAGCAGCTGAAGCAACCAGCACCCCGGCAGCGGAAGCTCCCGTGGAAACCTCCCAAACAGCCGGCACCTCGGCAGCAGAAGCCCCCGAGGAAACATCCGAAGAGGCCAGCACCCCGGCAGCAGAAGCCCCCGAGGAAAGTGCCCCGGAAAACAAGGCTCCGGCACCGGCACCCCGCCCGGCGCCCTCCCCGGCCGCCTTTGCTTCCCGGCCGAAACCAGCCGCCGCACCCGCCGCAGCACCCGTCCCCGCAGCGCCCGCAACGTCGCTGGCAGAAGCGTCCAAATGGGGCCGCGTTGAGGGCGACGGACACGTCTTTTTGAACATCGACGGCGCTGAGCATCCCGTGGGCCAGTACCCGGGAGTCAGCAACGACGAGGCCCTGGCCTACTTCGCGCGGAAATATGACGACGTGGTGGCCCAGATTGTGCTGCTCGAACAGCGCGTCAGTTCCAAGGCCCCCAGCACCGACATGCAAAAGACTGTCACCCACCTGCGCGAGCAGCTCGCCGAGCGCAACATGGTGGGGGACCTCCGCTCAGCAGAGGCGCGCCTCGATAAGTTGTCCACGCAGATCGCTGAACTCGAGCAGGCGGAGAAGGCTGAGCACGACGCCGTCCGCGCCTCCGAGCTCGCTGCGCGCGAGGCCATTGTGGCCGAGGCCGAACAGATTTCCGGACAGGATCCCGCCCAGACGCAGTGGAAGACTTCCAGCGCCCGGATGAACGAACTGTTCGAGACCTGGAAGGCGGCCCAGAAGAGCGGAGTCCGCCTGGGCCGGAGCAACGAGGACGCCCTGTGGAAGCGGTTCCGTGCCGCCCGCACTGTTTTCGACCGCCACCGCCGCGCCTACTTCTCACAGTTGGACAGCAACAACTCTGCTGCCAAGTCCACCAAGGAAAAGCTGATCGCCGACGCCGAAGCGCTGTCAACCTCCACCGACTGGGGCTTCGCAGCTGGAGAATACCGGCGCCTGATGGACCAGTGGAAGGCCTCACCGCGGGCCAGCCGCAAGGACGACGACGCCCTCTGGGCCCGGTTCCGTGCCGCCCAGGATGCCTTCTTCACGGCGCGCCAGGCGGCAAATGATGAGATTGACCATGAATACGCCGCGAACCTCACGGTCAAAGAAGCCCTCCTGACCGAAGCCAACGCCATTCTCCCGGTGAAGGACCTGGCAGCTGCCAAGAAGGCCCTGCAGTCCATCCGGGACCGCTGGGAAGAGGCGGGCAAGGTGCCGAGGGCGGACATGGGACGCGTCGAGGCCGGGCTGCGCAAGGTGGAAGATGCGGTCCGCCACGCCGAGGAAGAGCAGTGGCAGCGGTCCAACCCTGAGCGGAAGGCACGCACCAACAGCGCCCTTTCGCAGCTGGAGTCCGCCATCGCCGGGCTTCAGGAAGACCTTGCCAAGGCTGAGAAGTCCGGCGACCAGCGCCGGATCAAGGCTGCCCAGGAAGCCCTGGAAGCACGGCAGGCCTGGCTGGACCAGATCCAGCGGTCGGCCAGCGAACTGGCCTAGGCCTTTTACCGACAGGCACAGGCCCGGTTCCGGTTATCCACATAACCGGAACCGGGCCTGTGCCTGTTAACGGTGGCGGGGCAGGATTGGTGGATGGCGACACCAACGGCTCCTCCCGCCGCCACCCACGGCGTGGATTCCTCCTCCGGCGCAGAATCAGTACCGCGTTTCCCTGAGCTTTATGCCCCGGGCATGCCCTTTGCCTTCCCGGAGCTTCAGTCGCTGGCCGCCGATGGCCTGCTGACACGGTTCCATCAGCACGGCTATGCGCTGCCCGGAACCCATGCCACCCCGCAACTCCGGGCACGGGCGGCAGCAGGGGCAGTTCCTGCAGCGGTCCGCCAACGGGTAGTGGCCGGGCGCATGACGGCGGCGTGGATCTATGGCTGTGCGGGCGAGCCGGACCGGCTGGCGCTGCTGGTGGATGCCAAGCGCCGTGTCTCCAGTCTCCGGAACACCAGGGGCTGTACTTTGCACGAGGTAAAGCTCGGGCCCTTCGACGTCGTCAGCCTGGGCGGCTTGATGGTCTCCAGTCCCCTGCGCACTGCGCTCGACGTCGCCCTTCATGTAGACGCAGAAAAGGCCATCCCCACCCTGGAAAGTTTGCTGGCCCGCCCGCAGAACGATGTACGCCTGCGGTTGCTGGTTCTCGCCATCGAAGCGAGTCCCCGGGTACCCCACAAGAGGGCAGCACTGGGAAAGCTTGCGCAGTTAGCTCCGGCGCTTATTCCCCGTGGTGCGGTAAACGTCAAAAACGCCGTCGATCCGGCGGACAGCACTCAGGACGTGGTGCAGGTACTTGGGGTCGCCCATCTCGAAGGCGAACTTTGAGATGGCAACCCGGTCACTGGAGGTATGGACGCTGGCAGCCAGGATGTTTACGTGGTTCTCGGACAGCACACGCGTAACGTCAGACAGCAGCGACTTCCGGTCCAGCGCTTCAACCTGGATTTCCACGAGGAACACACTGGACTGCGTAGGCGCCCAGTCCACATCAACGATCCGGTCCGGCTGGTCCTTCAAGTCGGAGATGTTGGTGCAGTCCGTCCGGTGCACGGATACGCCCGAGCCCCTGGTCACAAACCCGAGAATGGGATCAGGCGGAACAGGAGTGCAGCAGCGCGCCAGCTTCACCCAGACGTCGCCGACGCCACGGACCACAACGCCGGAATCGGAGAAGCGTGCCTTCGTGACCTGGGTGGGAATGCTGACTTCGGTGATGTCGTCATCGGCGCTCTCGTTGCCGCCGAGGCTCTCGACGAGCTTCTCCATGACCGCCTGGGCGGAGGTGTGCCCATCACCCACGCCGGCATAAAGGCCGGAGATGTCGACGTACTTAAATTCCTCAGCAACTGCGGCCAGCGCCTCATGCGTCATCAGGCGCTGCAGGGGAAGGTTCTGCTTCCGCATGGCACGGGTGAGGAGTTCCTTGCCGCGGTCGATCGCCTCTTCACGGCGTTCCTTGCTGAACCACTGGCGGATCTTGTTGCGTGCCCGGGCGCTCTTGACAAAGTGCTGCCAGTCCTGGCTGGGCCCTGCTCCTTCGGCCTTGGAGGTGAAGATCTCCACCCAGTCGCCGTGGTTCAACTCGCTGTTGAGCGGAACCAGCTTTCCGTTGACCCGGGCGCCGATAGTCCGGTGTCCCACTTCGGTGTGGACGGCGTAGGCGAAGTCCACCGGAGTGGAACCGGCAGGCAGGGCCATGACCTCACCCTTTGGGGTGAAGACAAACACTTCGCGCGCATTGATCTCGAACCGCAGGGAATCGAGGAACTCACCCGGATCCGACGTTTCCTGCTGCCAGTCCACCAGGGAGCGCAACCAGCCCATGTCGCCGTCGCGCGGGCTGCCAGGGCCCACTGCGGTGCGGTTGGGCTGGTCCTTGTACTTCCAGTGCGCGGCCACACCGTACTCGGCGCGGCGGTGCATTTCGTGGGTGCGGATCTGGATTTCCACCGGCTTGCCGCCGGGACCGATCACGGTGGTGTGCAGCGACTGGTACATGTTGAACTTGGGCATCGCGATGTAGTCCTTGAACCTGCCGGGCAGCGGATTCCAGCGCGAGTGCATGGTGCCGAGGGCGGCGTAACAGTCCCGCACGGAGTCCACCAGGACACGGACCCCCATCAGGTCGTTGATGTCGTCGAAGTCCTTGTCGCGGACCACCATCTTCTGGTAGATGGAGTAGTAGTGCTTGGGACGGCCGGTGATGGTTGCCTTGATTTTGGCGGTGCGGAGATCTTCGGTGATCTGGTCGCGGATGACGCTCAGGCTCTTCTCCCGCTCGGGGGTCCGGTCCCCCACCATGCGGACGATCTCTTCGTACACCTTGGGGTACAGCGCCGCGAAGGACAGATCTTCCAGTTCCCACTTGATGGTGTTCATGCCCAGCCGGTGCGCCAGCGGGGCAAAGATTTCCAGGGTTTCACGCGCTTTGCGGGCGGAGGATTCGGCGGAGACGAAACGCCAGGTGCGGGCGTTGTGGAGCCGGTCGGCGAGTTTGATCATCAGCACCCGGATGTCCTTGGCCATGGCCACGACCATCTTGCGGACTGTCTCGGACTGCGCGGCCTCGCCGAAGCTGACCTTGTCCAGCTTGGTGACCCCGTCCACGAGCATCGCCACTTCGGGCCCGAAGTCGCGCTTCAGGTCGGCGAGTGTGTACGGGGTGTCCTCCACCGTGTCATGCAGGAGTGCGGCTGCCAGGGTGGTCCCGCTGAGTCCCAACTCGGCGAGGATGGTGGCCACCGCCACCGGGTGGGTGATATACGGATCACCGCTCTTGCGTTTCTGCCCGCGGTGGCTTTGCTCTGCCACGTCGAACGCGCGCTGGATGAGGTCGAAATCCTCTTTGGGATTGTTGGCCCGGACCGTCCTCAGCAAAGGCTCAAGGATAGGTGAATAGTTTGCGGTACCGCGGCCTGTCAAGCGGGCAAGCCGGGATCTGGTGCGTTCCCGTCGGCCTGGAAAAGTGGGGCGGGAACCGGAGTCCACGGGTACCAATGAACCTGCGCGCGCAGAAGCGGCCGCGCCGGTCTGCACACCGGCCGGACCCTGATCTCCTTGTGCCGTCGGCAGCGACGCAGAACGTTCTTCCAATGAAGCACCCCTCATGACCGTTTAATTACCCCAGTCTATTCCTCAGCGCACTGACTTTTATAACCGGCGCTTAAAACCAGTAGGGGCCGGGCAGCGTCAGGATTCTGACGCTGCCCGGCCCCTACACAACGCGCTAAGCCTGTGCCGGCTCCACCGGAGCAGTGGACCGGACCGCAGCGGCACGCCGCTGCTCCACCCGCTTGGCCTGCTTGACGAGGTCCGGCTCATTCTGGCGCAGCCAGGCATACATGGGAGCGGCTACGAAAATCGTGGCCGCAGTACCGATCAGGATGCCGACGAACAGCGCGAGCGAGAGGTCGCGCAGTGTTCCCGCCCCCAAGAGGCCGGCGCCGATGAACAGAATGGCGCCCACCGGGAGGATGGCAACCATCATGGTGTTGATCGAGCGCACCAGGGTCTGGTTCACGGCAAGGTTGACTTCCTCCGCGAAGGTGCGTCGCGTTGACGCGTCGAGGTCAGCCGTGTTCTCACGGATCTTGTCGAACACCACCACCGTGTCATAGAGGGAGTAGCTCAGGACGGTCAGGAACCCGATGATGGCCGACGGGGTGACTTCGAAGTCGCTGAGGGCGTACACCCCGGCTGTCACGAACATGGTCACCGCCATGCCGGCGATGGCGGAGAGTGACATCTTCCAGGTGCGGAAGTACAGAGCCATCAGCACCGCGGCAAGGAGCACAAAAACCACCAGGCCGATCAGTGCCTGCTTGGTGACATCAGCGCCCCACGTGGGTCCGACAAACGTCGAGGTCACTTCGTTGTCCGTGACTCCGTACGCTGTTGTCAGGCCCTCCTTGATGCGAAGAGTCTCATCGTCCGTGAGTTTGTCGGTCTGGATCCGCATGGTTGTCCCGGCCACGTTGGCGACCCGGGGGACGCTTCCGGTCACCACGTCCGTCACGGCCTTCTCGCCCAGAGCGGCGTCCGTGGTCTGGACGTTCGAGACCGTGAACTCGGACCCGCCGCGGAACTCGATGCCGAGGTTGAAGCCGCCCTTTGCAACCGGGATGAGAATCGACAGGGCAACGGCCACCGCTGCAATGATGAACCAGATCTTCTTGGCTCCTACAAAGTTGTAGGAGCGCTTGCCGGTGTAGAGCTCGTTACCGAAAGTCGCGAAGCTTGGCATTACTTGTTCTCCTTCGCTGCAGACTTCGATGAACCTGCCAGCTGCTCCTGCTTCTGCGCCAGTCGGCGTTCGGCAATGGTCATCCGGCGTTCCGCCTCGGCTGCGGCGCCTGCATTCTTGGTACGGACAGCGATGGCCGGCCGTTCCTCAGGCGTCCGGAGGCGGCCGGCACCGCGGTACAGCGGAACGGCGCCGAGCCGCTTGGGGTCGAGGCCGGAGAACCGGTGTCCTTCACCGAAGAAGCGGGTGCGGGCCAATAGTTGCAGCGTGGGGTGGGTGAACATAAATACCACGATGAGGTCGGCGATGGCGGTCAGGCCCAGGGTGAAGGCGAAGCCGCGCACGTTGCCGACGGCCACGAAGTACAGGACCAGGGCCGCCAGCAGGTTGACTGCCTTGGAGGCCAGGACGGTCCGCTTGGCACGCTTCCAGCCGTTCTCGACGGCGGACACCAGCCCGCGTCCCTCACGGAGCTCATCGCGGATGCGTTCGAAGTAGACGATAAACGAGTCTGCCGTCTGGCCGATGGCCACGATGATGCCGGCCACGCCGGCCAGGGACAGCCGGTAGTTTTCCGTCCAGCCCAGGATGGCGATGGCCAGGTAGGTCAGGATGCCGGCCACCACCAGCGAGGCGATGGTTACAAAACCGAGGGCCCGGTACTGGAACAGCGAGTAGACCACCACCAGCAGCAGGCCGATCAGGCCCGCGAGCAGGCCCATGCGCAGCTGCTCACCGCCGAGGGTGGCGGAAATCTGCTGTTCGCTCTGAATTTCGAAGCTGATGGGCAGGGCGCCGAACCGGAGCTGGTCAGACAACGCCTTCGCGGTCTGCTCCGTAAAGCCGCCGGTGATCTGCGGGCGGCCATCGGTGATAACGGCCAGCGAACGCGGAGCGGAGATGACCTGGTCATCGAGAACGATGGCGAACTGTGCCTTGGGGTCATTGCCCGATTCCCCGCCGCCAGCCACATAGAACTGGTTCAGGCGCTCGGTGACCTCTTTGAATTTGGCCGTGCCTTCGTCGTCGAACTGGATGTTGACTGCCCACTCGTTCGTGACGGCACCCTGTGCACCCTGCTGGAGCTGGAAGGAGGAGGTGACGATGTTGCTTCCCTTGACCTCCACGGGACCCAGGATGTACTTGATCGCGGGGTTGGTCCCGGATGCAGGTTCACAGGTGACCAGCGGCTTGGCCGGGTCCGAGCGTTCCTGCTCGTCCTGGGACGGGTTGTCGCAGTCAAGGGCTTCGAACTGGCGGTAGATTTCCGGCGTGATCCAGTTGGTGTCGCTGCTGTTGGCGGGTTCCGCCGTCGGCTTGGGCAACTGGTCTTCCGGTGCCCGCCCCTCCTCAGGGACGGCAGCGCCTGCCCCGTTGAGCAGGACCGGGCGGAAGTTCATGTCGGCGGAGGCTTGGATCAGGTCGCGCGTCTGGCTTGAGGGGGTGCCCGGAAGGCTGACCACCACATTGCGCCCCGACTGGGTGCTGATCTCGGCTTCGGCAACACCGGAACCGTCCACGCGCTGGCGGATGATCGCCACAGCCTGGTTGAGCTGTTCTTCATTGATGTCCGAACCGCCCTCAACCTTGGGCGCCAGGATCATCTGGGTGCCGCCTTCGAGGTCCAGGGCCAGCTTCGGCGCCCAGCTTGCCTTCCCGGCCATGGTGCCGCCGGCCAGGACAGCGGTCAGCGCGACGATGATTACGCCGAGCCAGACCAGGACCCTGAGGCCTGGTTTCTTAAGGCCAGTTCGTGCCATTGTTGATCTTTCTCTTATTCACGGAGGAACCGCCGGGGCCTGGTGATGCCGGCACCGGCGGCGTTCCACAGCCGTCGAGGTGTTGAACAGCGCTAAAGGGGACTAGTTGTCCTTCTTGCCCTCATCATTGAGGCGCTTCAGGGTCTCGTCCGGCGTCTCGGCCTGCTGGGCCGGAGTTCCAGTTTCCTGTGCTGCGTGTTCCTGTGCCGCGTGTTCTTGTCCGGTGAGTGACGAAGCATCGTCAGGCACTGCGGGGGAAGTAACTTCCGGCGCAGCGGCCGGCTCCATGACCTTGGTGACAGCCTGCCGGTGCACAGTGGCCAGGTTGCCGGGGGAAAGTTCCAGGGTGACTTTGTTTTCCGCCTCGTCGATGTCCACGATCCGCCCGAAGAGGCCGAAACTGGTCATGACATCGACGCCCGGGCCGAACTTCGACTGGAGTTCCGCCTGCTGCTGCTGCGTCTTCTTGTTGCGGCGGAACATCATGAAGATGAACACGCCGAGCATGACGAACAGGAGAATTGACATTGGATCCAAGGGGAATTCCGTCCTTTAAATTGCCTAGCTGATTTTCCAGCAACATCGGCTTCGCTCCGGCCGGGGCAGAACTATCAGGCAGGCAGAGGCCTGACGGGTTCCTTCCCCAGCGACGCGGGCGGCGTGTGCCGCCCACGAAACAAAGACCCGAACGTGCCGAGCGTCATACCAGTCTAAAGGGAAAAGCTGAAGGGAGCCTGCTATTGGCTTTCCGGGGCCCAGTCTTCGGTGCCGTCGGCGCCGTCTCCCGCGGTATCGAAAAGGTCCAGCGGCTCCTGCCCGAACACTCCGGACGGGACGGCGTAGCCGAGGTGGGTCCAGGCCGGAGCCATGGCGATCCTGCCCCGCGGCGTGCGTCCCAGCAGCCCCTCGCGCACCAGGAAGGGTTCGGCCACCGTCTCCACCGTCTCCGTTTCCTCACCGACTGCGATGGCCAGGGTGGACAGGCCCACGGGGCCGCCGCCGAACTTGGTGATCAGCGCTTCGAGGACTGACCGGTCCAGCCGGTCGAGGCCCTTCTTATCCACTTCATACATGTCCAGGGCTGCGGACGCTGCCCGCGCATCAATCTGTTCGATGCCATGCACCAAAGCCCAGTCACGGACGCGCCGCAGCAGCCTGTTGGCGATACGGGGAGTGCCCCGGGAACGGCCGGCGATCTCGCTGAATCCGGCGGAGTTGACCTTCAGGTCCAGCAGCCCGGCGGAGCGCCGCAGGACAAGCTCAAGCTCGGCCACTGAATAGAACTCCAGGTGCCCGGTAAAGCCAAACCGGTCGCGCAGCGGTCCCGGCAACAGGCCGGCACGGGTGGTGGCGCCGACGAGAGTGAAAGGAGGGAGTTCGAGCGGGATGGCCGTCGCCCCGGCGCCCTTGCCCACCACGATGTCCACCCGGAAGTCCTCCATGGCCATGTAGAGCATTTCTTCAGCCGGCCGGGACATCCGGTGGATTTCGTCCAGGAACAGGACCTCGCCCTCGGACAGGGAGGAAAGGATGGCAGCGAGGTCGCCGGCGTGCTGGATGGCGGGGCCGCTGCTGATCCGCAGCGGCGCGTTCATCTCGGAGGCCACAATCATGGCCAGTGTTGTCTTGCCGAGCCCGGGCGGGCCCGAGAACAGTACGTGGTCGGCGCTCCGGCCGCGCATGCGGGACGCCTGCAGCACCAGCGACAGTTGCTTCCGCACCCGGTGCTGGCCAACAAAGTCGTCGAGGTTCTTGGGCCGGAGGGCGGCTTCGATGGCCCGCTCTTCCGGCTCCTCCCCCGCGGCCACCAGCGACTGTTCAACCACGGCTGCCTACGCGGTTGCCGGCCCGTGCCCCGTCCTGGCCCAGCCAGCGGAGGGTGGTGCGCAGGATCTCAGGCACGTTCCCGCGGAAAGATACCTCGGGATCGTCGGCCAAGGCCTTGTCGATGCTCGAGGAGGCGTCTTTTGCGGACCAGCCGAGGCTTGCCAGCGCGGCCACCACCTGGGGCTTCCAGGCGGCTTCCGCGGCGGTAGGTGTATTCGCTGAACCGGCAGTGCCGTGCGGCACCAGTTTTCCGGCGAGCTCCAGGACGATCCGGCCGGCCACCTTGGGACCGATGCCGGGCACTTTTGTGAAGGTTTTGCTGTCGCCGGTGTGTGCCGCCACCCGGATGGCCTCCGGATCATGCACGGCAAGAACCGCAAGTGCCAGCCTGGGGCCAACCCCGCTGACACTGAGCAGGATGTCGAAAACTTCCCGTTCGTCGTCGGACGCGAAGCCAAATAGCGTTAGGGAATCCTCACGCACGATCAGGGACGTGAAGAGCTGGCCCTCCTCTCCGGCACGGAGCCTGCTGAGGGTCTGGGGCGTGGCGTTAACACTCATCCCCGCACCGTTGAGGTCGATTACGGCCGTGGACAGGCCTACGTGCGCGACGGTTCCGCGAAGGAAACTGATCAAGGCCGGGCTCCTGGTGTACTGCCGGGCTGCCACCTGGAAAGAGGGCAGGACCGGCTATCCGAACATATCTACGAATACCCTAGCAAGCAGCCAGGACAATCAACGGGCACGCCGCACCTTCGCTTCGGCTTCGGCCCATGCCCGTTGCGCCGGCGTCAGCGACGAACTGCCGGGCCCGGTGGTGGCAACAGCCGCCCCGCTGCCTGCCCGCCAGGCATGGGTAATAGCCAGCGCCAGGGCGTCCGCCGCGTCGGCCGGGCGCGGCGGTGCATCCAGCCGGAGGATCTTGGTGACGAGCTTGGTCACCGCGTCCTTGTTGGAGGAGCCGCTGCCCGTTACCGCTGCTTTGACTTCCGACGGCGTGTGCAGGGCCACGGGGATTCCGCGGCGCGCTGCGGCGGCAATCACCACGCCGGACGCCTGGGCAACCCCCATCACGGTGCTGACGTTGAGCTGGGAAAAGACGCGTTCGACGGCGAGGACCTGGGGTTCGTAGCGGTCCAGCCATTCGTCGATGGCCAGGGCGATCACCAGGAGCCGCTGGTCCAGGGTTTCCCCTGGCGAGGTTCCCACGACCCCTACGGCCACCATGGTGGCGCGCCTGTTCCGCTCCACGTCCACTACGCCGATGCCGCAACGGGTCAGTCCGGGGTCAACCCCCAGTACGCGCAGCGTCACGGGCGTCCGGTTCCCGCAGCAAGCCGGAGAACAGCAGGAGTCGAGGGTTCAGCAGGCACCGCCGGATGTCACTCGGATTCCAGGGCAGCCTGGACTTCGTCACTGAGGTCGGCGTTGCTGTAGACGTTCTGGACGTCGTCGAGGTCTTCCAAGGCGTCAACCAGCTTCATGAACTTCTTGGCGGCTTCCAGGTCCAGGGGCACTTCCATGGACGGGACGAACTCGGCCTCGTCCGTGTCGTACTCGATCCCTGCATCCTTGAGTGCATCGCGGACAGCCTGCAGGTCCTTCGGATCCGAGTGGATTTCGAATGAATCGCCGTTGTCCTTGACTTCCTCGGCACCGGCGTCGAGGACAGCCATCAGGACGTCATCCTCCGTGAGCTCCTTCTTGGGCAGGGATACCACGCCCTTGCGGCTGAAGAGGTAGCTGACCGAACCGGGATCGGCGATGGTGCCGCCGTTGCGGGAGATGGCCAGGCGGACTTCCGAGGCTGCGCGGTTCTTGTTGTCCGTCAGGCACTCGATGAGCAGCGCCGAACCCTGCGGGCCGCGGCATTCGTACATGATCTCGGTGTAGTCCACCACTTCGCCGGTCAGGCCGGCGCCACGCTTGATGGCGCGGTCAATGTTGTCAGCCGGAACGGAAGTTTTCTTCGCCTTGGTGACAGCGAGTTCCAGGCCCGGGTTGCCGGAGAGGTCCGGGCCCCCCATACGGGCAGCGACTTCGATGTTCTTGATCAGTTTGGCGAACGATTTTGCACGGCGGCTATCGAGGATGGCCTTCTTGTGCTTAGTCGTCGCCCATTTGGAGTGGCCTGACATGCTTTACGCTTCTCCTCTGATCATGCGGATAAAAAGTTCGTGTACGCGTTTCTCCCCAGTCACTTCCGGGTGGAAGGAGGTGGCCAGCAGGTGGCCGGAACGCACTGCAACAATTCTAGCCGTCCCCGGCAGCGGAACTGCGTGGGACGCGTGCTCCGGATCCGCCGGTTCCACCTGGGCCAGGATCTCAACATCCGGTCCTACGCGCTCCACCCAGGGTCCGCGGATGAAGACGGCGTGGACGGGGGGAACCCCGGATTCCGTGGCGCTGAAGTCCAGTCCCTTGAAGTCCAGGTCCGTCTCGAATGACTCGCGCTGCCGGCCGAACGCGTTGCGGCGCACGGTGATGTCCAGCCCGCCGAACGTCTGCTGCGGAGCTCCGGAAAGGTCCGTGGCTGGATCGGCGATGTCAGAGGCCAGCAGGATCATGCCGGCGCAGGAACCGTAAACCGGCAGCCCTTCAGCGATGCGCTCCTTCAGCGGCCCGGCCAGGTCGAAAGCGCGCGCGAGCTTATCGATGGCGGTGGATTCACCGCCGGGAATGACGAGGCCATCCAGGCCGTCCAACTCCTTCGGGCGGCGGATTCCCACCGCCTCCGCGCCGGTTGCTTCGACGGCCCGGAGGTGTTCACGGAAGTCACCCTGGAGCGCCAGCACGCCGATCCTCAGACCGGAACCTGCGCGCGCCGAAGCAGCTGAAAGCGAATTTGTCATCCATCCAGCATACGGCGCCGTCGCTTTCCGGCCGGCCGCAAGGCCGTCCCCGGCGGCAGCTGTATACCGTTGCTGGGATATATTCGAACCATGTTCTCCTTCAGCGTTCCGCTCGGCAAGCTGGTCCGCCGGGCCTCCCGGCTCCGGGGCGGCGGGTCTGCCTTTCCAGGGCTGGTGGTCGAAAAAATTGATCCCGGCTTCATGCGGCGGACCCTCACCACCCTCCCCCACGGCGTCGCCGTCGTCAGCGGCACCAACGGCAAGACAACCACCACGAAAATGGTGGTGGAGCTGCTGGAGAGCCAGGGGCTGAAGGTCTTCACCAACCGCACCGGCAGCAACTTCACCCGCGGCGTGGCAGCGGCCCTGCTCGGCGAAGTGGACTGGCGCGGCCGGCTCGACGCCGACGTTGCGGTCCTGGAACTGGACGAGGCCCACGCCGTTCATTTCGTCAACAGTGTGCCCCCGCGCTACTGCCTCCTCCTGAACGTCCTCCGCGACCAGTTGGACCGTTTCGGCGAGATCGACAAAACAGCCCAGCTGCTCCAGCACATCGCAGCGAAAACCACGGAAACGGTGGTGCTGAACCGCGAGGATCCACGCGTCGCCCGGATCGCCGCAACGCTGACGGGCCAGGAGGTCAAGTACTTCGGCCTGGACGATTCGCTGCTGGGAACTTTCCCCAACGACGACGACATGCGCGCCGCTCCCGGAAGTCCTGCCCCCGGGGGACTTCCGGAGAAGCCCGCTGCCGACGTCGTACTCCGCAAGGTCGGCGCGGACAGCGCTGTATTCGAGTACGACGGCGGCACTGTCACCACCGGCATGAAGCTGCGCGGCGTGTACAACATCTTTAATGCGGCGGCGGCGCTGACGCTTGCGCGCAGCATTTGTGGCGGGGGCGCGGCCGCCGCGAACCATGCCACCCTGCTGGAGGCACTCTCCCAGGTTCAACCGGCATTTGGCCGCGGCGAGAGCCTCACCGTGGACGGGCAGCCGTTGGACCTCGTCCTGGTGAAGAACCCGAGCGGCTTCCGGCTGGGGCTGAAGTCCTTTCCCGCCGGCGGCTACGCCACCATGATCGCCATCAACGACAACTACGCCGACGGCCGCGACATGTCCTGGCTGTGGGACGTGGAATTCGACTCGCTGCGCGAGGGCGGAGTGGACCAGGTCACCGGATCGCGTGCCTACGACATGGCGTTGCGCCTGCAGTACGACGACGTCCCGATCGCGGCCGTGGAGACCGACATCGCGCCGGCCCTGGCCGCCTTCATCAGGGAGGCCCACGGCAAACCCAAGCGCATTTTTTGCACCTACACCGCCATGCTGGCGATCCGCCGCGAGCTGTCCAAAATCACCACCGTGGAGGTTGTCTCTTGAGCCAGTCAGGCGCGAATCCCGCTAGGGAAAGCTCCGAGAGCAAGGGCACCATCCGCGTGGTGCAGCTGTATCCGCGGGACATGAACATTTACGGCGACTGGGGCAACGCCCTGGTTCTGCAGCAGCGGCTCCGCTGGCACGGGTACACCCCGGAACTGCTCGAATACAACGTGGGAGATCCATTCCCCGATGACGTGGACATCATTCTGGGCGGCGGCGGCCAGGACAGCGGACAGCTGGTCATCCAGGACGACCTGCAGTCGCGGGCGGCAATCCTGAAGGACCTCGCCGAGGACGGCGCCCCGATGCTGGTCATCTGCGGGCTCTACCAGCTTTTCGGACACTTCTTCAAGACGCGCACCGGGGCGGTCATCCCCGGCATCGGCGTCCTGGACGTGGAAACCCACGGAACCGACGAACGCCTCATCGGCAACGTCAAGGTGGCCACGCCCGAGTTCGGCGAAGTCCTCGGCTACGAGAACCACAGCGGCCAGACCAGGCTCGGCAGCGGAGTGCGGCCCCTCGGCACCGTTCCCAAGGGCACCGGAAACAACAGCAGCGACGGCCAGGAAGGCGCCCGGTACCGCAACATCGTGGCGAGCTACCTGCACGGATCGCTGTTGCCGAAGAACCCGGCGATCGCGGATTTCCTGATCCGGACGGCTGCGGAGCGGAAGTTCGGGACGTTCGAGCCGGGCCACCCGGATGACCATTTCGCGGAGCTGGCCAGGGAACACGCAGCACGCCGGCCGCGCTGAGGGCAGTGCGTCACCCGTTCAGCGCCAGTTGAAATACTCGCGGTGGATGTTGGCCCGGCGGACGCCTGCGGCACGGAAGCCCTTCCTGAATTGGCGCAGCATGGTGTCCGGACCGCCCATGAAAACGGAGAGCTCCCGCGGATCGGCCTTCACAGCGTCCAGTACCCGTTGCGGAGTCAATCGGCCACCGGTGCTGGTGTCGACCAGATGGACGGTCAGCCGCGGGTGGTCTTTCGCGATCAATCCGATCTCCTCGGCAAAGGGCGAACGGCCGGCTGAGGTGACAAAAAAGTCGACAGTTTCCGTGAGCTCCCCGTCGAGGGACCGAAGCCAGCTCAGGAATGGCGTGATGCCCACACCACCGGCGATCCACACCTGGCGGGACGTTCCCGCCCGGCGGTCAAACCTGCCGTAGGGCCCGCTGACCACTGCGGGCATGCCAGGCTGGACGACGTCCGGAAGCTTGGTCGTATGGTCTCCCAGCGCCTTCACGGTGATCCGGATGCCTTGGCCGCCCCGCGCTCCCGAAATCGAGAACGGATGCCGCTGCCAGCCATCCTTTGTTTCGAGGTAGATCATCGCGAACTGTCCCGGCCTGAAGTCCAGGGGCTTCCCCAACGGCTTCAGGTGTACATCGACCAGGCCGGGCTCCACGGTCCTGATGTGGTCCACCTGGTAGTCGTGATACGGCAGGAAATGGCGTGCCAGCAGTTCCCGGTAGCCATAGAACGCCAGCCCGGTACCGCCGATGGCCACATAGCTCCAGCGGAGCACCGGGGTAGCTTCGAAGGCCGTGGCGTCCAGCAGCCCGTGCAGGAAGCCGGCAGCCACAAACAGGCCCGTCAGCCGGTGAAAGCCGCGCCACCGTTCATAACCCCCGAGGATCCGCGCGACCAGCCGCACCGCCCTTGTGTCCCGCGTTCGCAGTACGACGTCGTGAAGCGCCGCGGGCAGCATCGTTCGCCAACGCGGCAGGATGGCCCAGACAATGAGCGCGGACAGGCCCACGGCTGCCGGAACCGCCAGTGCCTTACCCAGGCTGGTGGCGTGCGGATTGGCTGCCAGCTCCACGTGGGGCACCAAAAGGACCGTCCCCGCGATGGCGACCCGGCGGTGCCAGATTGCTGCGTAATCGATGCCGCCAAAAAGCGCCTCGACGTGCGGGAGAGTACTGATCAGCACCAGCGCGATGGACATGAGCAGGATGGATTCGCCGCCGAACAGCTGGCCGAGGTGGCCCGCCATCGGCTCGCCCGGCGGGCGTACCAGCAACCAGAGCACCCCGTACCCGACAGCGAGGAAGCCGATGGCCAACGGACCCATCAGCCGGACGGGCACCCCGAAGATTGCCGCGCGCCTGTGCGGGTTGGCCGGCTGGATGCCGGACACGTTTCAGGGCTCCTTGCTGATCAGGAGTTCGTGGGCGCCGGCTGCTGCCGCTCCACGGGATTCCACCACCGTGGCGGTCCGCAGCCTCGTGGCGGCGTCCGCTTCCGGGCCCGCGCACGGCCCCTGCGGGGCATCGGCGGCTAGCGAACACCAGCGGTAGGGATCGCGGACAATCACCGATGGTGCCCAGCCAAGGTCGGTGGCAGACCATTTTCCGGCGGCGTCCTGGCCAAACTGCACCCTGACCAGCAGGCCCTCATTGTTGACCACGTACCAGGGTGACAGTTCGGTGATGCCGTTGCCGAGGCCGTACACAATCCAGGTACCTTTGTAGTTTTCGATGGGCAGCACCGAATGGGTGTGGTGCCCGTAGACCAGGTTGAACTGCCCGCTGTCCACCAGGGCATGCGCAACCTCCTGCTGCTGTGCGTTCGGTTCACTGGCGTACTCCTCACCTGCATGCATCGCACCCAGGACGATGTCCGCGCCGAGCTCCCGGGCCTTCACCGCCTTGGCGATCATGGCCGGGGCGTCCAGCATGTCCACCTGCCACGGGTGGTCGGGGACCAGTCCGTTGAGCCCGTACGCAGCCTCAATGATTGCCACTTTCGCGGCGGGCGTCTCCAGGATGAGGATCCCCCGGGACTCATTTTCGGTCCGGTAGGAACCTGTGTGTTTGAGGCCGGCGTCATCCAGCGCATCAAGGGTGCGCAGCAGTCCGTCCGTGCCGCGGTCGATGGTGTGGTTGCTGCCCGTGGTGCATGCCTGGTAACCCACATTCTTGGCGCCGGGGATGATCTGGGGCGGAACGTTGAATGACGGATACGCTGAGAAGGGACCCTCGGGACCGGCCACCGGCGTTTCCTGGTGGCAGACGGCAAGGTCGCTGTTGTTGATGTACCGGCGCTGTCCTTCCAGCAGTGGCACAAAATCGAAGCCGGGCTTGCCCGCTGCAGCCGCATCCAGCTGCGCCTGCTGCCAGAGCTGGGTGTGGACCAGCATGTCGCCGGTGACCAGAACCGACGTGCACCGCAACACCGGGCAGGCCGGGCCCTTGCCGGGGGTGGGAGTGGGCGTCGGCGTGGGGCTGGTAGCAGGAGCGGTGGTGAGGGCTGACGCGCCTGAACCCGGAACCTGCGAGCTGGAAACCGCAGGCCGTGGGGTCTGCCCGTTCTGCTCGGCCACCAAGCCGCAACCGGCCAGCCCGGCAACCGCGAACAACGCGCAGATGCTGGCGCCTGCACGCGCAGCAGCGGCACCGCCCCAACTTATCCCCATAGCGGTCATTGTAGGTACTGTCCCCGTCCGCCGCGAACATTTGGGGTCGTTGAGAAGGCGTGGCCCGTGTGGAAGATTTGCGTCATGACAAACCCCCTGCTTCGTCCCAGCCCGCTTCCGTTCCGCCTGCCTCCCTTCGCGGAAATCCAGCTTTCGCACTACGCCGAGGCCGCCGAGGCTGGATTCGCGGAGCACCTGGCCGAAATCCAGGCCATTGTGGAGAACCCGGACCCCGCCACCTTCGACAACACGGCTGTGGCTATGGAGCGGTCCGGCCAATTGCTGCAGAGGACCTCTGCCGCCTTCTTTACCCTGGTGTCCGCCGATGCAACGGATGACGTCCGGGATCTTGAAACGGAACTGTCCCCGCGCTTTTCCGCCCATCAGGATGAGGTTTTCCTGAACCGGGTTCTTTACGAACGCTTCGCTGCCATCGACACATCCGGCCTCGATCCGGAGTCGGAACGCCTGGTGGAAGAGTACTTGAAGGAATTCCGGCAGTCCGGTATCCAGCTGGACAAGGGCGGCCAGGAGCGGCTCAGGGAGATCAACGCGGAACTCTCGCGGTTGGGCACCGAGTTCGGCCAGCGGGTCAAGGAAGGGATGAAGTCGGCAGCCCTCCTGCTTGATGACCCGGCGGACCTGGCCGGAATGCCTGCGGAGGACGTGGCCCGCGCCGAAGAAGCGGCCCGCGCCGCCGGGCACGACGGGAAGTTCCTCCTGACGCTGATCCAGCCCACCAACCAACCCGCCCTCGCCGTCCTCGAGAACCGGGACATCCGCCGTCGTCTCTTTGAGGCCGCGGTGGCCCGCGGCAGCAGCGGCGGCAACCTCGACGTCCTGGAGATCGCCAGGTCCATGGCGGCCCTGCGCGCCGAAAAGGCAGCCCTGCTGGGCTTTGCCAATTACGCCGAACTGGTGGTTGACCGCCAAACCGCACCCGATTTCGAGTCGGTCCAGGCGATGCTGAACCGCATGGCACCCGCCGCTGTCCGCAACGCCGACCGCGAGGCCGCAGCCCTTGTGGAGGCAGCAGGCCACCCCTTGGAGGCCTGGGACTGGGCCTATTACTCCGGGAAGGTCCGGCGGGAAAAATACGAAGTTGACGAGCAGGCACTCCGCCCGTTCTTCGAGCTGGACCGGGTCCTCACTGATGGTGTCTTCTTCGCCGCAACTTCCCTTTACGGCATCACCTTCCACGAGCGGACGGACCTGGCCGGCTACCACCCGGATGTGCGCGCCTGGGAGGTCCGGAACGAGGATGGCAGTGCTTTGGGCCTGTTTCTGGGCGACTACTACACGCGCGAATCCAAGCGCGGAGGTGCCTGGATGAATTCGCTGGTGGAACAATCGGAGCTGCTGGGAACCGCGCCCGTAGTCATCAACAACCTGAACATCTCCAAGCCGCCGGCGGGCGAACCCACGCTGCTGACCCTCGATGAACTGCGGACCACGTTCCATGAGTTCGGCCATGCCCTGCACGGGTTGTTCTCCAATGTGACTTATCCGAGGTTTTCCGGCACCGCTGTCCCCCGCGACTTTGTGGAGTACCCATCCCAGGTTAACGAGATGTGGATCATGTGGCCGGAGGTGCTTGCCAACTACGCGAAGCACTACAAAACCGGGGAGCCGCTCCCCCGTGACATCGTGGACAAACTCAACGAATCGCAGCTGTGGGGTGAGGGCTTCGCCACCACCGAGTACTTGGCAGCGGCCCTGCTGGACCTGGCCTGGCATGTTCTGGGACCCGGGGAGGTGCCTGAGGATGCCGCGGCTTTCGAGGATAAAGCCCTCGCGGCCGCCGGGATCGCCCACGCCCTGATTCCGCCGCGCTACCGCACAGGGTACTTCCAGCACGTTTTCGCCGGGGCAGGCTACGCGGCAGGCTACTACTCCTACATCTGGAGTGAGGTTCTGGACGCCGAAACGGTGGACTGGTTCACCGGGAACGGCGGCATGACCCGGGCCAACGGCGAACGGTTCCGCCAGGAGCTCCTGTCCCGCGGAAACAGCCGCGACCCCCTGGAGTCCTTCCGCACCCTCCGAGGCCGTGAAGCCAAACTAGAGCCCCTCCTAAAACGCCGCGGCCTGGAATAACCCCGATCGATTGCTCCGAAGTGGCCCTTTTGGAAGCGCAAAAGGGCAGTTACGGAGCAATCGACGGGGTTTCGACAAGCTCAACCAACAACGACGCCGGCCCGCCACCAAGAGAGGTGACGGGCCGGCGTCGTATGTCAGGATCAAAGGCGACAGGCGGGGGGTGATCCGGCAGCGCGCGTAAAAGGGCCCCCGCGCCCCGGCCAGCTACAAAAGCTGCCAGGAGAGCGCGGGGAATAGCGCGCAGAGGATCAGCGTCGCCAGGCACAAACCAGAGAAATTACCAACCGCGCTCGGCCAAGCGGTGCGGCTGGGGGATCTCGTCGACGTTGATGCCCACCATGGCTTCGCCCAGGCCGCGGGAAGCCTTCGCGATTACGTCGGGGTCGTCAAAGAAGGTGGTGGCCTTCACGACGGCGGCGGCGCGCTGGGCGGGGTTGCCGGACTTGAAGATGCCGGAGCCGACGAAGACACCGTCAGCGCCGAGCTGCATCATCATGGCGGCATCGGCCGGGGTGGCGATGCCACCGGCGGTGAACAGCACCACCGGAAGCTTGCCGGCGGCGGCAACTTCCTTCACCAGTTCGTACGGTGCCTGCAGTTCCTTCGCGGCAACGTACAGCTCGTCCTCAGGCAGTGCGGCGAGCTTGGCGATCTCGGAACGGATCTGGCGCATGTGGCCGGTGGCGTTCGAGACGTCACCGGTACCGGCCTCGCCCTTGGAGCGGATCATCGCAGCGCCCTCATTGATGCGGCGCAGCGCCTCACCGAGGTTGGTGGCACCGCAGACGAAGGGAACCTTGAAGTTCCACTTGTCGATGTGGTTGACGTAGTCGGCCGGGGTCAGGACCTCGGACTCGTCAATGTAGTCCACGCCAAGTGACTGCAGGATCTGGGCCTCGACGAAGTGGCCGATGCGCGCCTTGGCCATAACAGGAATAGACACCGCGTCGATGATCTGGTCGATCATGTCCGGATCGGACATCCGGGACACGCCGCCCTGGGCGCGGATATCTGCCGGAACGCGTTCCAGCGCCATCACAGCGACAGCACCGGCGTCTTCGGCGATGCGGGCCTGTTCGACGTTGACGACGTCCATGATGACGCCGCCCTTGAGCATCTCAGCCATGCCCCGCTTCACGCGGCTGCTGCCCGTGACGCTGTTCGCGGACGAACCGGCCTCGTTGCTTACATCAGGTGTAGACACAAAAACCCCTATGGGTAGATAGATGACCTTCGCCGGGCGTGCAGGGCGGCACGTCAGATGCCGTGTTTACACACACCGGGTTGCCGGATCCATTGACCGGGCAGTCCTAATACTAGTCTCACCGCGGCCGACCGGCTGAATTCGTGTTAATCAGCCGGCGTGGGCTCCGCAAACGCCTGGCGGCGTACGGAGATTACGCGCTGGACCACCGTGATGAAACTGGCGAGGGCGAGCAGCGCGAGCGTTACCAGCAACACCACGCCCGGGAGCCCAAGGCCGGTAAATCCGGTGACCACCAGAACCGAAACCAGGCGTTCCGCGCGTTCGGCGATGCCCACGTTGGCGGTGAAGCCCAGTGACTCAGCTTTGGCCCTGGCATAGGAAACCACCATGCCCAGGACGAGACAAACGGTGGCCGCCATCGCGATGGGGACGTTGGCCCCGCCCGTGAAGAACCACACGGCGAGTCCCGCGAACAGGGCGCCGTCGGCGATCCGGTCCAGGGTGGAGTCGAGGAAGTTGCCCCACCGGCCGCCCACCGCCTGCATCCTGGCCATGATGCCATCGAGCACGTCGGAGAAGATGAACGCGGTAATGAACAGTGTTCCCCACCAGAGCTGCCCCAGCGGATAGAAGACGAGGGCCCCCACCACCACCCCGGCCGTGCCGATGATCGTGACGGCGTCGGGTGAAACGCCCATCCGGAGAAGCCAACGGGCGAGCGGGGTGAACAGCGCTGTGAAGAACCCGCGCGCGTGCTTATTCAGCATCCGTCTCCCCGGGCCAGGCGTCGGCGACCTGCTGGCGGACCTCATTAAGGGTCTGGGTAATCGCCTTGGTCTGGGCGATGATGGGGAAGAAGTTCCCGTCGCCGCCCCACCGGGGAACGATGTGCTGGTGCAGGTGCGCGGCGATGCCGGCTCCGCCCACCACGCCCTGGTTCATCCCCAGGTTGAAACCGCCCGGATTGGACACTTTCCGCAGGACCCGCATGGCGGTCTGGGTGAGCTCGGCGAACTCCGCCGTCTCCTCCAAGGTCAGGTCTGTGTAGTCGGGGATGTGGCGGTACGGGCAAACCAAAAGATGCCCCGGGTTGTACGGAAACAGGTTCAGCACCACATAGCAGGTCCTTCCCCGGTGGACGATGAGTGCTTCCTCATCGGTACGTCCGGGGCCAACGCAGAACGGGCAATCGTTTTCGTTCTTGAACTGGTGCTGGCCGCCCTTGATATAGGCCATGCGGTGCGGAGTCCACAGGCGCTGGAAAGCGTCCGGGACACCGGCGAGGTCAAAGTCGTCGGTAACGCCGGCATCCCCTGGATATCCTGCGCCTGTGTTCTCCTGCACGGCCTGTTCCGTTTCCGCTAGCTGGTCCGGTTCCGGACGGCCTCAGTGATCCGCTTGATTGCCTCGGCCACGGGCACGCCGTTGTCCTGGCTTCCGTCCCGGAAGCGGAACGAGACAGCACCAGCCTCGGCATCATCACCGCCGGCGATCAGGACAAACGGGATCTTGTCTTTGCTGGCAGTGCGGATCTTCTTGGGGAACCGGTCCGAGGACGTATCCACCTCGGCACGGATACCTGCCGCCTTAAGCTGATCGACGACGTCGAACATGTACTCGTTGAACGTCTCCGCCACAGGGATGCCCACCACCTGGACAGGTGCGAGCCACGCCGGGAAGGCTCCGGCATAGTGCTCGGTGAGCACACCCATGAACCGCTCCACCGACCCGAAGAGCGCACGGTGGATCATCACCGGACGCTGCCTCGTGCCATCGGCGGCCTGGAATTCCAGTTCGAAGCGTTCAGGCAGGTTGAAATCCAGCTGGATGGTGGACATCTGCCAGGTGCGGCCCAGCGCGTCCTTCGCCTGGACGGAGATCTTGGGACCGTAGAAGGCAGCTCCCCCGGGATCGGGCACGAGTTCCAGCCCGGATTCCTGCGCCACTTCCGCGAGGGTCCTGGTGGCTTCATCCCAGGCGGCGTCGTCACCGACGTACTTTTCCGGGTCCTTGGTGGACAGTTCCAGGTAGAAGTCGTTGAGCCCGTAGTCCTTGAGCAGGTCCAGGACGAAGTTCAGGGTCTTGGTGAGTTCGTCCTTCATCTGCTCGCGGGTGCAGTAGATGTGGGCGTCGTCCTGTGTCATGCCGCGCACACGGGTGAGGCCGTGCACGACGCCGGACTTCTCGTACCGGTAAACCGACCCGAATTCGAACAGCCGCAGCGGCAGCTCGCGGTATGAGCGCCCGCGGGACCGGAAGATGAGGTTGTGCATGGGGCAGTTCATCGGCTTCAGGTAGTAGTCCTGGCCGGGCTTGCGTACGGTGCCGTCCTCGTTGAGCTCGGCATCCACGTGCATCGCCGGGAACATGCCGTCCTTGTACCAGTCAAGGTGGCCGGAGACTTCGTAGAGGTGGCCCTTGGTGATGTGCGGCGTGTACACGAACTCGTAGCCTGCCTCGACGTGGCGCTGCCTCGAGTAGTCCTCCATCTCCTTGCGGATGATGCCGCCCTTGGGATGGAAGACGGGAAGGCCTGAGCCGAGTTCGTCCGGGAAGGAGAACAGGTCCAGTTCAGAGCCGAGCTTGCGGTGGTCGCGGCGCTCGGCCTCCGCGATGCGTTCCTGGTACGCCTTGAGAGCCTCCTTGGTGGGCCAGGCCGTACCGTAGATCCGCTGCAGCTGCTGGTTCTTCTGGTTTCCCAGCCAGTAGGCCGAGGACGAGCGGGTGAGCGCGAAGGCGTTGGAGATCATCTTGGTGTTGGGCAGGTGCGGGCCGCGGCAGAGATCGCACCAGACGGTGGTCCCTTCCTTGCGCTCAACGTTGTCGTAGATGGTGATATCGCCGGCGCCCACCTCGACGTTGACGCCCTCGCCGGCTTCGGCAGCATCATTCTTCTTGCCCAGCAGTTCAATCTTGTAGGGCTCGTTCTTCATCGCTTCGCGGGCCTCGTCCTCGGAGACGACGCGGCGGACGAACTTCTGGTTCTGGTTGACGATCTTGAGCATCATCTTTTCGAGGGTTTTGAGGTCCTCGGGAGTGAAGGGCTCGGAGACATCAAAGTCAAAGTAGAAGCCGTCGGTGATGTACGGGCCGATGCCCAGCTTGGCGTCGGGGCGCAGCTGCTGGACCGCCTGGGCCATCACGTGGGCCGTGGAGTGGCGGAGCACGTTCAGCCCGTCCGGGGAATCGATGGTGACACCCTCAACCGCGGCGCCTTCCGGCAGTTCCTGGTCCAAGTCCTTCAGCTCGCCATTGACGCGGGCTACAACAACATCACGGCGCTCAAAGAAGAGTTCCGCACCGGTTGTCCCGGTAGTCACCTTGGTCTCTTCGCCATCGACGAGAAGGGTGATCTGCTGGGCATCTGACACGGGTGTCTCCTATTCAAAGTTAAGGCTTCATAGCTTGTGGCATACGGGGACCACAGCCAGCCACCGTCAATGCTATCGGTTCCGCGAAGGGCCGACCAAAGCGGCACACGGCAGACTCAACCGCTAAAACCAGTAATCGCCAGGCTCCTGCTGATCCCGTCAAGGGGATGCGGGCCGTCACCGTCCTGGTCGGCCGGAGTTGGGAACGGCAGGCTTTCGGTGCGGCTGAGGTCCCAGGCCATGCTTGCGCTGAGGCTGATTCCCCGGGGGCCTGTCCGTCTGGTGGTGCCGCGGATGAGCAGGAGCCGGGTTCCGAACAGGAGAAGGCCGGCATTTTCCTGGGCCTCATGGAAGAAGACCGAATCGATGCAGCCGGTGCCGTCATCAATGCTGATGAACACCACCCTCCTGCCTCCGCGCATGGGGGGCGTCTGGGTGGCTACCCGCACCCCGGCCACCAGGACCTCGGTCCCGTTGCGCAGGCCCAGGAGCTTGTCCGCCGTAGTCACACCAAGCCTGTCCAGCGTGGGACGGTGGCTCTCCATCAGGTGGCTGCTGACGTCAATGGCCATCAGGTCCAGCTCAGCCCGGACATTCTCGACGAGGGTAGGCGCGGGCAGCCCAGGTTTGACGTTGCGCAGCTCTACATCGCCCAGGGGGAGGGACAGCTGCCCCTCAAGCACTTCGACGCCTTTCCGTCCGCTGCCTGCATTTTGCAGCCGTGTCAGGTGCTGGACCAGGTCTGCCCGGTTGGCCATTCCGCCCGCCTCACGGTGGAGGGAATCAAAAGCACCCAGCTGGGCCAGGCGTTTGATGCTTGGCTTGCTCAGCCGCGAGCGCGCCCGGAGGTCTGCGAGGGAGTCGTACGGCTGGCCGGCAACAGTCCTTTTCAGCTCGGTGGCGGACAACCCGTAGATCCCGTTCAGGCTCAGCCGGATCCCGAGCTTCCCGGCATCCGGGCCCTGCCGGATCCGCTCCACCTGGTACTCCCCTTTGCTGAGGTTGATGTCCAGGGGAAGGATGGGGATCCCCAGCCGCCTGGCCTCCGCCACCAGGAGCCGCTTGGGATACATGCCCGGATCGTGCTCCCACAGGCCGGCCAGGAAAGCTTCAGGGTGGTGCGCCTTCAGCCAGGCTGACTGGTAGGTAGGCACGGCGAAGGCAGCACCATGGGCTTTGCAGAACCCAAAGCTGGCAAAGGACTTCAGGGTTCCCCATACCTTGTCAACGACGTCGGGGGAAAAGCCCTTAATCTTTGCCTGCCTGCGGAAATACTCCTCCACCTGGGATTCCCCAACCTCGTTGCTGAGGGCCCGCCGGAATTCATCGGCCTTAGCAAGCCCGCACCCGGTCATCACGTCGAATGTCCTCAGGATTTGCTCGTGGAAAACCGTCACCCCGTGGGTTTCCTGGAGCACCGGCTTCAGGAGCGGGTGGGGGTAGACCTCCGGGGCAAACCCATGGCGGTGTTCCAGGAAGGGCCGCACCATGTCCGACTTCATGGGCCCCGGACGGAAAAGCGAGATATCGATGATGAGGTCATTAAACTCCCGGGGCGCCATCTTGCCGATCAGTTCACGCTGCCCGGGAGACTCGATCTGGAAGCAGCCCAGGGTATGGGTGCTCCGGATGAGTTCAAAAGTGGGCTCATCGTCCAGGGGAATGGCGTTGAGGTCGATGTGCCCGTTCTCAGCAATGAAGTCCGGCCCCGAGCCGTCGGGCCCGGCGGCATGGCCGCCCGCTGCCACCACATCCTTTTTGGAGGGATGGATGCGGATGATCTCCCGAACGGCAAATGCCATGGCACTTTGCATCCTCACGCCCAGGACATCGAGCTTGAGCATGCCCATGGGATCCATGTCGTGCTTATCGAACTGGCTCATGGGCAGTCCCAGGCCGCTGGGCTGTACAGGGGTACGGTCCAGCAAGGTGGCGTCACCCAGGATCACGCCGCACGGATGCATGGAGATGTGCCGCGGCAAACGGTCCAGGCGTTCGGTCAGGTCCACCAGCAGGTCCAGTTGCTGGTTGCCGTGGGAATCCCGCTGTTCCACCCGGCCGGCAAATTCCCTTAGCTCGGGCTTCTCCTGCAGCGCCTCACGGAACTTGGAGGCTGAGAACCGCCACAGCTGCTTGGCGATGTCCCCCACGTCGCCGTCATCCATCCCCAGGGCAAGGCCGGCGTCGCGCACCGCACCCCGGGCCCGGTAGCCGTTCTGCATGCTCATGAGCGTGACGCGTTCTGAACCAAAGCGCTCAAAAATCCGGTGGTACACGTTATGCCGCTCGGCACTTTCGACGTCGATATCGATATCCGGCAAGGTGGCCCGGTCCCGGGAAAGGAAGCGTTCGAAGATGAGGTCGTGCTGCAGCGGGTTTACCTGGCTGACGTCAATGAGGTAGTTGACCAGGCTGGAGGCTCCGGAGCCTCGGGCGGCCGCCCGCACCCCCATCTCCTGGATCATGCGCGAAACCTCCGCGACGGTGAGGAAGTAGGAGGAAAACCCCAGGTTCTGGATGATGCCCAGCTCATGGTCGAGCCGGTGGAGCATTTCCTTTTCGCTGTTCCCGGCGATTCCAGGGAACCTCCTGCCGATCCCGGCGCGGCAGCGCTGCACCAGTTCCAAGTGCGGATCCTGGCTGATCCCGATGACCGCAGCTTCCGGCACCACCGGCTGCTTCCAGCCCATGTCCGTGACGGGGTCAATCCTGCAAGCATCGGCGAGCGCCTCTGTTTGTGCCATCAGCCTGTTAAGGTCTTCGGCACCATAGCCTGCTGCGGAAATGATTTCCTTACCCAGCTGCAGCATCTGGTGTGAGGATTTCAGCCAGCCCTGGCCGTTGGGTTGCAGCAGTGGTTCCTGGGCCAGTTCCGGAAGGGATTTCAGGGTCCGTGCAGAATCCAGTACGTCTGCGGTTGCGGCGCCGTCCTCCGCGCAGTACCGGACCGCATTGCTGAGGATTGCGGGGACGTTGTGTTCCTCCGCGAGTTTGAGCATCCGGACGGCATGCGCCGTGCTCAACGGTTTTCCCGGGGCGCTGAGTTGGGAAACGGCCTCGGCCACAACAGTTCCTGCCGGCATGGCATCCAGCCACTGCTTGAAAAGGGTGCGCGGCCGTAGGTAACGCCGCCCGCCCATGGCACGTCCGACGTCGGAATCCGGCCCGATCAGGACCATCAGCACGGGTTTCAGGGTGTGGGGATCCAGGGCGCGGGAGGCAAGTTCAGCCCTGGTCACGGCTACGGGCACAGCTCCACCGGCTTTACCCGAGGTGCGGGCGTGGGCGTCGGACACCAACCGGCACAGCGCGCGGTAGCCGGCCCCGTTGTTGTGGCCGCGGGCCAGCACCACCACCCGGCCTGCCAGCTGGGTGCGGTGATCGGCGTCGTCGTCATAGACCGCAAGGTCCACCCCTACGATGGGGTCAATGCCGGAACCCATGCACGCTTTGAGGTGCTTGATGGTGCCGTACAGGCCGTCCCGGTCCGTGCAGCCGAGCGCGCTTGCGCCGTCAGCAGCAGCGGCCTGCGCCAGTTCCTCGGGCCAGGAAACTCCGTAGTGGGCGCTGAATGCGGTGGAGACGTGGAGGTGCGTGAAGCTCATGCTGTTCTGGGGCGCAGGGCGTCATGGATCCGCAGGAGCCGCCAGCGGCCGCTGCGGATGTGACGGGTGAGGTCAAGGGTGAGCGTCTCTTCCTGTTCCTTGAATCCGCCGGAGCCCGGGGCTGAACGCTGCACCTGGACCCGCCAGATTTCGTGGTCCACCAGCCCGGGGCCGCTTCCCAGCGGTGCGCGGGTTTCTTCGGCCCACCACTGGCGGCGTTCGTACCAGCGGACGGGTTCGGCACACACAGAATAGGCACGACCCGCCCAAACAACAGCCACCGGGTGGCCGTCAGGGGCGCAGGAGACGTCAACGGATTCGCTGAACATACCCAAGGGGCGCCTCCCGGTAAAAAAGACCTTATTCGAATATCTGTTCGAACAGTACCAGTCTACGCCGGGCCGCAGCCAAAGCATAGAAGGGGGGTTAGGGGCAGCTTGCAGAACAGGTTTGGGGCTGAAACCCATTGCGGCACAGGCAAGCAGGATCCTAAGCTTTCAGCCATCTGAGGTGCAGCCGACGATAGGCCCTTAACCGGGTCTTTCACAGCGCGCCTCTTGCTTTGGGATCCGCGCTGACTGCGCGTCAGAGTTCATTGGGACTCAGAGATCCGAGGTAAAACAATGTACAAAAAGCTTGTTATCCCAGGCAGCATCCTTCTCGCTTCGATGGCGATGCTCGGAAGCCCTGCCACTGCTGCGCCCACAAACACCCCTCTATCAGGAGCCATCTTCACCACCGATGGCAGCGGTGTGCCCGTCAACCTCAACATCTACGACTCCAAGGAGGACGTTTATCTCAACGGCGGTCCCGGCATCAACGCCCCCGACGATGCCGCGGGTCTTCCGGCGGGAACCTACTCCTACCAAGTGACAGACCCCTCCGGGAAGACTCTGCTCTCGACCGACCCGGTGGCGTGCCGGCAGTTCACGGTTGATGCCAGTGGCGTCATCACAGACGTAGCTCCTTCAGGAGGCTGTGCCCACGCCACCGGAACCGACGGTGAAGACAAGGGCATCACCGTCCAGCTCTTCCCCTACAACGACACCCCCAACAACGGCGGCGTCTACAAGGTGTGGGTGTCCCCCACCAACCTGCTGGACTGTACTGCACCGGGCAATAAGAACTGCTTCGTTCCCCGCTACAGCAAGACCGACAACTTCAAGGTCCGCAACGACCTGATTGTCGAAATTGATGTGCGCTTCTGGAAGAACGGCGTGGCCATGGACGGCTATGCCGCGCACTGGACGGACACCAACGGCGCCGGCAACATCAAGTACTCCGAATGGAACCCAGCAGTACTGGCCTTCCACGAGGCGCACTTTGAGGCAGCCGAACAGGGAACCCATGGTATCCGCGTCAACAGCCAGCCGGGCTGCACCATTGTTTCCGTTCAGCCTCCTGCAGGCAAGGCAGTCAACGGAAACCGGGGCTGGGCACAGGTCAGCGTGACGGTTGCCGACCACACTGAAGGCGACCACACCTATTTCGTGGACGTCACTTGCGGCTAGCGGGCCTCTGAACCACTGCGCCCATCAATGATGTGCAGGAAGCCGGAGGGACACGGAAGTCCCTCCGGCTTCCTGCGCTTTCCAAACTGAGCTTTCCGCAACCGGGGGTGGACGGACCGAACGGCAGGGAGCAGGATTGTGCCATGAGTACCGATGACGCACTCCTCAAGCAGGCAACGATTCAGGCCCAGGACTCCACCTTGGTGGCAACGTTCGATATCGACGGAGCCATTCCGGGGTCGGGCGCATATGTAGTGGGGCTGGTGGGCGCCACTCCGGATTATTCAACGCAACGGCGGCTGTGCATTGAATTCATGAACGGGGAGGCCATTGCGTTCTACTCGTTCAACCGGGAACAAGGACTGGAAGAAAACTATGACCTTGCCGGGGTAACCCACTCGGAGAGCAGGATCACCGGGCAGTTTCCGCGCACCGCCATTTACGGCCTGGACCAGGGGCACGTAATGACCGGCTTCAGCGAGGCTGACGGCCGGGAATTCCAGTCCGGTGTTCCCGTCGAGGAGAACCTGTAACAGCTGGGCCGGCGCGGCTCAGCTGTTTTCTTTGTGGACCCGGAGTTCGAGTTCAATGAAACCGGAGATCATGGCCCGGTAGGTGGACTCGACGATGTCCGGGTCGATGTCCTTCTTCTCGGCTGCGGAACGGACGTGTTCGATAATCCGCTCCACGCGGCCCGGGGCACGGACCTCGGCGTCGTCACCCTTCAGGGTTCCGGCGATCCGGATCAGCCGCTCGCGGCGCGCGATCAGGGTGACAATCTGGTCATCCACCTCATCAACGGCGATCCGGACGGCAGCGAGCTGTTCCTTGTCGGCCAAAGCATCTCTATCGTTTCCTTGTATTGTCGCCATCCTCTGACAGTATCGAACCATGCAGCCCAGAGTCGACTTCATTTCACTAGGCGTCCGCAGCGTGCCGGCGTCCCGCGCGTTCTACGTTGACGGCCTTGGCTGGCCGGTCCACCGCGAGGTTCCGGGGGATGTGGTGTTTATCCAGGTGAACCATGGCCTGGTGCTGTCCCTCTGGGATGTCCGCCAAATGCAGGCCGATGCCGGTGTCAGCGCTCCCGGTCCTGTCCCCCGCATCACGCTCAGCCACAACCTTCCGGGCACCGAGGACGTGGACAGGGTCATGGCGGAGGCCGCCGCGGCCGGCGCCGAGATCATTGCCGAACCCATCACCCAGCCCTGGGGCGGGTACAGCGGCTACTTCGCGGACCCGGACGGCTTCCGCTGGGAGGTGGCCTACAACCCCACCTGGACAGTGGACGACGGCGGCACGGTCACCGTTTAGGTCGCGTCCCGCCCGGGCGTGGACTTCTAGAAAAGGGCCTCCACCGGCCGGATCAGCTCCGGCCCGTTGTTGCGCACATTGCCCACGTCCTTGCCCACTGAATCGACATGCCAGTCCGACGCCACGTCCTTGACCCCGGACCGGACCAGGTCCACCAGGGCGGCCGCGTCGTCGGCCTGCGGGTCCAGCCACGCTTCCATGGTGGACTTGTCCATCGGCAGCGGAACCCGGTCGTGCAGCGCCGTCAGCTTGCCGAAGACACTGTCTTCGGTCCCGGGCGGCGGCGTGTCGGTTGTCAGGATGGACGTGGAAAGCATCCAGCCGCCCGGCTCCCCAGCCGGCCAGGCCGGGTCCTTCCACCATTCATAGAGCCCCGCAAAAACCAGGCCGTGGCCCTCCCCCGGGTGCACATAGTAGGGCTGCTTCGATTTCCCTGGCCCCTGTTTCCATTCGTAGTAGCCGTCCGCCGGGACGGCGCACCGGCGTGACTGCACTGCCTTGCGGAAGGCCGGTTTTTCCAGCACCGATTCGCTCCGGGCGTTGATCATCCGCGAACCGATGCCGGGGTCCTTGGCCCAGGAAGGCACCAGTCCCCACCGCGCCACGTGAAGCTGGCGCACCTGCCTGGGCGCCTTTTCGTCATCAATCAGCCGCTCCAGGACGATGGGTACGTCATCCGTTGGCGCAACATTCCAGGACGGCGGGACGTCCGCCTCCTCCTCGAGCCCGGCGTCGAACTCGGCCAGGAGGTCCCCCACAGCACGTGCCATCACATAACGTCCACACATGGCTCCAGCATGCCACCGCCCGCATGAGCTGTCATGTGAAGGGCGGAGGGCCGGGGAATACCGGCCTGCACGCTACCGTTGAAAGGAAGGAACCCCTGGACCACTCATAGGAGAACTTATGGACTTCACTCCCGAATCCGGCACCATTACCATGTTTTCGACCACGTGGTGCGGCTACTGCAACCGGTTGAAGAAGCAGCTGGACGCGCAGGGCATCGGCTACAACGAGATCAACATCGAGGACGTGGAAGGCACCGCCGAACTCGTGGAGCAGCTTAACGGCGGCAACCGCACAGTGCCCACCGTGCTCTTCCCGGACGGCACCGCTGCCACCAACCCGTCCGCTGCCGAGGTCAAGACCCGCCTCGCAGCTTAGGCGGCAAGCCACCCAAAACGGCACTTCAGCCACGGCCACTCAGCCAAAACGGCTGGCAGGCAAAAAACGGGACCAACCTGGTGTTGGTCCCGTTTTTCTCGCTTATGCCCCCAGGCTGCTGAAGGGTGCAGTCCCGAGGGTGGCGTGGCCGGCGTACGTTGCCAGCAGGGCCTCCTCCACCGCTGCGACGTCCACGCCGGGTACAAGGTCGTTCACTGCCCCGGCCGTGGCGGGGTCCCAGTCCAGGCCGAGGGCAGCATAGGTGTCGGTGAGGACCTTGCGGATGGGCGCGGAGTTTTCCACCACGATGACGGAACTGAACAGCCAGCCGCCGGCCACTACGCGCTGGGCGGTGCCTACGAGCTTGACCCGGCGGGATCCGCCCTGTTCGTTGCCGTGCACGCTGAATTCCCCGGGGCAGTACTCGCCGGGGATCTCCCCGACCGCTGCGTGCACCCCAACACCGCGCAGGGCTTCGGCGAACAGCCCGCCGAAGTACCCGAACCGGCTTTTTGATCCGGCGATCGCGTCCGCGTCCGGTTCGATGTGGTCCACCACCAGGGTCCCCTGATGGTAGGCGGCGGCCCGGCCGCCCGCGCGGCGGACCAGCGGCTCAAAGCCGTTGTCGCGGCAGGCCTGCTCTGCTGCTTCAAAGCCCGGCAGCCGGGTGTCCCGCTGGCCGAACGCCACGGTGGGGGCCGGCCGGTACAGGCGAAGCGTGGGGCCGATCCCGCCGGTCCTTGCCTTGGCCAGGAGCTCCAGGCCAAATTCCAGGTCCCGCCCGGCGCCGAGCGAAACCTCCTGCCGCACCACTGTCAGCGTGCGGGTTCCCGGATCGGCATGATGCATGTTGCTAAGCTCCCCTATGGTCATCTTGCAATTCCTTGTTGTTGCGGCCGCATTCGCAGTGATTGATGCCATCTGGCTCAAGCTGATGAATCCGTTTTACCGGAGCCATATCGGCGAGTTGCTGGCGGACAGGCCAAACTTAGGTTACGCCGTGGCCTTCTACCTCATTTACATCGCCGGGATTGTGTTTTTTGCCCTCCGCCCCGCGCTCGACGGCGGCAGCTCGCTCACAGCGTTGGGCTACGGGGCCGCGCTGGGCGCGTTCGCTTATGCCACCTACGACCTGACCAACGCCGCCACCCTCAAAGTGTGGCCGCTGCAGCTGATTGTGGTGGACATGCTCTGGGGCGCCGCACTGACCGGGCTTTCCACGCTCGTGGGGTGGCTCGTCTTCCAGGGACGGGGCTGACCTAAAGGCCGCGCCGCCCCACCCACAGGCCGTGCAGCAGCGGGACTAAGGACGCGAGCATGAGCGAGCTGCCCAGCGCCGAGTCGTCAGCACGCACCACAGCCCCGGCAATCAACAGTGCGCCGAATACCAGGGCGGACGCCGTAGGCCGCGCCGAGCGGTGGAGCCTGGCAACCTGCCGCTCAAGCCGCGGGATGGCAACGGTGAGGTTGCCTTCCTCCATGCGGGTGATGAGGCCGTCCAGGCGCTTGGGCAGGCGGAGCGCAAGTCCCGCTGCCTCAAGCGCCTGCTGCGCCGCGTCCTGCACGATGTTGCCGCGTTCGTTCCGGAGCAGCTGTGCGGCGTAGGGTTCCACCGAGTCCCACAGATTGAACCGGGGGTCCAGGGAACTGCACACCCCCGAGGTCAGCGACATCGCACGGATGATCAGCAGGAAGTTCTCGGGCAGCTGGAACGGCAGGGAGCGGACCACGTCGCCGAATTCCACCGCGAAGTCACGGAACTCGCGCGGATCCACCTCGCGGAGCTCGGCGAAACCCATGCCGCCGAAGCGGCCAAACAGCTGGGTCATGGCCCGCTCAAGCCCGGGAACGTCCGCCGACGGCATCAGGACGCCCACATCGCGGATAGCCGCCACCAGTCCTTTGCCATCGCGCGCGGCGGCGGCGATCAGGAGCTTGCGCAGGCCGCTGCGCGTCGAGGCGGGAACTTCACCCATCATGCCGAAGTCGATGAACGTCAGTTTCCATGGGTGTTCCCCGACGCCGGCAGGAGCCGAGGTGACGAAGATATTGCCGGGGTGCGGGTCGGCATGGAAAAAGCCGTTGGTAAACAGTTGGTCGAACATCACGGACGCAAACAACGGCGCCACCAGGGCCGGATCGATACCTGCCGCCCTGAGCGCTTCAACGTCCGTGATTTTGATCGCCGTGACGTCCTCGAGGGTCAGCACGCGGCGGGTGCACCGCTCCCAGGCGACGCGGGGCACTGCCACCCGGCCGTCGTCGGCGAACTCAACGGCGAAACGCTCGGAGTTGGCAGCCTCGTGCAGGTAGTCGATTTCTTCGAAGCTGGTCTGGGCGAATTCCGTTACCAGGGCAGGGATGTCGGCGCGGTTGGAGATCACGCGGAAATGGCTCAGCCAGCCGCCCACCTTGCGCAACGCCGCGAGGTCGACGTCGACAATTGCGTCGATGCCCGGACGCTGCACCTTGAGCACCACATCCTTCAACCCGGTTTCGGCAGCATCAGCCGGAAGGAGCCGTGCACGGTGCGCCTGCCCCAGCGAGGCTGCGGCGATGGTGGTCTCCTCCACCCAGGCGAAAGCACGCTCGAGCGGAACCCCCAGTTCCTTCTCCGCAAGGACCCGGATGGCCTGAAACGGGACCGGGGGCACCTCATCCTGCAGGCCCGCAAGCTCGGTGGTGATTTCCGGGGGAAGTACGTCAAGCCTGGACGAGAGGAACTGGCCCACCTTGATCATCAGGCCGCCCAGGTCCACGGCGAGCACGTGGAAGCGCCGGGCAAAGCGCTGCATCCGGGCAGGGCGCGTCCGTTCGGCCACGAACGCAAACCCGATCCGCGGGAGGAGCAGCTCGAACCACCAGGTCACCGCGAGGTTCCAGGCCGCGAAGCGGAGGATGCGGCGGTACCGGGCACGGATGTTTCCGGCGCCGGCGTCTCCGGAACCGGTCACCTGATCTGCCCGGCGGAGGCGGACTGAAGCCACCCGGGTCAGCCTTGGGCGAGGATGGCGTAAATCCGGCGGCGGGCCTCTTCGAGTACCGTCACGGCCTGCTGCACCTGGTCAGGTGAGCCCGTGCGGCCAACCTGCGCTGCAGCCTGCGCCAGCTCAATTCCGGCCTTGGGCAGGGAGCCAAAACCGGCGCCGGCTGCCGGGCCTGCAACGCCCCACGGCGCGGACCCGCGCCCGTCTGAAACCTCCTCACGGCCCGCTTCGGTCAGTGAGTAGATCTTGCGGCCATTGGACTCCTCTGCGCTGATGACCCCCTCGTCGGCCAGGAGCTGCAGGGTGGGGTAGACGGAGCCGGCGCTCGGTTTCCAGCTGCCGCCGCTGCGCTCCTCGATCTCACGAATGATCTGGTAGCCATGCATGGGACGCTCCCCGAGCAGGGCCAGCACGGCCGCCCGCACTTCGCCCTTGCCGGCGCGCGTTCCCCCACGCTTCTCGAACCGTGAACGGAGCTCCTCGACGGCCTGCCAGATGCCATCGATACTGTTTCCGCCGAAGCCGCCTGCCGGGTAGGAATCACGCACACTGGTCTCCTCTGTAAATCGCCAACGATATACAACGACACTTAACGATACATCCGTGACGGCTTGCAGGGTCAGCTTTTGCGGAGCGTCAGGATCTGTTCTGCGCGCCCGAAAGGGCCCTGCAGATCGTGCAGGACTGTCGAGGTAAGGCCAATCCCGTCCCGGCCAAAGGAGACTGCATTGTCCAGCCCCAGCCACTCCCCTTCGGGGCGGCGGTACATGTGGATCTGGAGGTCAAGGTTGGGAAAGGCGTAGCTGTCCTTGCCCGGCGGCACCCGCGCGGCGATGCCGTTGGCGGTGTCCACGAGCCCCATCAGGCGGGCGAGGTCGCCGCTGTCTGCCCTGTCCGTGAGGGGGTGGTCTGTGCGCAGCCATACTTTGCCGGCCCCGGGCCGGTGCCCTTCCGCCACGCGCATTTCAAGGGAGCGGATGTAACCGCCGGGCCATACGGATGCGCCGTCGTAGGGCTTGCATTCGTCCGGGCCGGGAATAGCAGTGTCCTCAACGGCCGCCACGAGGGAAGTATCACTGGTGATCATCCGCCAGGCCGTGGCCCGGATGGCCGTCCGGCCGCCGGCAATCAGTTCCGCCTGCAGCAGTTCGATGGTTTTGCCCGGCCGCAGTGTGGTGGTTTCGATGTGGAATTCACCGCCGGGAATCAAGCCCAGGATCTCGTAGCTCAACCTTGCCAGGCGCAACCCTGTCCGCGGCTGGTGCCGCTCCAGGCAGTCCGCCATCAGGCCCGACGCGGGCGCCATGTGCTGCTCGTGGACGTTCCAGGCACCCTGGGCATGGATCGTGGAACGGAAGCGTCCGTCACCCAGGGACTGGTAGTAATGGTTTCCCTCGGCCAGTTCAGGCAGATCAGCGGTCAACGGTGGCCCTCCCGGAAATTTCAGTGAATTCGCACTAACTCTATCGCTGCGCCGGCAGGCAACCGGCATGGGTTGTTTGAGGACGCGGCGAAATGTTGAGCCTGGCGGGCTGTCATCGGACTAGACTCTTGAACGGTCCTGTCAGCAACCCTCGGAAGAGGTGTTCCATGCGCGTCATCAGTTACAACCTCCGCAAGCACAAAGCGAGCGGTGAACTCCTTGCCCTGGCAAGGAACCACGACATTGATGCGCTCTGCCTCCAGGAGGTGGACGCCAGCGACCTCCCCGAGACCCTGGGCCCGCTCCACCTTGCGGACGCCACCAAGGGAAACCGGCTTGGGCTGGCCATCTACTACCGCACCAGCCGTTTCACGGCGCTGGACACCCAGTCCTTCGCACTCAAGAAGTCGATGCACGACAGGGTCCTGGCTCCGGCCCACGAGCGGCTCATCGGGACGCGGGTGGTGGACAACGAGACGCAGCATGAACTGGTGATCGGCTCCTTCCATGCGGCGCCCCTCACGGCCTCAAACTCCCTGCGCCGCAAGCAGATCCACGCCGCCCACGCGGAGCTGCTCAGCATGGGCCAAGGCCTCATGACGCTGATGGTGGGCGACTTCAACTACCCGTTCTTCACCAAGAACCTGCACATCCACATGAAGAACTCGGGCTACGCACTCTCCCTCAGCAACCGGCGGACCTATACCCGCTACAAGGTCTTCAAGGGCCACTTCGACTTCGCCACGTCACTGGGCCTGGACATTGCGAGTGTTGAGACGCTGCCCCGCGGCAACTCCGACCACCTGCCAATCCTGGTGCACGCGGAATACGGCCCGGACTACTGAGCCGGACTGGATCGGAACCTGCGCGTAAAACGAAAGCTACGCCGAGGTGCCAATCCGTTCCCGCAGGTCGGGCCAGGCAGCCGCGAAACCCGGGTGCAGTTCCTTCTTTTCCACGTCCGCCGGCGCTGTCCACAGCAATTCAATGCTCTCGGGGTCGCTGATCACGGGCTCGAACGGCTCCGTCACCAGCACCACCACAGTGGTGTAGGACCAGTAGCCCACGTCCTGCACGGAGGTGAAAAGTACCTCGACGTTTCCGGACGGCACGGCGGCCTCTTCCCAGGCTTCGCGCAACGCGCCCGCCACGGCGTCCTCGCCCTCATGCAGCGCCCCGCCGGGCAGGCCCCAGGTCCCGCCGTTATGGCTCCAGACGGCCCGGTGCTGCAGCAGCACACCCTTGGCGGGATCGTAAGCGAGGACACCGGCCGCACCAAACCGGCCCCAGAACCGGCCGCGGTCCCCCTCAACCCAGGCGTCACCCGGATCGCGTGGACCCGTGCGGACGGGCGGAGTGGAGGACGCGGCGGAGGCGAGTGAGTGATCCATCGCTCCAGTCTGACAGGTGTGCCATGCGGGGTGCACACAGCCGGGAGGCCCATGACTGTAACCGTGACGCCGGGCAATGTCCGCAGAGGAACGTTCCGCGCGGGCCTGGCCGGCTGCTCCGGGTCAGGGGGTAAGGCCGCGGCGCCGGAGCAGCTGGGCGGCGATCCCGGCGCCGAAGAGGGCAATGGTGGTCAGGGCCAGGGCACCTGCGGGGTCGAACGGTTCGACCGGCATCGCGGCGGAGTGCCGGAATGGGCTGAGGTCCTGCAGCCAGGCAGGCAGGCGGAGCAGTTCACCGAATTGACCCAGGACCAGCCCGCCAGCCAGCATGCCCCACGCCAGCGGAATACTCAACCTGGGCACCGCTGCGAAAAGGACCGCCGTTGAGGTGACGAACACGGCGGCGGCCGGGACGTGCGCCATCGCAGCCCCGATCAGCAGGCCGGGCGGGTCGTACTCCACGCCGGAGAGGGCAAGGCCGATGGAGGCTGCGGTCCCGGCGACGACGGCCACCACCGCCACCGACGCCGCTGCCAGGACCAGGTTCGCGCCAAGCCACCGTGTCCGGGAGCGGGGCGTGGCCAGGAGGATTTCGGCCCGGCCTTCGACTTCCTCTGCGCGGAGCCGCAGTACCGCCTGGATACCGGCGGCCGCCGCCAGGACACCGGCGATACCCAACAAGGCGGCGGTGAACAGATCGGCGGTCTCCGCCCGGCCGCCCGGGACAAGCCGACTGATCAGCTCCCGCAGTGAGTCATTGCCGCCAATCACACCGCTGACGACGGGTCCGAGCCCTCCGGCGATCCCTCCCAGCAGACCTGCAGCAACGCACCAGCCCAACAGGATGGGCCGCTGTTGGCGCCACGCCAAGCCCAGGAACGAGGCACCGCCGGCGACCGCACGCTCCCGGCCCGCACGTTCAGGCAAAAGACTCTCGCCAAGATCCCTACGGCTCCTGAGCATCACTACGGCTACCGCCAGCACGGCGGCGCCGGCAACCAGTGCCAGCAAAGGCACGGGATCTGCGACCGAGAACGGACGCGAGCGTTGGCCCCACCCAAGAGGCGAGAGCAGCGAAACCCACCCGCTGGTGACCTGGCTCAGATCGGAGTTCGGCGTACCAAAGGCGTCGCCGATGCCACGCACAAAATATGCGGCCCCGACCAGGCCGGCGGCTGCACCGTTGGCCGCCCGCCCCGACGGCATCACCTGCGCCACGGCGGCTGCGATGGCGACGAAAAAAGCCCCGACGGCACCGACGGCAGCTCCCGCCATCAGCGCGCCGCCCCCGGGCAGCCCGGCAGCAGCGAAACCGGCAGCCACACCCAGGGCCAGCACAAAATTAGCAGCGCCGCCCAGAATCAGGGTTGCTGCCAGGGGCGCAGCACGAGGCACGGGGGCCGAGCCAACCAGTTCCGCTCGTCCGAGCTCCTCATCGCTGCGTGTATGACGGATGACCAGGAACGTGCTCATCAGTCCGGCGAGAACAGCCGTAAAAGCGTAGCCCTGGAAGAACACCACCGCTCCAACGCCGGTTCCGTCCGGGAGGCCGCGGACGAACAGGAACGCCGGGCTCACGGCGGCCACATTAATGATCGCCACACGCGCTGCCTCGGCCGCGAATTCGGTGGCCACCGCATTGGCCACGGCGTACCCCAGAAAGGCGATGCCCAGGATCCAGACGGGCAGCAGCACGCGTTCCCGTCGTGCCTGGGCAAGGACCAGGCCCATGAGGCCGGACATCAGCGCACCTCGCTGGTGGCGTCACTGTAATGGCTCAAGAACAAAGACTCCAGCGACGGCGGCGACACAGTCAATCCACGAATCCCGGCGGCCGCTACGGCTTCCAGTACCGGTGCCAGGTCCGCGGGGTCCACGTCAAACTCGACAACGCCCCGGGCGGTTGTGGTGCCCTGTACCCCCGGCAGGGCGGACAGCAGGGCAGCATCAGCGGCCTCGACCCTGAAATGGGTGAGTTTCAGATGACGCAGCTCCGTCAAGGTTCCCGATTCCACGGCCCGGCCGGAACGGATGATCGTTACCCTGCCGCAGAGCTGTTCGACTTCGCTAAGGATGTGGCTGGAGAGCAGCACTGTGGCACCGTCTGCGCTGACGCGCTGAACCTGCCGGCGGAAGACCGAATCCATCACCGGGTCCAGGCCTGCACTGGGCTCATCGAGCAGATACAGCCGCGCCGGGCGGGCGAACGCTGCGATCAGTGCCACCTTCTGACGGTTGCCTTTGGAATACGTCCGCGCTTTGCGCCGCGGATCCAACTCAAACTCGTCGATCAGGTTCCGGCGAAGCCGCTCATCGGGTCCGCCGCGCAGACCGGTGAGCAGGTCTATGACCTCGCCGCCGGACAGGTTCGGCCACAAGCTCACATCCCCGGGAACATAAGCAACTTCCCGGTGGGCGCGGACCGGGTCCTGCCACGGATCCAACCCGAACACGCGCGCCGTACCCGATGACGGGCGGATGAGCCCGAGGAGCACCCGCAAGGTTGTTGATTTACCGGCGCCGTTGGGGCCGAGGAACCCATGGACCTCGCCGGGACACACGCGCAGGTCAAGTCCGTCCAAGGCACGCGTCCTGCCGAAATTCTTTCCGAGCTGTGCGGCGTCAATGATCAGATCTGATGGTGAAGTCATGGCGGGTCCCGTTCCCTCGGTCCAGCAACAACCACCGAGGCGGCTGCCACGGCGTTCCGCGGGCACAACCTCCCGCGGGCCGACCAGGCTTCCCGGCTCTCCAATGCACAGCCTACGTCCGCTCCGACCTGCGAGGGAAGAGCCCCTTCACGCGAGGTATTGGCAGGAGGCAACAGGGAGCCACCGCGTAGGGGCATGGCCATGCAGAACCCTGACCGGCCGTCGTGAACGCCAGCTGAGCCGGAACTGCGCCAGGCGTGCGCTGGACGCCTCAACTCCCCTGCAGTCCGGGCTCCAAACCCGCCCTAGTGCCCGTTGCCGTGCTCGACGGCGAAATCACCGCCGGGGTACATGATGGTTTCGTGCCCGTCGTCAAAGCGGACAAGGTAGGGCGGCGCTCCACCCTGGCCGCGGACCTCAAGAATCACGCCATGCCGGTCAGTGGACCCGACGTTCCTGCCATGCACGATGATCCGGTCGCCTTGTGTTGCCTCCATGGCAATCACCTCCAGCCCTAGGTTACGACTCCCGGCGCGGACCGGAAAGGGGCGGGGACAAAGCCGGCATGGCAGGATTCCACCATGCCGCTGAACATTTTGCTGCTCGCCGATACCCACGTCCCCAAGCGCGCCAAAGCACTGCCTGCGCAGGTGTGGGCCGCCGTCGAAAACGCCGATGCGGTCTTCCACGCCGGGGACTGGGTGACGGCCGATCTGCTGGACCTGCTCGAGCAGCGCAGCCGCTCCCTGGTGGGCGTCTACGGAAACAACGACGGCCCCGACCTGCGGGCCCGGCTGCCGGAAACAGCAGCAGTCACGCTGGACGACGTCCGGTTTGCGATGGTTCACGAAACCGGTCAGGCCAAAGGCCGGGAGGCGCGGTGCGAGCAGCTCTACCCTGCTGCCGACGTGCTGGTTTTCGGGCACAGCCACATCCCGTGGGACTCGGTCTCCCCCCGGGGACTGCGGCTGCTGAACCCCGGCTCCCCTACCGACCGGCGCCGCCAGCCTGCCTGCACCTACATGACGGCCGTGGCGGACGCCGGCGTCCTGAGGGAGGTCCGGCTGGTAGAAGTCCACCGGGACAAGTAGACGCCGCCAAAGACTGAGCGGCGGCGAAAGCTGAACCAGATCCGCACTGATCGAAACCGAATCCGGGTTGGCAGTGCCCGCCTGATTGCCTAGGCTGGAACGGTAAGCATACTTAGCTTTTAGTGTTCCACCCCTACCCGCCAGGAGGACCACCATGACTGACCAGTACACCTTCCGTAATCCCGTCACCGCCTACGAAAAGATCTCGCCGCCGGAGCAGCACCAGCCCGAGCCAGGCCTGGATGCGGAGCTGGCCCCGAAGGCCGATCTCGGCGAGGAAACCTACCGTGGCACGGGCCGCTTGGAGGGCCGGAAGGCGATCGTCACAGGGGCCGATTCCGGGATCGGCGCGGCCACCGCCATTGCTTTCGCCCGCGAGGGGGCCGACGTCGTCCTTTCCTACCTGCCCGAGGAAGAAGAGGACGCAGCCCGCATCGCCGGCATCATCGAAGCCGCCGGCCGAAAGGCCGTCAAGGTTCCCGGCGACCTGAAGGACCCCGCCGCCTGCCAGGACTTGGTGGACACTGCCGTGGCCGTGCTGGGCGGAGTGGACATCCTGGTCAACAACGCCGGAAAGCAGGTGGCGCAGGAGGACATCAGCCAGATCACGGACGAACAGTTCGACCACACCCAAAAGACGAACGTCTACGCAATGTTCCGGGTCACCAAGGCCGCGGTTCCACACATGCCGGCCGGTTCCACCATCATCAACACCACCTCAATCCAGGCGTACAACCCGTCCCCCACGCTGCTGGACTACGCCACCACCAAGGCGAGCATCAACAACTTCACCAAGGGCCTGGCCCAGCAGCTCGCGCCCAAGGGCATCCGCGTGAACGCAGTTGCGCCCGGGCCCATCTGGACGCCGCTGCAGGTCAGCAGTGGCCAACCAAAGGAGCAACTGCCGGAGTTCGGCCAGTCCACGCCCCTGGGCCGGGCGGGCCAGCCCGCCGAACTCGCCCCGGCCTACGTTTTCCTGGCCTCGCCGGAGTCCAGTTATGTCCTGGGGGAAACCCTGAACGTTAACGGCGGAAGCCCCACCCCGTAGCGCCGGACAAAGGACGGCCGACGGCGGTGCCTTGCGCTGGATGAGCGGGGCACCGCCGTCGGCGCTAGTCTTCGTCCCGGCCGGCGAGCAGATCGTCGGTGGCGGGGTCGGGCTGGCCGTCGAAGAACCGCGCCAGGACCGTCTTGAAGACGGTTTCCCCCGGGGCTGCGCGCGTGAACAGCGTCATGGACGAGTGCAGCTTCCGGGCGTCGACGCCGCCAAAAATGTCCCCCGCGGTGCGGTCTGGATGGGCGGTGAGGACTTGGGCGCACTCGAGCAGCCGCGGACCCAATACCGGGTGGTCCAGGTACTCCCTGGCTTCTTCGAGGGAGCTAATGGCGTAGCGGCGGGATGTCTCGCTGTGGCCCAGGCCCGCGAGCTGCGGAAAAATGAACCACATCCAGTGACCGGACTTGCTGCCCAATTGCAGTTCGGCCAGCGCCTGGTCAAAAATCCCGCCGTTGTCCTGCGCGGCAACAAAGCGTTCCAGGTCATAGCGATCGTTCACGGGTGTCTCCTTGTGGTGGGGCTTCGGGTGTGGATTGCTGCTCGAGGAAAGCGGCTGCGTTGCGTAACTGCGTATCCGGGTCTGTCCGCCACCGGGCAAGGACAATGTTGGCCCGCTGCCGGTCGCGGCCATTGAGCCGCGCAAGGAATGGGGCCACCACGTCGGCCAGCAGCGGGTCAGCCAGCTCCCGGGTTCCGGCGGACCGGAGGAAGCTTTCGATCCGCGTCAGGTCCGAATGGCGCAGCAGCGCCGCCTTGGTTTGCAGCAGCACGATGGCGGCGAGCCGGCGCTCGTAGACCGCGCGGGAGCCAGGCCGCGGCTGTCCCCACAGCGCCGAGGCCAACTGCACCACGGCGTCGTGATCGAGGTCCTTGTACTTCCGCAGGGCATCACGGATGGTTCCCCGGACGGCGCCGATGGAGGATCCGTAGGAGGTGAGCGCGCCGCCCAGCCGGCCCTCGACGTCGTCCGCCCGGAACCAGGCACCCTCATTCTGCAGGGTGCGGTCAACAAACCCGGCAGCGGCTGCAACAATATCGACGCTGCTGCTCATCGGATCCGGCCTGCCGACGCATGACGGATGCAAAACGGCGTCCAGGGGCGCGCCTCCAGCCGGCCGTCAGCGATAGCTTCCCCGCAGACGGCGCAGGTCCCGTAGGTGCCGTCGGCGATCCTGGCGAGGGCCGCCTCCACCTGGTCCAGTCCGGCGCTGCTTTGCTGCAGGAGTGCCGAGGCCTGCGACAGTTCGAAGGCGATGGTGGAGCCTTCCGGATCGTGTTCGTCATCCACGTTCGAATCCTGGCGGGCGGAGTTTGCCGAGGCGATGTCGGCGCGGAGGGCCGGAAGCAACGCCGCTTTCCGCGCCCGCTCCTCCTCGAGCAGGATCCGGAACCGTTCGAAGTCAGGCATGGGAAAAGCCTAGCGGGGTCAGTACCAGTTGTTGGCCGCCGAGTGGTTCCAGGCCCCGCACGGAGAGCCGTAGCGGCCGCGGATGTAGCCCAGGCCCCATTCGATCTGGGTCCGGTAACTGGTGAGCCAGTCACTGCCGGCGCTGGAGTATTTTCCGGGCGGAAGTGCCTGGGCTATTCCATAGGCGCCGGAGTAGGGGTTCGTGGCGGTAGTCAGCCAGTTTGATTCCTTGGTCCAGAGCTGGGCGAGGCAGAGGAACTGGTCCTGGCCCCAGCCGTACGAGCCCAGCCTGCCCGAGGCGTAGCTTTTGGCGCCTGCCGGGTCATTGACGGCGCCGCCGGGAACGGAGGGCACGACGACGGGCGGCGGGCTGGGTGCCACGGGCAAGGCGGGTGCGGGGGCAGGATTTGCCGGCGCCGGGTTGTTAGGTGCCGGATTGCCGGGTGCGGGGTCGTCGGGTACGCGATTTGCCGGTGCGGGGACGGGCGGAGCGGGCGGTCGGACGGCAGCCGCTGCGGCTGCCCTGGCTGCCGCTTCGGCCTGCTGCCGGGCCTGCTCTTCGGCTGCGGCGCGCTTGGCGGCCTGCGCTGCCTCATAAGCGGCAAGTGCCGCCTGGCCCTGCCGGTAGGCTCCCTCAACTTCCGCCGTCGTGCCCTTGAGGGAGGCCAGTTGGGCTGTCAACTCCTCGCTGCGCTGCCGGCTTTCCGCCACCTGGCGCGCCATCGCCTCCTGCGCGGACCGGGCGGCGTCGAGCTTGGCCTTGGCTTCAAGGGACAGCCGCTCACGTTCGGCTCTGGCAGCACTTTCCTGGGCAGCCAACGAGGATGCGATCCGGCCACCGGCTTCGGCCTTTGTGACCAGCCCCGCCGTTTTGTCCCCGACGATTTGCACCACGTTGAGCCCCTGAATGCTGTTGGCCTGGATCGCATCCAGGGCAACGAAGAATCCCATGGTGGTGCCGCCGGTTTTGTAGGACTGGGCCGCGAGGGCACCAAGTTCCTTCCGGTGCCGGGACAGATCGGCGTTGGCCTGTGAGACCTGGGCGGTGAGGGCCTCCACTCTTGCGCTGGCACTCTGCAGCGCAGAGTCTGTGACAGCATAGTCGGCTGCCGACTGGACGGCGGCTGTACCCAAGGACTCGGACTGGGCCTGCAGGTCACCCAAAAGGCCGTCAATCCTGCTGATTTCAGCGGCCTTGCCAGCCTCGGTCTGCTTTGCTTCCTGCACATCCTCCCAGGAGGGGTAATCGCCGGTCGGGTCGCTTTCCGCTGCGCCCGCCGGTGCCAGCCCCAGTATTGCGGTCAGGGCCACCAGAAGCGCCGCCGGCAGGAGGGACCGGGCTTTTGTAACGAACCGAGACATAGTCCGGAAGTTTACCGGCTTCAACCTCTGGTTGAAGGCCAGCGTCCTGACATCGTTATGCAGCGGAGACCTCCCGCTTCCTCCCGGCGGGCAGGACGGTGCACTTCAGAGGTGCTGGCTGAACCAGGCGAGGGTGTCTTTCCAGGCGGCTGTGGCCTGGGCCTCGTTGTACTGGTCACCGGTGTCATTGTGGAACGCGTGGCCCACACCGGGGTAGACAGTGAGCTGATGGACAACGTCGGTGGCAGCGAGCGCATCCTTGAGCGCCGGCATGGCACCCGTGATGCGTTGATCCAGCTCTGCATATACACCGAAGACCGCAGGCTTGATCCCCGGCACCTTGCCCAGGTCAGGGGCGGGCCCATAAAAAGCCGAGGTCGCCTTCAGCCCGTCCAGCTCTGTGGCTGCCTGCCAGGTGATGCCGCCACCGAAACAGTAACCGGTCATGGCAATTCGTTCACCCTCCACGAAGTCCTGGCCCCGGAGGTACTCCAGTGCCGCTCCAAAGTCGGCGATGTGCCGCTGGGCCCCGGCCGTGGTGAGGGCGCCGGGAACAGCATCGCGGTCCATGCCGGCGGTTCCGCCTTCCCGGCTCAGCAGGTCCAGGGCAAGGGCCACGTAGCCCTCTTTCGCGAAGCGTCGCGCCACGTCCTGGATGTGGGGTGTCAGGCCACGGTTCTCGTGGCAGATCAGCACTGCAGGACGGGGCCCGGTCGACTCCGGGCGGGCCAAGTAGGCGCTGACAGAGGTTCCGCCGGACGGAAACTGGACGGTCGCCGTCGTCATTCCAGCAGCACCCTCAGGTACGGAGAGCGGGCTTTTCGCCCCGGGCACCGCACCGGAACCGGCCGTTCCGGAGGCAGTCGACGCAGAGGCCTCGGGCGCGGGAATCGGGTCGGTGCTGCGGGGCATCTCACTGGGCGTGCAGCCGACCAGCAGCATCGCGGCCGCGGCAGCCGCCATACTGCCGGTAATGAAGGCCACCCGCCGGGTGAACGTCCGGTGGCTTAAAGTCCCGGCGCGGTAGTCGTCAAAGAATTCTTCGATCAGATACTTCTCATACTTGCCGAGCTGAGTCACGGGGCCTCCTCTGAGTGCGCTCATCCTCCTACCCTCTGCCCTCGCGGACAAGATTCAGCCACCCCATTCCGGCGGAGCTTTATTACTTTGTGACAAACAACACCTGGCGGCGTACGGCGTTTCTATCTCCTGAGGTCAAGGCCCGGTGTAGGAAGAATCCAATCATTTGCTAAATACGAGAGAAGCCGCTCGTATGTTACCCAAACGTGACAATCGGTCCCGGTGCGGGCTATGGTCTTCAGGTGTCCCTCCCAGACCGGGACATTCCCATCAGTATGCCGAGCCCTGCCACTGATCCGGGATTCAATCGCTTTCCAGCTGGCAGGGACGGGGGAACCACATTTCCGCGGCCTCCTCAGAGGCCTTGGGGTCAAGTCGATAGCGCCCTCCGTTCCGTTCGGAGCCGCTCCCGGCCGGGTATCTCCAACCCGAACCCGACAGCTCACCCCGCAGGCATGGGAGAGGCGATCAACCGTGTCAAAAAATTCCACCACCGCCCGTCACCGCGCGACTCCGGCCCGCTCAATCGCGCTCCAGGGCTTGGCTGTATCAGCCAAGTCGCTTGGCCGCCCGGCGCTCGCCGTAGCAGCAGCTTCCGGCATTGCCTTCGGTGTGGGCGCCCCGGCCCACGCAGGCGTAACCGGACCGGACACCACCGAGACCACTAACACCCAGGCTTACACTGCGCCCGCCGCTGCCGTCGCTGCTCCCGCAGCAGCTGCCGCCAACGTGCACACTGTGGTTTCGGGTGACACCTTGGGTGCCATCTCGGCTGCCTACGGCGTCAGCCTCAATGACGTTCTGTCGGCCAACGCCCTGGCGATCTCCGCGATCATCTACCCCGGCGACCAGATTCAGATCCCGGGCGCCGGGTATGTTGCAGCTGCTCCGGCCGCTGCTCCGGCACCCGTCGCCGCTCCTGCTCCGGCCGCCGCTCCTGCACCCGTTCAGGCAGCCGCTGCCCCGGCTCCGGCCAACACTGGAGTGAACGTGTCCTACGCTTCAGCTCCGGCAGCTGCCACCGGTTCGGGCGCGGGCGCTGCCATCCTGGCGTCGGCCTACGGCCAGGTGGGCGTCCAGCAGGACTGCACCGCCATGGTGGAGAAGGCCCTGCGCTCGGTGGGTAAGAGTGTTGGCGACCTGGCTCCCGGCCAGTTCTTCCAGTACGGCTCCGTTGTGGGCACCCCCGCTGCCGGTGACCTGGTGATCACCGCCGGCCACGTCGGCGTGTACGCCGGCAACGGCCAGGTTGTCAGCGGCGGCGTGGACGGTTACAAGACCGAGGTCCACTCCATCAGCTGGCTCGGGGGCGCTTCCTTCGTCCACGTAGCGTAGCCACACCACCCGGACAGGGGCGGCAGGCGGGATTATCCCCGCCTGCCGCCCCTGTTTCGTTGTTGGCGCTCGCTGCAACCCCGTCCGCCGGGTGCCGGCTGTGCACGTCCCGTCAGCTCAGGTGCCGCAGAAGGTCTGGTAACTGCCGAAGTCCTCCGGCGCTCCCTCGGCATAGCGCTCCAGCCCCGGGCGCTCCTGGTATGGGGCACGGACAACGTCCACGAGCCGGTTAAATGGATCGAGGTCGCCGTCAGTTGCTGCGGCGAGCGCCTCCTCCACCAGGTGGTTGCGCGGAATGTAGGCGGGGTTGACCTGGTCCATCAGGCCGGCGTCGGGTTGCAGGGCCTGCCACCGTTCGGCCCAGGCGTCGAAAGCCGCGAGGTCCAGGACCATGCCTCGGGCGGGCCGCTGGTTTCCCCGCGCCGCGTGGCCGAGATTCCGGAAGAACGAGGTGTAGTCCACGGGCCCGTCCTTGAGTATGGCGATCACGCCGTCCACCACCTGCGATGCTTCTTCTGCCTCCGGGCTCCCGGCGGCACTCTCCTTCAGGCCCAGTTTGGTTTTCATGCCGGCGAACCAGGCGTCACTGTACTGGCGGCGGAACGCGCCCAGGGCTTCCACTGCGGGGGCTACGGCCTGTTCCTGGTCTTCGTTGATGAGCGGCAGCATTGCCTCGGCAAGGCGGGCGAGGTTCCATTCGGCCACCACCGGCTGGTTGGCGTAGGCGTAGCGGCCGCCGACGTCGATGGAGCTGTAGACGGCCGCCGGGTTGAAGGCGTCCATAAACGCGCAGGGGCCGTAGTCGATGGTTTCGCCGGAGATGGTGATGTTGTCTGTGTTCATGACGCCATGGACGAAGCCCACCAGCATCCACCGGGCCACCAGCGACGCCTGGGCGGCTACCACGGCCTCAAAGAGGGCGAGGTAGCGATTCTCGGCCAGGGCAGCGGCGGGGTGGTGCCGTGTAATGGCGTGATCGGCGAGGCGCCGCAGGAGGTCCATGTTCTCGGTGGCCCGAGCGTACTGGAAGCTTCCAACCCGCAGATGGCTGCTGGCCACCCTTGCCAGGACTGCTCCAGGAAGCATGGTATCGCGGCGGACCGGGCGGCCGGTGGCCGTAACAGCCAGGGACCTCGTGGTGGGGATGCCCAGTGCGTTCATCGCCTCACTCACCACGTACTCCCGCAGCATGGGCCCGACGACGGCACGTCCGTCGCCTGCGCGGGCGAAGGGCGTGCGGCCGGACCCTTTGAGGTGGATGTCGCGCAGGCGCCCGTGTACGTCCGTCACCTCGCCAAGAAGAAGCGCGCGGCCGTCGCCGAGGAGGGGGGAGTAACCGCCAAACTGGTGGCCGGCATAGGCCTGGGCCACCGGCGTCGCCCCCGCCGGAATGTGGTTCCCCAGGAGGAGCCGGACCCCCTCCGGCGACTGGAGGTATTCCGGATCCAGCCCGAGTTCGCCCGCCAATTCTTCATTGAGGACAAGGAGCTTGGGGTCCGGGGCTTCCTCTGCCTGCCAGGGAACAGCAAGCTCCGAAAGTTCCCGGGCAAACCGCCCGTCAAAGGTGACGGTTGATTCAGCAGCAGCTGTCATTGCTCAAGCCTTCCCTCGTGGTTTGTTTTCCGCTCGGTTAGCCATGTGATGAACCGCCCTCAAATTCACTCTCCACCCCTTGGTCGGGTTTGGCAATAATTCCGCGGCCGTTCCCGCCCTGCGGCACGGGGTCCTGCACCACGGGGTCCTGCCAGCGGCGGCGCTCCGGAAGAGGCACCCGCTGCAGGTCATGTGCCGCTACCACCCTTACTTGTGCGGCACGTGCGCTGGCCTGGGCCGCCAGCGGGGTGACGTCCACGTACCTTGACGAAAAGTGCGTCAGCACGAGGGTGTTGGCGCCGGCGCCGCCAGCCAGGTCACCTGCCTGCCCTGCCGTGAGGTGGCGGTACTGGCCCGCTAGTCCGGCGTCGTCGTCGCTGAAGGTGGATTCCGCGACGAGGAGGTCGACGCCGTCCGCCAGGCCTTCTGCCCCCTCGCAGGGCGCCGTGTCCATCACAAAGGCGAAGCGCTGGCCGCGCCGGGGAATGCTCACATCGTCGAGGCGGACGCCTGCCACGCTACCGTCGCGCTGCAGCCGCCCGACGTCGGGGCCCCGGATGCCCGCTGCTGCCAGGCGCTCCGGCAGCAAGGTGCGGCTATCCGCTTCTGTCAGCCGGTAGCCGTAGGTTTCAATGCGGTGCTTCAGCGGCCGGACCTCCAGCCCTTCGGCCACCATTCCACTACCGCCATGGGGGTGAAGCCTCAGGTCTATGCCGGGCGAGCTGATGGACACGAGGGCGCGGACCACGTCCTCGCCTGACGCGGGGTAGTGGAGATGGACCGGATGCGCCACGCCGTCCAGCGCCATGCGGGACAGCACCCCCGGCAGGCCGAAGCAGTGGTCGCCGTGAACGTGGGTGAGGCAGATGCGGGTGATCTGGGTGGCTGAGACGCCGGCGTGGATCATCTGGCGCTGCGTTCCCTCGCCGGGATCGAAGAGCAGCCCTTCACCGTCCCAGCGCAGCAGATAGCCATTATGGTTGCGGGTCCGGGTGGGAACCTGGGAAGCCGTGCCCAGGACTGCGAGTTCACGCATGGTATTGGCGGGACCAAAAAGCAGGTTCCGGAAATGTCCGGGACCTGCTTCCTGATTCGCCCTGATGGCTCAGTGCCGCCTGAACATTCCCATGATTCGGTTGGCCACGCCGCCGCCCGGCCTTGCGCCCATGGCGCCGGAGGCGTTCCGCGCCCGGCCCGCAGTGTTCATTCCACGTCCCCGGACTGTCCCGCCGGTGCCGTTCCTGCCTGAAACTCGTCCAGCGGCGTTCCTGATCATGCTTCCCAAGTTCATGTGAAACTCCTTCAATCGTGATCCTGCCAACTGACATTCATCAGTCTGCTTATTATATTAGCCCGGCTTCGGCTCGCGGCCAGAGGCCGGGGCCCCTATTCGTGAAGCACCTGGCTTCCAGCGAACCGGGCTTCCAGTGCTGCTCACGCTGCCTGGTTCTAGCGCTCGAGGTCGTCGGGCTCGAACTCACTGAGCGGGGACCCGCCAAAGTTTTCCTGGTCATCGCTGGCGTCGGCTTCCAGGCCGGTCGGTTCTTCGCCGAAGTCCACGTCCGCCACCGCTTCACCAAGGGTCGGCGTGGCCGCCGGCACCTGTTCGTTGCCGGCGCCGTCGCGGGTGCCCTTCACGTCATCACGCAGCGTTTGGTCGCTCAGGAAATCCTCTTCCTCCCCGGAGACCTCGTCCTGGAGCAGCGGATCCTCCTGCCAGCGGTCCGGATTGTTCTCCGCAGCTCCGGGGTAGCTGTCAGGCTCGCCGCTGGTGACGGGGTCAAGCTCCAGGGAAGAAGCCGCGCCGGGCGTTTCGTCCAGGAGCACGTCGTTTTCCTCGACAACCTCAAGCTCGTCGTCAGGCAAGTTCTGTTCCGTCATGATGCTGCCTTTCTCGTGACCGGCTTTCCCAACAATAGTAAGCATACTGACGAATGGGGTGCGGTGTGAACCCGGCGGGCCCCGACAAACTGCAGGCAGGCCGCTCCCGGCGACCCCGCCATGCCACAGCTGGGCTCGCGCAGGTGCCGCACGGTTCAGTGCAGGAGCCACGAATTGTCTTGCGGGCGTTCGGGCTTCCGGCGCAGTTTGCGGACCAGGACAATAAAGGGCCAGGCCAGCAGTTGCAGCAGGCCCGCGGTCAACAACAGGCCGATCATGAGGAGAATGACCGGTGAATAAAGAAGAAAGACTCCAACTGCGGCCGCTATATAGCCGCCGATGAACGCCAGAACCGCTGCAGCGTCCAGTGCCACAAGGCATCCCTCCGGGAATGCTGGGGGATCAGCACCCAGCCTGACAAGGTGGCCGCTTACTTCCTAACGGTTGTTTCAGCGTACTCTCCCTGCCGCGGCGGAGGAAGAAGCCAGGTGCTGGGACAACCGCCGCAACAGGAGCTGAAGATCAGCCAGTTGAGGCGTACAAATGAATCATGCAGGAGTCAAGGGCCATCGTGGCCGGTTATGACGGTTCCGCGGAGGCTGCGGTAGCGGTCCGGTGGGCAGCACAGCACGCACGCCGTCGGGGTCTGGTGCTGCATGTGGTGCACTGTTCCATCTGGCCGCTTTTGACCAGGCACCTTGGCCCTGTTCCGGGTGTCAGTGAGAGCGGCCTGGAACGGTCCGCCGAGTCCGTCCTCGAAGAAGGCCTTGAGCAGGCGAAGGCTTCAGCACCCGGGCTGCAGGTTGAATGCACCCTGCTGCACGGGCTCCCGGCCCAGCACCTCGTCCAGATAGCCGCGCGGCAGGAGATGCTTGTTGTGGGGAGCCGGGGGCTGGGCGGGTTCCTGGGCCTGGTAGTCGGTTCCGTCAGCCTGGAGCTGGCGGCCACCGCCTCCTGCCCGGTTGCCGTCATCCGTTCTGATCTTCATCCGGACGGTCCAGTGGTAGTGGCGGTCGATGAATCGGGTTCGCCCGCCCCTTTGAGGGATGCGTGCACCATGGCGTCGGCAGCCCGCGCGAGCCTCGTCGTAGTCCATGTACGGCACATCCCTGCCGGGTACAGGCGTTTCGGTGATAACGCGGAGGCCGCGGCTGCCGCCGGGGAGGTCGTGCGGGCCGCCGTCGAATCTGCCCGCGTTCATGCGCCTGCCGTGCAGGTTGAAGGAATGCTCCTGACCGATTCTTCGGTCCCCCATGCCCTTCTCGAGGCCTCCCGGGACGCTGCGATGCTGGTGGTGGGCAGCAAGGGCCGTGGACTGGTCAAGGAAACGATCGGGTCTACCGCCCATGCCGTCCTGCACCATGCGCATGGGCCTGTGCTTGTTTCCCGCCACGGTTCCACCAGCCGATGACAACCTGCTGCCCTGGCAACCTCAAGTCCCCAGCACGTAGGCTGAACCGATACACGGCGCGGGCTGGATGGTGAGTGGTGGCTGCAGTAATTCTGGGGTGGAACCCAAAGGAAGGGAGTCGCTGGGACTACCGTGCCGCCGTCGACCAGGTGGCGGAGTCCGGCCGGGTCCTGGAACGGTGGAACCTTGGCCACCGCCGGAACATCTTGCCGGAGACAGAGGTTTGGCTCCTGCTGCGGGGCAGCAGTGAGGCAGGGAGCGGCCTGATTGGCCACGGGGCGGTGGTGTTCCCTCCGGTTGGGTCCATGGGACTTGAGGACGTCGACGCCAGGGACGGGCATGTCATCGCGTTCGACGTGCTGCTCCCCCTCGGCGAGCAGGTACGTCCCGGCATCCTCAGCGCGGCCGTTCCCGGGATACTTTGGGACGATGCAACAGCGGGCCCGGTTGCCGTTCCACCTTCAGCGGAGCCTGACCTTCGGAGGCTGTGGCGGGAGCAGGGGCCTGCGGCTGCCGGTCACGCTGGGTTGGTTCCGGGAGCCTGCCCGCCGGATGCTGTCACCAGGATTGAGGTGAACCGTTACGAGCGGGACGCTGACGCGCGCCGGGTATGCCTGGCATTCCACGGGACCTCCTGCGCCGCCTGCGGTTTCTCCTTCGAGGCTTCCTATGGCGACGCCGGAACTGGTTTTATCGAGGTGCACCATGTAGTGCCGCCGGCAATGCTTCGGAGCGGGTACATACTGGACCCCGTGGCTGACCTTGTGCCGCTCTGCCCGAACTGCCACGCGATGGCACATCTCGGGGTGGCATCGCCGCGGACAGTTTCGGAATTGCGGAACATGATCTCCGCGGCCGGACACATGCGGGGCGAGGTGGTCAGCGAGGCTGCCCTCGAGGCCCAGGATGATGCGCGGCGGATCCTTGAGGGGCCGCAAAGCCTGAGGGACCCGGGCTAAGGCAAACAGCGTGGCCAAGGGAACGAGGTATGGCGGTCCGCACTGGCGGCGGGTGCTGGCTGCGCTCGCCAACAGCGACGCCCGGACCGCATACTCCCAAGTTGTCCTGGGCGCGCGGCTGCCGGAAGTGCTTGCCGGCTTGAAGGATCAGCGGCGCAACCGCGCCATCGCCGCGTTGATTGACTCGGGGCTCCTGGAACAGAATGCTTCCGGTGGGCTGGTGGCCCCTGAAGCGATCTTCCGGGACCTTCTTGCCCAGCAGCCGCGGCGCCAGGCCCGGACCGGACTGGACCGCTACATGCGGCTGGGGAAGATCGAGAGATATCCAGCCAACATGGCCGAACGGCGGGTGCTCCTGGCCCGGATTGCCAGCGAGGCAATCAAACCAGGCGAGCGCCTGACCGAGAGACAGGTCAACGAACGGCTCCTCAGCTATACCGATGATGTTGTCTTGCTGCGCCGCTACCTGGTCGATTTTGGCCTGCTGGAACGTACAGCCTCAGGCTCCTCCTATTCCCGGCCGGAAGAAACACCAGGCTGAGCGCTTGCCCGTTGATCGAGCGCCGATTGTGCGGCTGCCTCTTGACGGTAGCAAAACGTTTTGCATATAGTGATCCAAGCAACATACAAAACGTTTTGCAAAGGAACGCAGTCAATGGCGACAAAGGTGAACATCCGGGACGTAGCGAAAGCCGCGGGCGTCTCAGTGACCACAGTGTCGCATGCCCTGAGCGAAGCGCACAGCTCCCGGGTTAACGCCGGGACCGTTGAGCACATCAAAGCCGTGGCCGGCGACCTCGGCTACGCGCCGAACAGGCTCGCAAGCGGACTGCGCAACCAGCGCTCCCAGATTATCGGCCTGGTCAGCGACGAGATCACCACCACGCCTTTCGCCGGTGCCATGATCCAGGGCGCCCAGGACGCGGCCTCCGAACACGGGCATCTGCTGATAGTGGTCAACTCCGGCCTCGACAACGAACTTGAGCGGCAGGAAATCCGGGCACTGCAGCAGCACCAAGTGGACGGCGTCATCTACGCCCGGATGTACAACCAGCAGGTGTCCGTTCCTGCGGAGCTGCAATCAATGCCCACCATCGTGCTGGACGCCACCACGGACAACCCGGGGCTGTCCTCAGTGGTGCCGGATGAGTTCGGCGCCGGTGAGTCCGCCGCCGAACTCCTTGTCCGGGCAGGCCACCGGCGCATCGCCATGATCAACAATGAGGACGACATCCCCGCCGCGCACGGACGCCTGGAAGGCTTCCGGGCAGGGCTGGCCCGCCACGGCCTGCAGTTGCCCGCGGCTTCCCTGGTTACCAGCAATCCAAGCACGGCCGGCGGACGGGAAGCGGCACTGAAGCTGCTGGCTACCGCAGAACGGCCCACCGCGGTTTTCTGCTTCAACGACCAAATGGCCATGGGCGCTTACCAGGCGGCCGACCATCTCGGCCTGAAGATCCCGGCCGACATTTCGATTGTCGGGGTGGACAACCTCGAGCTCATCGCCGACGGCCTCTGGCCGGGCCTGTCCACGATGGCACTCCCCCACTACGAGATGGGCCGGTGGGCTGTCCTGAAACTCCTTCACGAGCTCGAAAATCCCGACGCGACCAGGGTTCACGAAAAGGTAGCCTGCCCGCTTGTTGAGCGGGATTCCGTCGCGCCACCCAAAGACTGACTAGCAGGGCCGCGGCCGGCAACCGCGACCAATAAAGCCCAAACCACTACGCACGTCCCTTAAAAGAACGGGAACGCAGCCGTTGCAGCGGCCGCGTTCCCAGCAGGACCTTCGTCAATCGCTCCACCATTCCAAGCAGAAAGACTGACCCATGAACACCAAGCTCACCAAGGTCCTGGCGACCAGCATAGCCGCCGTCGCCCTCACCGCCACCCTCGCCGGCTGCGGCAAGGGCAGCGCCTCCTCTTCCACTGAAGGATCCGGCGAGATTGCCCTGTGGACGCATAACGCCGGCAACCCGGAAGAGCTGGGCGCAGTGCAAAAGATCGTTGACTCCTACAACGGCAGCCAGGACAAAGTGAAGGTCAAGGTCCAGGCCTTCCCCCAGGACTCGTACAACGACTCGGTGGTCTCCGCAGCCGCGGCAGGCAACCTCCCCTGCATTGTGGACATTGACGGCCCAAACGTACCCAACTGGGCCTGGGCCGGCTACCTGAAGCCCCTCGAAGTGGGCACCGACCTTTCCAAGCACCTCCCCAGCACGGTGGCTCAATGGGATGGGAAGCCCTACGCCGTGGGGTACTACGACGTAGCCCTCGCCATGATGGCGCGCGCCTCGGACCTGAAAGCCGCGGGGGTCCGGGTTGCCACCATCGAACAGCCCTGGACCAAGGAAGAGTTCCAGGACGCCCTCGCCAAACTGAAGGCCCTCGGCAAGTGGGAGCACCCACTGGACCTGGGCACTGCCGGTACCGGTGAATGGCTTCCGTACGCCTACTCCCCCTTCCTCCAGTCCTTCGGCGGGGACCTGGTCAACAGAGAGGGCTTCCAGAGCGCCGATGGCGAACTGAACGGCGACAAGGCGGTGCAGTGGGCCAACTGGTTCCGCGGCCTGGCGGACCAGGGCTTTATGGCCAAAAAGAGCGGCAAGGATTCCACCCAGGACTTCCTGAACAACAAGAGCGCCATCGTCTACACCGGCTCCTGGGCCGGGGATAAGGCCAAGGCTGCCCTCGGGGACGACCTCGTGGTCATGCCTCCCGTTGACCTCGGCGAGGGTCCAAAAATCGGCGGCGCCTCCTGGCAGTGGGGTGTGACCAGCGGCTGCGGTGACTCCGAGGCAGCCATGGACTACCTCTCCTACTCACTGAAGCCGGAAAACATCGCCGCCGTGGCCAAGGTTACCGGCGCCATTCCCGCCAGCGAAGAGGCAGCCGCGCAGATTCCGGCCTTCGCCGAAGGCGGCGCCAACCGGATCTTTATGGACTTCTCCCGCAAGTACGCCGTGATGCGGCCGGAAACCCCTGCCTACCCGTTCATCGCCACTGAGTACGGCAAGGCCGTGCAGGACATCCTCAACGGGGCCGACGCCAAGTCCACGCTGGATAACGCCGTGAAGGCGATCGACGCCAACATCAAGTCCAACGGCGGCTACAAAAACTAGCCGGCGCCGCCGGAGGGCCGCCGCAAGCAACCGCGTGACGGCCCGCCGGCAGCCCGATCTACGAAAGACTCCTCATGGCAACTGTTCCCCTTCCCACCCGCCCACATCCTGCCACCGCGGAAGCCGCCCCGCCGCCGTCGAACGCGAAAGACAAGGCCCGCAGGGCACACCGCCGGCCCGGCTTCCGCCGCGAGCAGTTCAGCGGCTGGGGCATGATGGCCCCGGCGGCGCTGCTGCTGCTGGCCTTCATCTTCATCCCGGCCATCCTCGGCTTCGGCCTGGCCTTCACCAACGCGCGGCTCATCTCGCCGCGTCCGGTCGAATTCGTAGGCGTGGAGAACTTCGCCCGGCTCTTCTCGGACCCCACGTTCTACCGTGCCCTGCTCAACGTCGCCTACTTCACCGTGGTCATCGTCCCGGTCCAGTCCGGCCTTGCCCTGGTGATGGCGCTGCTGATCAACAAGAAGTTCCGTGGCGTGAACTTCTTCCGCACGGTCTACTTCCTGCCCGTGGTGACCTCCATGGTGGTGGTCTCGCTGTTGTGGCTGTTTATGTACCGCAAGGACGGCCTGATCAACGAGATCCTGTCCGCCGTCAGCTTCGGCCTGATCGACGGCCCGGACTGGCTCGGTGACCCCAATACGGCGATGCCGGCCATCATCATCCTGTCCATCTGGCAGGCGGCCGGTTTCCACATGATCATCTGGCTTGCCGGGCTGCAGGGCATCTCGGGGGAACTGTATGAGGCATCCCAACTGGACGGCACCAGCCGGTGGCAGCAATTCCGCTATGTCACCTGGCCGGGCCTCTTCCACGCCCGGAGCCTGGTCCTCGTCACCATCACCATCCAGGCCCTTGGCCTCTTCGACCAGATCAGCGTGATGACCCAGGGCGGGCCCATGGACTCGACCACCACCATCATTTACGAGGCGGTCCAGTCCGGCTACCGGCAGCAGGAAACCTCCTACGCCTCCGCCATCTCACTGGTGTTCTTCGTCCTCGTGCTGATCGTCTCCGCGGTGCAGCGCTACCTCACGCGGGAGAAAGACTGACATGAAAAACCAACTGCTCCTGAAAACCGCCGGCACCATGCTGGTGCGCATCCTCTTCGCCGTCGTCGCCGCGTTCCCCATCGTCTTTATGCTGGTGTCCTCGCTGAAGCCGGACCAGCAGATCTTCGGCGACATGTCCTCCCTGGCCGCTTTCCTGCCGGTAGGCAACATCTCCTTCGACAACTACACGGCCGTTTTCGACCGCGTCCCCGCTGCGCGCTTCCTACTCAACTCGGTGGGCGTCTCCGCCGTCACCGTCGTCCTGGGCATCTTCGTCAACAGCCTCTGCGCCTTCGCCCTGTCCCGGATGCAGATCCGCGGCAAAAAGATTGTGTTCACCGCGATCCTGGCCACGCTGATTGTGCCTTTCCAGACCCTCGCCCTCCCCCTGGTGTGGTGGGTCAACCAGCTCCCCTACTTCGAACTGAACGGTTTCAGCCTTGAGTTCTCCAAGGGCTGGCTGGACACCTACCAGGTCCAGATCATTCCGTTCATCGCCAATGCCTTCTCCATCTACCTGTTCCACCAGTACTTCGAGTCCATCCCCAAGGAACTGGATGAGGCAGCACGCATCGACGGAGCCGGCTGGTTCAAGATCTACCGCCGGGTGGTCATGCCGCTCTCCGGCCCTGCCACCGCCACCGTGGCGATCCTGACCTTCCTGCCCGCCTGGAACTCCTACCTCTGGCCGCTCATGGTGGTCCAGTCCGAGGAGCTGCGGCCTGTGATGATCGGCATCCAGTACTTCTTCCAACTGAACGTCTCCTGGGGCGAGGTGATGGCCTACGCGTCCCTGATCACCGTGCCCGTGGTGGTGCTCTTCATCGCCTTCCAGCGTTCTTTCGTCAACAGCATCGCCTCCAGCGGCGTGAAGGGCTAACCACACATGAATTCGATTTCGACGGCGGCTGCCGCGCCCGCCGCGGTCGCGGCACCGGCTGCCTTGACCATTCCCGTAACGGACCGCTTCCGCCCTGAATGGCACTACACGGCCGAACGCAACTGGCTCAACGACCCCAATGGCCTGGTGTACCTCAACGGCACCTACCACCTCTTCTACCAGCACAACCCCTTCGGAACGGACTGGGGCAACATGTCCTGGGGCCACGCCACCTCCCGGGACCTGCTCCATTGGGAGGAACAGCCGGTGGCCATCGCCTGCGACGAACACGAAGCCATCTTCTCGGGCTCGGCCGTATACGACGAGCACAACACCAGCGGCTTCGGCACTGCGGACACTTCCCCGCTGGTGGCCATCTACACCAGCGCCTACAGTGACGCCTCGCCGCTGGCCGGCCGGCAGGCGCAGTCGCTCGCCTACAGCCTCGACGAGGGCCTGACCTGGACGAAGCACCAGGGCAATCCCGTCCTGGACCGCGCGTCCGCGGACTTTCGCGACCCTAAAGTGTTTTGGTACGACGGCGCCGCCGGCAGTTACTGGGTGATGGCCGCCGTCGAGGCAGTGCAGCGCCAGGTAGTGCTGTACAAGTCCGCCGACCTGAAAGCCTGGGAGCACCTGAGCACCTTCGGGCCCGCCAACGCCACCGGCGGAGTGTGGGAATGTCCCGATCTGTTCGAGCTGTCCGTGGACGGCGATCCGGAGGACCGGAAGTGGGTCCTGATCGTGAACATCAATCCCGGAGGCGTCGCCGGCGGCTCAGCCGGGCAGTACTTCCTGGGAGCGTTCGACGGCGTGGAGTTCCGGTCCGAGTCGACTGTTACCGAGGGCCTCCAAAGGGATGACCTGCGGATGCGGGACTACCGCTGGCTGGACTGGGGCCGCGACTACTATGCCGCCGTTTCGTTCAGCAACGTGCCGGACGGCCGCCGGATCATGATCGGCTGGATGAACAACTGGGACTATGCCGGTTCCACTCCCACCGCGGGCTGGCGGAGTGCCATGTCGTTGCCCCGGGAAGTCTCCCTGGGCCGGGTGGACGGGCAGGTGGTGCTTCGGCAGGAGGCTGTCGACCCGTTTTCGGGACCCGCCTCCCCGAGCTTCCAGCTCGGACCGCAGCCGTTAGCGCACGGCACACTGGAACTCCCTGTCACGGCAGCAGTGGCGCGGGTCGATGTCGAGTTCGAGCCGGGTACGGCAGCCAGCGTCGGGCTGGTGCTTAAGGCCGACGGCGCCGAACGGACGCTCCTCACCTACGATGCCGCGGAGGGCACGCTTCGCCTGGACCGTCGGGAGTCGGGGAACGTGGGTTTCCACGAGACCTTCCCCTCTGTTGAAACCGTGGCAGTGCCGCTGAGGGAAGGACGCCTCCGGCTCCGGCTCTACCTTGACCGCTGCTCCGTGGAAGTCTTCGCCCAAGACGGCCTCGCCACCATCACGGACCTTGTGTTCCCCGCTGAGGCGAGCACGGCGCTGGCGGTCTTTGCTGAAGGTGACGGCGCGCACCTCGCGGCGCTCGCCGTCGTCGGCTGAGAAAGTCGCGCGGGCCCGGGCAGGTATTCACCCCCCTATGCGGGGTACCTAAGTAGTCGGCACACCCGGAAACGGGTAGGGCTGTCCGTCCGGACCCGCACCTACACTTGAGCATGGATACGATCCCGGCAGTGTTGCTGATTTTCGGTGCGGCTTTCGCCTGGCTGGGATTGACGGTATTCGTACTCCTCCGGCTGCGGCGCCGCAGGCATGGTTCGTCGCTGGTAGCTTCGGCGGCCCCTCCTGATTCGCTGAACGGCCGCCACGGCCACAGGCCCTGGCGCCGCACCCGCCGGGCCACGGACCGGACGTCCTCAGACGGGCGCAGACTAAGCGCCTGGAGGGTCCGCGGGTGAAGGCTTCCTCACATCCCGCCGCCGGGGTTATCCTCAAAATGCGTATCCAGTTGCGGGGGCATCCGGGCGGGGGGCTAGGCGCACCCGCGGTGTGACTGCCGCGGGCCAGTTTCATAATTTGCATTTACACCGGGGAAACCCGGCGGATTTCAAAGGAAACGAGCATGGGCCGCCGACACGCAGCATCCGACGTGAGCTATCCGCGCTGGATCTGGGTGGCCGCGGCGGCCACCGTGGCACTTCTTATTGTTGGCGGCGGGTTCCTGCTGCGAGCGGTGATCTTCCCCGGGGAATCAGGCGAGGGCGGGACTTCAGCGGGGGGTGGCGGCACACCTTCAGCAGCCGAACCTTTGGCGCAGGACTCTCCTGCCGCCGTCGCCGGGGCCGCTCCCTGCATCCCCTTGAACATCCTCACCTCGCTGGAAAACGCCGAGATGGTCCGGGCCCTGACGGCCGGGTACACGGCGAGAGCCCGCAGCGTGGACGGCAAATGCGTGACACCAATTGTGACCCAGGAAAAATCGGGAGTCGCTGTCCGCAAGGTTGCTGCGCGATTCCCCGATGTTCCGGCAGGCGACAGGCCCTCCATCTGGCTGCCGGACTCCTCCGCGTGGTTACGAATCGCCAGGGAAGGCGCCGGCGGCCCTGTCCCGCAGGAAGAAATCAGCCTCGCCCGCAGCGCGATCGTCGTGGCGATGCCGGAGACGATGACCCACGCTCTCGGCTGGGACAACAATCCGCCGTCGTGGTCCGAGGTCTTCAAGATGGCCGGGGAGCAGGACGTCTGGGAGCGTCTCGGCCATGGCGACTGGGGGAAATTCAAGTTCGGCAAGGCCAGTCCGCTCGTCTCGACGTCGGGCTTGCTGGCCCTTGCTGCTTCCTACGGTGCCGCCGGCGGCAGCCCGGCCGGTCTGGACGACATGGACCTGGCTGCACCGTCCCTGGTGGAGAAAGTGCGCGCCGTGGAACTGGGCACCAGCCATTACATGGCCACCCCCGAGCATTTCCTCTGGCATGCCAGGGAGGCTGACAACGCGGGGAACGTCTCGGAATTCCTCTCCGCCGTGATCGTGGATGAAAAATCTGTTTGGGACTACAACCGCGGGGTGGTCAGCGAGGACGGAAAAACGAAGAAATCCGGTCCCGCGCCCAAGGAGCCCCTCAACGCCATCTACCCCCACGACGGCGTGCATGTGGCGGACAACCCGGCAGTAATCCTTGACGGGGACTGGGTGGCGAGCCAACAGCGCCTGGCGGCCCGGGATTTTCTCGCGTTCGCAGTGACGGAACAGGGCCAACACGTGGTCCAGGCATCGGGGTACCGTTCCGTCCAGGGCAAGCTGGATGCTGGGGTGGCGGAAACCGGACGGTACGCTGAGACGCTCCAGCCGCTGCCACTGCCCAAGGTGGAGGCACTTGTTGCCATGCAGGACAGCTTCCCCGAGGTCCGCAAGCGGGCCAGGGCCTTGTTCCTGCTGGATGTCTCGGAGTCCATGGTGCAGGAACCCGGGGTGACCAAGCTGCAACGGGCTAAGGATGCAGTAGTCAAGGCACTGGACCATTTCACGGGTGACGATGAGATTGGGCTGGCCGCTTTCTCCCACGTGGGCGACGGCCCCCTGCAGCCGGGCATTGTGAGCGCGGTAGCCCCGTTCAAGACCAATAAAGAGGACCTCATCGCCAAACTCAACGAGCTCCAGGCCGTGGAGGCCACGCCCCTGTTCGAGGCGGTCAGCCGCTTCGCGGGCGATCAAGCCAAGGACTACAAAGACACCTTCATTAACACCATCGTGCTTTTGAGCGACGGCAAAAACGATACCCGCCACCCGGGAGACCTGGGCGGGCTCTCCGAGCAGTTGAGCCATCAGAACCACTCGACCCCGGTGCTCGTCTTCACGCTCGCTTACGGGCCCGACGCCGACGTCCCCACTCTGCTGGAAATCGCCAGGGCCAGCGGGGCGCACTACTACGACGCCACCGATCCGAACAGGCTCGAAGAGGTGCTCGGCGAACTGGTGACGAGTTTCTAGGCAGGACCCAGGTTTCCGACGGCCGCGGTCTTCGGCGCCTCCGTTTCATCGGCAATCTTGGTCAATAGTTCTGCCATGGTCTTTTCGGCTTCCGGGGCATGATCAGGGGCAGCTAAAACGCGTTCCACCAACGGCGGTTCGGCGGTGGCCGCCGCCAGCAGGACGGATAGCTGCACGGCGGCGATCGCACTGCCGGAAAACTTGTTGCTGGAACGGCGCTACTGATTCCAACGGCGCCGTCCCAGCTACGAGGCTCCGTGGGGTTCCGGCCAGGACACCTCGGAGGGCGGCCGGTTGGTCCGACCGCCCCGTGGGACGTTCCTACCTGGGTTGGAGTACGTTCCAAAGGATCAGGTCGTGGGCATGCCTGGCCTTGTCATCACCACGGAAATCGGCTTCCTTGATGCTGCCGCCCGTGTCTATGCCAATGCTCGATGAAGACGCAAATCGCCCGAGCATCGACTTGTTGGACAGCATCGAGACGGATCGGATGTTCTTGTACGGCACCGACGTGACGGCAAGTTTGTTGCCCACGAAGCTCTTGTCCTGCAAGATGACGCGCATGTTGGTAATGCCAACGAAGCCGGTGCCCACACCGATGCAGTCGTAGACCGCGTAGACGGTTTCGCCCTGCAGCAGCCCCGCCCGGATCTGTTCCAACTGTTCCGGCCTGTCATGAATGATGTCAGTCAATGCTCTTGCTCCCCATGTTTGTTGTTGCAGTTGTCACCAGCGAAACTAGTCTCGAAGCGGAATTCCCTTGGCGTCCTGACGGAAGTAATTGACGCCGGCGATGATCATGATGCCTTCGATGACGCCCCAGAGGCCCACCAGCCCGAAGGTGAAGATACCCAGGAACACCGTTAGGACAAGCTGGATGACGCCAATGGCGGTGTACCCCAGGTAGAAGCGGTGGATTCCCAGCCCGCCAAGGAAGATGCCCAGAAGTCCGGCAGCGATCTTGGATTTGGGCTGAGGGTAGCCGTAGGCAGCATTGGGCATCGGAGGCTGCTGCGACATGTGGGGGTACTGACCGTACGGCTGAGGCGGGGTCCCGTACGGCTGCGGCGGAGCCTGATGCACGGGTGCCACGGGCTGGTAGTCCGGATACTGCTGCTGCGGGTACTGCATGGGTGCCTGCTGCTGGGGCGGCTGGAATGACCGGGCTGGCGCTGCGGGGGCGGGCGCTGCTGTTGGAGGATCCGACACCGGCCCGCCCGCCTCCGATGCCGGCTGCTGCGTTTGCCCGGGCAGCCCCTCTTCCGCAGGTGATGGAGAGTGGTTGAATGGGGGTTGAGTCATTATGTGCCTTTCGAATGGTGACGATGGAGCCCAGGGCTTCAGGGCAGCAACTCCATCGAAAGACGGCTTTCCCCCAAGAAATCCATGTGCCGTAGTTATTCTGACCCATAGGCCTGACAATTGCGGTGTTATTTCGGAAGTCTTTCAATTCCGATCACGGCAGCCCGCTGTCCCCCGGGTCTCCCTGCACGCTTCACCGGATCCTTGGGCCACCGGCCCTTTCGTCCCCGGGCAGGCACTGGCCGGAGCCAACTGTGGCTGGGCATCGCCCAAGCGACCGCCGTCGTCGCCTGCTTGGGTGAGTTGGAACAAAGGCCGGACGAGTAAGGCCGGGGCGTCTCAGCTGTTGGCGCCCTTTCCGGCGCCTATGCTGGTCGAGTGACTCCTGCCCCCTCCCCCAGCACGCTTGACGTAATAGTCCACTCGGGGCCGGCCGAGTGGTGGGTGATCCTTGCCGGGCTGGGACCATTGGCCGTTCTCACCGCGGCACTGCTGGCCTTCTACATCAACTGGCGCACGCTTAAGCAGCGCACCGCGGCCGACAAAACTGCGCTGGACCAGAAAAGGGAAGCGGATGCCCAGGCCCTGAGGCAGAAAACTGCAGCGGACAGCCGGGCGGAATGGTGGCGGCGGACCCAATGGGCGCTGGACCGGGCATTGGACGGCGACGAAGGAACGAAGGCCTTGGGACTAGCAACACTTGAAGTTCTCGCCCGCAGCGAGCTTGCGCGGGATGAGGAGCTCGAGTTATTCGACATCGCCTGGAAAAGCGTCTCGGGTGATGAGAACGGGGACGACCTTGCGAACGTAGGCGACTCTGACCAGGAAGGGCCGTTCGTGGACGCCGTTGACAACTTGAGCGAGAATGGAACGACGGATAAAGACAAGGCCAAGGAGGTTGGACCATGAGCGCAGCGTCGTCTGAACATCGGTTTGTTCATACTCCCCGGAACACACCTGCCAAGCCGGTCAAGAAGAATGCCACCCCAGCCGAGCACCGGGTTCAAGTGGCGGCCGCCAGACTGCGAGTGACGCTGGACGAGCGCCTCGGCCGCGAAACACCGGCCAAGACGAAGGCGCTGGCGAAGGAACCAATCTAGGGTATCGAAGCCGGTAGCGTTGTTCCGGCGCGGAGACCGAGGGCCATGTCCGACGTCAGCCCAAGAACCTCCACAAGGACGTCCTCTTCACGCTGGATGTCAGTGACGTTTGCGGATCGGGCGGACTTTTCAACGCGGCCTGCCGGGAACCCGTTAATGGCCACAGCCCAGGACTCGGCAGCTGGGTCGTCCGACTCCCACGTCACCCTTATCTCGCTGACTCCCTCGACCGTGGACAGCACCTCGACCTGAACATTCCGTGGCGGCGCCAGCGGCTGATGCGCCCAGATCGTGCTGACGTGAACCGGAGTCTTGAGGACATTGGTGCTTCCGACCATATTCGAGACCCGCAGGATCATCTCTCCCTCGAACTCGTTCACATAAGTGTGCTTGAGGACCGGCCCGTTGGTCGACATATCGTAGGTACCGTTGCCGTCCAGGTCCCACTCGTACTTGTCCACCGCGCCAATGGATGACGAAGCATCAAAGGTGATCTCCATGCCTGGGCGCGCGAAATAGCCGTTGATCGGCAGCCTTGCCTCAACACCGTTGTTCTTGCCCAGCGGGATGATGGTGACCTGCATGGGAGAACCGGTGTCCTGGCCGGAAGGTGTGCGGCTGGGCTGGCTGGCAGTCGCTGACGGGGAAGGAATCTCCGTACTTACGGGAGCGGACAGAACGCCCTGCCCTTGCGCGCATCCGGTAGCCAGAACGAGCACCAAGCCTGCGGCAGACAATCCAGCGGCGCTTCTTTTCATGATCTCCCCCGTCGATCTTTGCGTCACGAAAAGCATGCACAGACAAACGAGGTTTCCGATACAGGGGCAGACACAAGATTGCGGAAAGACGTTTTGCGGCCTTAGACCCGGGCTACCGGCGAACGGGATAATGCGAGTGCCCATCCGCCCGCAACTCCAATAGCAAGTAGTACGGTTACGAAGCCGATCGCCGGTGCGCCCGGCCATGCCAGGGCGCTGCCATAGCGCAGCAGGGCAAGCGCCTGCAGAATGACGAAGGCAACGGAGGTCAGGGCCACGGGGCGGACGGTGCGGAGGTCGCGGCTGAACTGACCCTGTGCGGCCGCCCACCCGAGACCGACCAGCCACGCTCCGATGGCCCTCGCGGTCAGTTCGGACAGTGTCCACGGCCACCACGCCGCGGCGAGCGTGGGTACTGCCAGGAGCGCCACGCCGTAGAACAGCAATACGCCGGCGATTCCTGCCAGGAGCAGCCGGAGCGCAGGGGGCAGCACTGGCCGTCCCGCCGTCACGGACTCTGGCGCGGGAGTCAGCGACCGGACCTGCATCCTGCTGATGACGAGCATCGCCACGGGCACCAAGGCATAGATTGCCAGCCACGCCCAGGTGGCTGTCTGGGCAGTGGGGGCAGCGTTTGAAGACAGGTGGAAGCGATCGATATGAAGCAGGGTGACTCCGAGGGTCAATGTCGTGAAGATGCACACGGGCCAGACTGCCAGCCTCGCTGAATCCCAACTCGCCGAGCGGGCACCCGTCACCTCCAGGCCGGCACTTGACCAGTATGCCGCCCCAAGGAAGACCGCGGTCATGGGCGGATTGACTGTCCACGCGAAGAATTCATCAGTCCGGAGCGGAAACACGAACAGCACGAGCCCGGCCAGAAACACGAGGAATGCAGCGACGTAGAGCAGCCACCGCATCGGCGCAATCAAGGGCGTGGCCCCAGTTGAAGCGGACATCACCCGGGCAGCTCCTCGGGTACGGCTGCCTCAGCTGGGGTATGGGGTGAAACAGTCAGGGGGTTCTCGGCCAGGTAGGTGTGCAGCATCGAGACCACGGTGGCGCCGTCCCCCACTGCGGTAGCCACTCTTTTGATCGAACCCGCCCGCACGTCGCCGATCGCGAAAATGCCGGGCATGCTGGTTTCCAGCGCCAATGGCCGCGTGTCCGGCCTGACGGACCCGGCGGCGCTGACATCGCGGCTGGAGCCCGTGCGCAGAAAACCGGCCGGGTCACGCTCTACGGTGTCGGGCAGCCAGGAGGTCCGCGGCACCGAACCGATCAGCACGAATAAGCCGCCCGCTTCGATCTCCTCGCTCGGGACTGCACCCTCGGCACCGGATGCGGCGACCTTGACGGCGGCAAGGAAGCCGTCCTGATCGCGTGCCCCCACGAGCATGGTGCGATAGCGGATCGCGACGTTCCGGGTGGCTTCCAGTTGGGAGATGAGGTACTCCGACATGCTGGCCGACAGGGTGGATCCGCGCACCAGCAGCGTCACCTTCTTCGCGTACTTCGCAAGGTGCAGAACCGCCTGTCCGGCCGAGTTGCCGCCACCCACGACGCAGACGTGCTTTCCGGCCATCGACGGCGCCTCGGAGACTGTTGCCCCGTAGAAGACGCCTCTGCCCACCAGATGCTCGAGCTGGGGTATGCCGAGGCGACGGTAGTCCACGCCGGTGGCCACCACGACTGTGCGGCACCGCACCACACTGCCGTCGGAAATCGACACAGCGTACAGCGCTCCGTCCACGCGGAGCCCCTGCACCTTCCGCAGGAACAAGAAGTCTGTCCCCAAAGTCCAGGCCTGGTGGAATGACCGGTAGGCCAGGTGGGCGCCGCTCACACCGCGGGGGAAGCCAGGGTAGTTGCGGATCAAGGAGCTGGTGCCCGCCTGGCCTCCCACAGCCTCTCCCTCCACCACCATGGTGGAAAGGCCCTCGGAGGAGGCGTAAACGGCGGTTGCGAGACCGGAGGGACCCGCTCCCACGACCACCACGTCGAAGATCTTGTCCGCCGGTGGCGGTCGCGTCACCCCCATCGCTTCGGCGATCTCCAGGTCACTGGGGTTCTCGAGGACAATGGGCGGAGCAGTGAACTCCAGCACCAGGACCGGCAGCACGGGGTCGCGCAGGTTTATGCTCTCCAGGGTCCGTTCCGCTGTCTCGGACCCGGCAGGGTGGAATCCTACAGGGATGTGGTTTCGGCTCAGGGAGTCGCGCAACGTGTGCGTCCTTTCGTCGCCGACCTCCCCGATGAGCCGGACCGCCTCGAACCCGACCCCCTGGGCCAGGTGCCAGTCGTCGAGGGCGTCGGTAATCGCCCCATGGAATTCTTCGTCGCGCAACCGTTCGGGACGTATGATCACCAATTCGGCATACCCCTGCCCGATCGCCCGGAAGACAGTGGGGGCGCTGGCGAAGTCACCCCATGTCACCACAACTCCACGCTTGGCGGCCGGGTGAAAGCCATAGGCACGCCGCAGGAAGTCGAGCCCACCGCGGTCATCCGGTCCGTAGCACCCGAGTATAAGGGCGACTTGGCGATTCCAGCGCCGCAGCCCCTCAAGCACCGCCCGCCCGTGGGCATGGTCGGCGCAGGTCACCACCTCGTAGTCGGCACCGTACCGCCGGCGTAACTCTTCGCCCAGAACTCGCCGGGAGGTCGGGTCGGTGGTGGCAATCAGCAAGATCGGAACCGAGTCATCCATGGCTGCCGTCTTTCCGGGACAATCGTTCGGTGGCGCTCACGATACTCGCGGCAGGGCATTGGGGACAAGGAGCCCTGTTGCCTCCGGAAAGGTCCTTCGGCGGGAGTTGTATCGGGCCCCGGTTGTCGCCTCGATGCTGTCATTCCAAGGGCGCGGAGATTCTGCAAAAATAGCTCCCGACGGCGGGCAAGCGGGATAACTGGAGCAGAACCGGAGCGATGGAAATGGAGGACCCGATGGAGGATCGCCCTATTCCAGGAATCAGCCTCACCGCCACACCCAGTGGAACGGGGTGTCTGGAGTGCCTCAGCGGTGACGGCCCGGGATGGTGGCTGCATCTTCGCCGCTGCGCCCAATGCGGCCACATCGGATGCTGCGATTCATCACCCTCACAGCATGCCAGCGCCCACGCGAGCACCGTCGGCCACCCCGTCATGAGGTCCTTTGAACCTGGCGAGAACTGGTTCTACGAGCACACCACGAAGAAGTTCTTCCGCGGCCCGCGGCTTCCGGATCCACAGTCCAGACCCTTGGAGCAGCCGGCACCTGCACCGGCAGACAAGGTACCGGCAGACTGGCGGGAACACCTGCACCGGTGACCGCGGAGCCAGAATCAACCGCGCCGGCGGGATTCGGCGAAGGATGCTGGTTAGGCTGGATGGATGGCGACAGTTATCCTCGTGCGGCACGGCCGCACCACAGCTAATGCCGCTGGACTGCTGGCGGGTCGGGCGGCTGGGGTCAGTTTGGACCAGATCGGGCGCGAGCAGGCAGCATTGACCGGAGACCGGCTCGCGGTGGTGCCCTTGGCTGGGGTGGTATCGAGCCCCCTCGAGCGTTGTCAGCAAACCGCCCAGCTCATCCTCGATCGCCAGGCTGGTAATCCTCACGTGCCGGCCGATCCCGATCTCATAGAGTGCGATTACGGCCAGTGGCAGGGCCGCATGCTCAGTGATCTCGCGACCGAAGACCTGTGGGCTGCTGTGCAGTCGCAGCCGTCCGCCGTCGTTTTTCCCGGCGGTGAATCCATGGCCGCGATGCAGGCCCGGGCGGTGGCAGGAATTCGGCGCCACGATGCAGCTTTCGAAGCCGAGTACGGACCAGGAGCCGTGTGGGTGGCAGTGAGCCACGGTGACATCATCAAATCAATCCTCGCCGACGCGCTCGGTATGCACCTCGACCTGTTCCAGCGCATTAACGTGGGCCCTGCCTCCGTATCGATCGTCCACTATGGTGCTGTTCGGCCCAGCGTCTATGCGACGAACACCGACGCCGGGGATCTGTCGTGGCTGTCGAACGGTATCAACTCTGGCGATGCGCCGGTGGGCGGCGGCGCAGGGCAAACGGCGCAGTAAACCTCATGTGCCTAAAATACTTTCATGCCCACACGTGTTCATGAGTTTGCTTGGCCTGACCGGGTTGTCATCGGCACCGTCGGCGTTCCGGGAGCCCGCACGTTCTACCTGCAGGTGCGGGCAGGAACTCAGATCGTAAGTATCGCCATGGAGAAGCAGCAGTCGGCCCAGCTCGCCGAAAAGATTGACGAAATCCTCGATCAGCTCATCACCGTCGAGGGCAACCCCTTCAGCGTTCCCACGGGTACTCCCATCGAACTCGTCGACAATGACCAGCTCGAGGCAGTTACGGAGCAGTTTCGAACCGGGGCCATGACCTTAGGGTGGGACCCGACGACGGCGCAGGTGGTGATAGAGGCATACCCGATCACCGATGTCGATAGCGACGACGAGTTGCCTGATGAGGACGGCGCTGATGTGCCCGAAATGCTGTTGTTGCGGATGCCGGTCGGCACCGCCCGCGCATTCGCCAAGCGGACCCGGGAGGTGGTGGGCGCCGGGCGTCCCGCATGCCCGCTCTGCGGTTATCCCGTAGACGCCGACGGGCACGTCTGCACCCTGCCCGAGGTCTGATGCCGGCCCCCGACCTGCTGACTGCCGGGCTGACGCTCACCGGGCGGATCACGACGGCGTCGAATGCCACATTTTTGGGCACCATCGGCAGCACCACCGTTGTTTATAAGCCGATAGCCGGGGAGAAACCGCTGTGGGATTTTCCCGACGGCTTCCTTGCCCACCGGGAGGTCGCCGCCTACCTGGTTTCTGAGGTCCTCGGCTGGAACGTGGTGCCGCGCACCTGGCTGCGCGATGGACCTCTAGGTCAAGGAATGGTGCAGCTGTGGCAGGAGACTGACCCCGACCGGAACGCGGTGGACCTCGTCGCGGCGGACGACGTACCGAAGATCGGTTGGAAACACGTCCTTGAGGGGCAGGACGAGAAGGGGCGGATGGTCGCCCTCATACACGAAGACTCTCCAGAGCTCAGACGCATGGCGGTGTTCGACGTCGTCGTGAACAACGCCGACCGCAAGGGCGATCACATCCTTGCCATGTCAGACGGACACCGGCACGGTGTGGATCATGGGCTCACCTTTCACCGCGACCACAAGCTGCGCACAGTGCTGTGGGGGTGGCTGGGAGACGCTCTGACCGCCGAGGAACGCGACGGCATCGACCGTGTCAGCGCAGGACTCCATGGTGAGCTGGGCCGAAACCTGGCGAACTTGCTTAGCGCCGAAGAAGTCGCCTCGCTCGCCGCGCGCTGCGCCCGGTTGCGTTTGGCAGGGCGGTTCCCGGCTCCAAGCGGTGAGATGCCCTCGGTGCCCTGGCCGCTGTTCTAAGGAATTACTCTGGCAAGTGTGATCGCGCGTAAAGGCTCCGATTGGCGGCTCGCCGGGCGGTTACCAAGGTTCTAGCGGATCTCGGCACGCGGCTGCCGCATCCCAAGGCTATCGCCGTGAGAGCGCTGATCCCGCCCCTACCCCCAAGCTTTTTTCAAGCTCGGTGAGCGAGGGTATTCCCACCACGACTTCACTCCGGTCGGTGCACGCATCTGCTCGTCAGCCTCCTACGGTGCCTTCGTGCAGCGCTCCGGCCAACGGATAGGAAATCCATGACACGCACTGTCAGTGTTCGACACACGCAGGCGGCTGGCGGATCCTTGCGCCACGCTGCCGCGCTGCTCCAGTTCCTGCTAGTCGCGGTTTTAGCTGCCGCCCTTACAGGCCTCAATATACTGGTGGCCCCGCAAGCGCATGCGGCCGTAACGCAGGTACACGCAACGGTCGAAACAGCTCCTATGCACGGATCAGGGGATGCCGCGGACGACGCGGCCATCTGGATCCATCCCACCGACCCGTCGAAGAGCACCATCATCGGCACGGACAAGAGCACCAGTGGACACGGCCTTGTCGTTTACGACCTGTCGGGCAAGGAACTGTTCTATTATCCGGACGGACGCATGAACAATGTTGATGTCCGCTACAACTTCCCCCTCGGCAGCAGCCGTGTCGGCTTGGTTGGTGTCTCGAACCGAGAACGAAGCCTGGACTTCTACAAGGTCAACGAGTCGGACCGCTCCCTGACGAAAGTCGGCAGCTTCCTGCCCACTGCCAGCATCAAAACGCCCCGCGGGTTCTCCTTTTACCACTCCCCAACCACCGGTAAGTACTTCGCTTATGTCACTGATATCGGCAAAGTGGAGCAGTGGGAGCTCGACGGCTCCTCCGGATCGGTTACCGGCCGGCTCGTGCGAAGCTGGACGGTGAGCGGTCCGGCCCACACCGAGGGCCTGGTTGCCGATGATGAGATGAAGCGACTCTACATTGCGCAGGAGGACATCGGCGGAATCTGGCGTTACGGCGCCGAGCCCGGGGACTCGACCGCGGGGACGAAAGTCGTCAGCACGGTCGAGAACGGCGGTGACATTGTCCAGGACATCAAGGGCATCAGCATCTACTACGGCAGCGGTGGGGCCGGTTACCTGCTGGCCGCGAGCCAGGGCTCCAATCAATTCCACGCCTACACGCGTGACGACAACCGGCCGCTGGGAGCGTTCGCCATCCCGGCCGGGAACGGTATCGATGCTGTCACCGGCATGGACGGGATAGATGTCACCAACTTTGGCGTCGGCGGCCCCTTCCCCCAAGGCTTCTTCATCACACAGGACACCTCCAACGACACAGGGAATCAGAATTTCAAGCTCGTACCGTGGCAGTCCATCGCAGCCGCCTACGCGCCGGCACTGCTCGTCGATGCGGCCTACGACCCGCGTAAAATAGGAGCAGCGGGTGGTGGAGGAGACCCCGGACCGGATACCGCACAGCCCAATACCTCGATTACAGGTGGTCCATCAGGGACCAGTAGCAGCACTTCGGCTGAGTTCACCTTCACTGCGACGGAGCCTGGGACTTTCGAGTGTGCCTTGGATGGAGGTGCCTTCGAGGGATGTACGTCGCCGAAGAATTATGCTGATCTCGCAGTTGGCTCACACGTCTTCGCGGTGCGAGCGACCGACGCGGCTGGCAACTCCGACCCGACTCCTGCGGAGCGAACCTGGGTAATCGACACCTCCGCGCCTCAAACGGAGACCTTGACGGCGACAGCGGACGCCTATGTTTCCAGCGGGACGACGACGAACTACGGGACAGCGCCGAAGCTCTCAGTGGACAACAGCCCGGTGGAGAATGCCTACCTGAAGTTTGATTTGTCGGCACTCGCAGGAAAGACGATCGTAAGCGCGAAGCTCCAGCTGCGGGCGACCACCAGCGGCTCGACGGGTACGCAGAACGTCAGGTTGGTTACGGACGATACGTGGACTGAGAGCGGCCTTACGTACAGCACGAGGCCGGCCCTGGCCAGCAGTGTGCTGGGCAGTCTCGGACCGGTCACATCGAACACCAATTATGAAGTGCCACTGACTGCGTCAGCTCTGCAGGGCGAGCTTGGCGGCATCCTGTCGCTGGGCATCAACACCACCAGCAGCGACGGGGCCGACTTCGGCTCCAGAGAGACTACGACCCCGCCAAAGCTGGTGCTCCAGTTAGGATCGGGCACCGGGACGCCATCCGGGGATACCACCGCACCCACGGTGACCTCAGTGACGCCGGCAGAGAATGCACCAGACGCAGCAGTCACCGGAAATGTCACGGCTACGTTTTCGGAGGCCATGGACTCGACGACGGTCAACAGGACGACGTTCACGCTGGCCGAAGGAACTTCAACCACTCCTGTGGATGCCGTCGTCAACCTCAACAACAACACCGCCACATTGGATCCAACGTCCAATCTCAAACCCGCTACGCAGTACACCGCGAGGGTCAGCGGAGCGAAAGACTCCGCCGGCAACACACTCATCGCTAAGACGTGGACTTTCACTACAGCCGCGGCTACCACGCCCTCGGAGACGGTGACGTTGACGTTGACGGCGACAGCGGACGCCTATGTTTCGAGCGCGGCGACGACGACGAATTACGGGACGGCACTGAAGCTCGCAGTGGACAACAGCCCGGTGGATAATGCCTACCTGAAATTTGATTTGTCGGCACTCGCAGGAAAGACGATCGTAAGCGCGAAGCTCCAACTGCGGGCGACAACCAGCGGCTCAATAGGCACGCAGAATGTCCGGTTGGTAGCGGACGACACGTGGACAGAGAGCGGCCTCACGTACAGCACAAGGCGGGCCCTGGGCAGCAGCGTGCTGGGCAGTCTCGGACCGGTCACGGCGAACACCAATTATGAAGTGCCACTGACTGCGTCGGCCCTGCAGGGCGAGCTTGGCGGCATGCTGTCGCTTGGCATCAACGCCACCAGCAGCGACGGGGCCGACTTCGGCTCCAGAGAGACTACGACCCCACCAAAGCTGGTGCTCCAACTGCAGTAACCGTAGGTAATTGCAGCTGGACCAGCTTCACTCTGCGCGCCGAACAGTTGTCCCCTCTACGGGTCACTCGGCCGACACGGTGCTGCCGTGGCGAATGCTCGGCCGCCATGCCGCACCGTGTTCTGCGTACGTAACAGCTCAAGATCGACACAAGAGATCCCGAGGATTGACCGAATGGCTTCCCCCGCTTCCTCCTGGCTTCCTAGAGGGTTTCCAAGGCAACAACGACTACGTCTGGGGGACGTATGAGCACGAGAAGTATCCCGCTTGCCGAGGACGCACGAGCCGCTCAGGCTCCTGTGCCAGCCCCGCCCATCAAACCCTTGGTTGAACCGCTTGCGGTGCAGCAGGCTTCCCCCTGCAGGGGGCCGCGAACACAGGTGCAGCGGCTCATCAGCGACCTCGCCGCCCTCGCAGCCAGCCGTCACGGGAGCACAGCATGGCCGCCGGCGTCGATACGAGCCAACTCCGGAGTCGAGTCACCCACACAGGATTTCGTGCCCCCGTATTGCAGCTCCTGATTCCCAAGTTCAGAATTATGGGAAGTACACTGGAGCTCTTTCGCCGGTTCTCCGATGGTCCTGATCTGCCGATTCCCCGGATGGTTCTGCTTTGAGTGAAGCCATACCAGTAAGCCTTATCGACACGGTGATGTTGGCTGGCGTGCTTCCAGGGCTCGTGGCATCGAGTAACAATCCAGACGCGCTGACAGTAACTCCGCTTCTCCACGGAGGGGGCGAATCGGCCGGGGTTTTTCGTGTGAGCGGTAACGCGCAAGACCAGGAGGGTGACAATGCCTGGAGCATCATCCTGAAGGTACTCGCGGCCGCTTCGCCCCAGGAATCCGACAGGTGGAACTTCGCCCAGCGCGAGTACCATGCCTATGGGTCCGCAGTACTACGGGAGGCCGAGGGTGTTGCCATGCCCCGTTGCCTGGGCAGGGTGCGTCGACCGGACGGCTCGACGTGGTTATGGCTGGAAGACGTTGCCGATGACGGCGACTGGCCCTTGTCCCGCTATCAGTTGGCGGCGTACCACTTGGGGAGGTTCAACGGGGACTTCGCGCAAACACGCGCGGGATCTTCGGAGCCTTGGCTTAGCCGTCGCTGGCTGAGGGGGTGGCTGGAGGAGGCCGGGCCGTCCATTGCCCGGCTTCAGGAGCTGAGGGACGACCCCATTATCCAGCCGGTCTACTCGGATGCCGATGCGGTCCTGCATCTGTGGTCTGAGCGGGATCGGAGGCTCAACCTGCTCGAGGGTTTCCCCCAGACTCTCTGCCACCTGGACGTCCACCGGCGGAACATGATTTCCAGGCCGCACGACGCAGGCGATCAGACGCTCCTGATTGATTGGGCCTTTGTCGGCATGGCCGCCCTGGGGGAGGAACTGGCGGCGCTGGTTAGCGCCACGATCGCGTACGGGGACGTTCAAGTGGGTGACATTGGGGAGCTGGAGTCGACGGTTTTCCAAGGCTATCTTGCAGGCCTCCGGGACGCCGGTTACCGCGCAAACCCCGAGCAAGTGTGGGCCGCATATTCGCTGGCAGCATCACTGAGGCTTCCCGTTGGCGCAGTTCGGCTTGTGCTTCCGCTCCTGATGGAACCCAGCCTGCATGAACGCGAACAGCAACAGCATGACCGACCTTTGGCAGAGCTCTTTGCCAGATGGGAAGCAATGAACGGACATTTGATTGCACTGGGTGATAGCGTGGCCACCTGACCCGCCGTTGTTGTTACTCGCCACTTCCAACCGGGAGCTGTTTCCTTGCGACCAGATGCGACTTCAGGGCGGGATTCTGGATGCCTTGCACCAGGACAGGAATCGCCTCAGCGGCTGCGGCATCCCCCAGCACACCTCTATGCGAGTGTGCTCGGACCACTAACTCGCGCATTCCACTCCGTCCCGCCAGCAACGAGAGCCGGGAAGCTTGCCGTTTTGCCTCCAGAGACCACTCTGCCAAGGCAACCTCGCAACCTGCATCCATAAGCCTGCCCCGAGACCACTCCCACCGAGGGGTCAAGCTCAAAGCCTGATGCACGATTTGCTGTGCAACTCCCGCTTCGCCCCGGAAAGCATTCAGCTTAGCCTGAGCGGTTGCCGCAACTACTATCCAGGCGTTGTTGCGGGAGAGATCTGCCAGCACCCTTGCATGATCAATCAAATCCCCCGCTTCCTTGGGTCTCCGTTGGGACAGGAAC